>DAOUAS010000053.1:0-13109 GCA_034433295.1 Anaerolineales bacterium | reverse complement strand
ATTCCTGCAAATGATCAAGTCGCTCATCGAAGACCCATCCATGATGATGATGTACATGTAAACAATAAAAGGAGCCGTTTGGCATCGGCTCCTTTTTGATTTGGGGTGATGTTATTTCGTCTTGATACTGATGGTTTTGGGTTTGACCTCTTCCGCTTTGGGCAATGTGATGGTCAGGATGCCATTCTCGAATTCCGCTTTGGCTTTGTCCGCGACCACGTCGGTGGGCAGGGCAAGCGTGCGCTCGAATGCGCCCCAGCGCTGCTCGCGGATGTGATATGCCTTTTCCTTCGTCTCTTCCTTCTGCTTGACTTCGCCCGTGATGGTAAGCACTTCACCGGTCACATTAATCTGGACTTCGTCCGTTTTGACACCGGGGATGGCGGCTTTCACCACAACCTCGTTGTCGGTCTGATACATATCCACGGCGGGCATGGACCAGTTGCCGCCAGCAAGGCTGAGCGGACGGGTGAAGGCATCGTCGAAGAGGCGATCCATGGCCTCTCGCAGCGTCATCATTTCACGAGCGGGTTCCCAACGAATAAGATTGGACATAGGGACCTCCTTTTAGGTATAAATGGTTTTTTTTATTTATGCCCTTAATTTAAAACGCCTGCGTTAGAAAAACGCAAGCGTTCCATTTTTGTTTTGTTAGAAATTCCGACTATTCCCTGGCGCGCTTGAAATCCACGAACCGGTAGCCCACTCCGCGCTCGGTAAGGATGTATTTGGGATCGGCGGGGTCTTTCTCAAGTTTCTGGCGCAGATAATTGATGTAGAGGCGGACGTAGTGCGGCTCGTCGCGGTATTCGTACCCCCAAACCTTCTGCAGTAGTTGGTCATGAGAAACCACCCAACCCGCATTTTGAACCAGGTGAAAGAGCAGGCGGTATTCGGTGGGGCGCAGTTTGACGAGTTTGCCTTCGAGCCAGATTTCGCGGCGGTCGAAATCGATCTTGAGGCGTTTGTCGATTTCGAGCAGGCCATGCATCGAGCCGGTGGCGCTTTCGGTGCGGCGCAACACCGCCTTCACGCGGCTGACGAGTTCGCGGGGACTGAACGGCTTGGTGACATAATCATCGGCGCCGAGTTCGAGTCCGCGCACGCGGTCATCCTCTTCGCCCTTGGCTGTCAGCATGATGACCGGTACGTTGGTGATCTCGCGGACGGTTTCCAACACCTCGAAGCCGTCGAGGTCGGGCATCATCACATCGAGCAGGATCAGGTCCGGGTTTACGTCTCGGAGTTTTTGAATGGACTGCTTGCCGTTGAAAGCCTCGCTGACCTGAAAACCGTCATGTTCGAGATTCATGCGGATGAAGCGCACCATGCGCTCCTCGTCGTCCACGACAAGAATACGGCGGCGTTCCATGGAGTCGGGCATGTCAGTCCCTCACAAAGCCAATGATCTTTTCTTCGTCGGCGTTCTCAAGGATTTCGATGAAACTTACCTTGACAATCGGCCAAATGACCTTGACGACGTTGTTGTCGATGTAATGCAGATCCTTGCCGTCGCGCTGGCGCGGATTCAAGATTGTGACGATGTTGTCCGTGGGTTTGGGAAGTTCCTCCACCTCCCCCAGAATTGCAACTTCGCCTGCTACATGCAAAATGACAGAGTATGACATACGGTCTCGCTTTTCCTAGGCGTTTTTAATCAATACCTGCAATTTCAATTTACCGAGAGCAACCACGTCGCCGTGGCTGATCACCTGTTCGACATTTGGAACAAGGCGTTTTCCATTGATGTATGTTCCGTTTGCGGAACCCAGGTCGATGAAAATTATGCGCGCTCCATCGCGCTTGATCACCGCATGAAGCCGCGACACACCGGCCGCATATGCCTGATAGGGGGAAAGGTCGATATCGGGCATGATGGGTTGTCCTTCGCTGACGCGTCCCATGGTGAATTCGTTCCGGTTCGAAAGAGGAAGCACCTGCCCGGTATCCAGCAAATGCAGGCTTCCCCATGCGTCGCTGCCGTCGAAGGGTTGGTACATGTCCTCGCTGGGTACGTTTTCATTGGCTTGTTCAAATTGCTGGGTCGAGATGTTTTGAGTAGTAAGCGTGTCCTTGCCAATCAGTTGCGCACCGCATTCGGCGCAAAACATGGCACCCGCCATGTTGGAATGCTTGCAGTTGGAACAGATTATCATTTTTCCTTCTCCTTCGAGCCGCCCAACAAAAGTGCGCGGGTGCTGTATTTGACGTCCTTGTTCCCGCTTGCGCTCCAGGCATGCATCTTTTCAAGGTTGTTGGCTTCAAGCAGGGCTGTTTTGGCAAGCGCATGTTCCCCTTTGGAGAGGAGGTGAGTTGCAAGACTTTGCAATTGGCGCGCAGCCGCGTCATACTGTCCGGCATCCGCGGCAGCGCGGGCGCGCTCCTGCATCCGGTACAGAGACAGGCGGGAAAGCGAACTCAAAATACGGGTGGGGGGCAGCTCGGCGGAGGGTACGGAATGAACTTCGCGTTTCAGATGCAGACGTATGGGTGAAACAGGCATGGGGTTTGCAGTAATGGAGACTTTCAGGAATCCGTTCAAAACCGTCAATACATCCACGTTCAAGGCGGCGGGCTCGACAACAAGCTCGAACATGACCTGCAATGGGGCATCCCGCAGGATGGGTCCAAGTTTCATCTGGGGCTCAATGGCTATGGAACTGGCCTCGGGCTGGAGGCGGAACGCATAATTGACCCTGACATGTTCCTGTTCCTGGTATTCAAGAATGACGTCATCCGCATAGGTGCTGATGAGCGCATTGAACTTTTCTACGAGCAGGCGCTGGATGTCCTTCGGATTCGAGATATAGGCTGAGGAGCCGCCTGTTTTGCCGGCAAGGGCATCAAGAAAGATGTCGTTCCAGTCGCTCCCAATGCCCATGCCGCTGATGCCAATGTTCTGGGCCGCGGCCTGTTCGGCAAGTTTCAGGCATTCCTGTTCGTCACCATAGGTTTGTCCATCGGTAAGAAGAATGATGTGGTTGACTCGCGAGGGGTCGACTGTCCGGCGCACTTCCTGATAACCGGCCTTCAAGCCGTTATAGATTTCGGTCGCACCCGAGGTGTAGATCATCTGGATGCGTCCTTCCTGTTTCTTCTTATCCGCATTAAGAGCGGCTGGTATGACGACTTCTGCGTTGTCGCTGAAGGCAACCACGCTAAACACGTCCTCCGTCCTCAGGCTGCGAAGCAATTGAATGGCGGTGGCTTTCACCATATCCATCTTGTCGCCCTGCATGGAAGTGGAGCGGTCGAGCACCAGACAAATATTCAGCGGCGGAGATGGAAGTTGTTCTCTTTCCTCGCGCGGGCCTACCTCCAGGAGCATGTAAAGAAGTTGAGGTTCATTCAGGCTGACAAGATTGGGGCGGCTGAACAAGACCTCATACTTTACCGGGGAATTTTCCGCAATTTCGGGAGGCAGGGTGGCATCATATAAATTTCTACGTTTTGGATTGGAAAGGACCTCGTAGGCCTGTTGTATCTCGAGGAATAATTCGGTTTCCCCTGCAGCAACGTTCTTGTCCGGATGCAGTCGCTGGGCGGCCTCGAAATAGGCGCGTTTGATTTCCTCCTGGGAGGCATCACGAAAGACACCAAGAATGGCGTAATAATCCGGCATGGAAGGCATGGCTATCCAATCATCTGTGCAAGAACAACCGTAATATTATCAGGACCACCGGCCGCATTTGCGGCTTCCACCATGTTTTGACATGCGCGCTGCAGGTTTGGCGCCTCCATGACAAAACGGTGGATGTCGCGGTCGCTGACAACCCCCCACAATCCGTCACTGCACAGCAAAATATAACCGGACTGTGGAAATGGGATGGTAAATATATCCGCTTCGAGCGCTTCGCCCTGCCCTAGGGCACGGATCAACACGTTGCGGTGCGGAAAATTGGCGGCTTCATCCTTGCTAAGGTGGCCAAGTTCCTCCAGGCGTTTTACAAGCGAGTGATCGCGGGTGATGGGGTCTATCCGCCCATCGGGAAAAATGGAATAGGCGCGGCTGTCTCCCACATGCGCGATGGTCACCTGCTGACCCAGAACCAAAGCCGCCGTGACCGTGGTGCCGCTTCCCGGCGCCTCGCGTTGAACATATTGATGAGCCTCCATTATGGAGTTTTCCATGACCTCCTGCAGGGATTCCTGAAGGACCTGTGTTGGCAAATTGTAGAGATAAGAGTGAAACTTCCTGGTAATGTTACCGCCCATGATACGCACGGCGGCGTTGCTGGCCACTTCGCCGAATTGGTGCCCGCCCATGCCATCGGCAACGATATACAACCCAAAAGGAATGCTTTCCGACCTGCCGGAAATGGTGGAGGTAAGGGCAAGAAGGCTGTCTTCATTATGATCGCGCTGTTTTCCAACGGACTGTCCCGCGCTGGCAACCAATTGCTTCATCTCATACTTCAAGTTCTGGTTCATCAGGATCGAGTTGATCTGCTGGTCTGACAAAGGCGCGGTCACGGCCAAATCGACCGGCTTGGTTTGAGCAGTTTGTTCCTTTGCCTTTGGTTTGGTTCCGAACAATTTTTGAAAGAAATCAGCCACGGGAGCTCCTTTTAGGCAAATAAAGCATAAACGTGATGATCTGTCGAGCCAAAATATACAATATCGTCAAACACCACTGGCGAGCCTGTAATCGCGGCTTGAGATTCAAATTTCCAACGCAGGCGGCCCGAGCGGTATTCAAGACAATACATACTGCCATCCACCGAGCCGCAGTAGAGCGAATCCTTGTAAACCACCGGGGAACTGCTCACTTGATTCTCAGTGCGGAAACGCCAGACCTCCTTCGCGTTGCGTACATCCACACAATAGATAAAGCCATCCGCCGCGCCGACAAATGCAAAATCATCGGCAAGCGCGGGAGACGAGACAGACCCCTTCCCCAGGCGGAACTTCCAGATCGGCCACCCATTACCCGCATCGAGGGCGTAGAGAGAACCATCCACAGAGGAGACATAAATTGCCTGCCCCTTATGGATTGGCGATGAAGTGATGGCCCGCTTGGACTGGTAGCGCCATTTCAATGTGCCGCGGAAATCCACTGCGTACACGGCTCCCGATTCGTTACCGAAGAAGATCAACTCATTTGCGACCAGCGGCGAGGAGAAGATCGGACCGTCAGTCGAGTACTTCCAGACCGCCCGGCCGCTATTTACATTGACGGCATGCAGGTCCTGGTCTTCCGACCCAAAAAAGATATGTCCATCCGCGATGCGCGGGGAGGAATAGATTTTTCCATCCGTATAATAGGTCCAAACCACCTTGCCGGCCCGGACTCCAACCACATGCAGGCGCTTATCCTCCGAGCCAAAGATGACGTTGTTGTCGAACACGATTGGACGCGTAACAATGCCGCCTTCGGCGGCATACTTCCACTGGAATTTTCCATCTGCGGCATTCAAAGCATAGAGATTGTTGTCGTAACACCCAATGAACAACATCCCCTGATGCAGCACCGGCGTGCCGCGAATTTCATCTTCACACTTGAAGGACCAGAGCGGTTTGATTCCGGTGCCGCCGCCGCTTGAAACCGGCATGGTGGAGGCTATCTTGGAAAGCAACCCGGTCTTGCGCGCCACATTCGTCAACGCCTCCTTCATTGCATCGGCATTGGGAAAACGGTCCGAGGGGGTGTATTGAAGGGCAACGTTGATGACCGCTTCGAATTCCACCGACACGTTCGGGTTGATGCGGCGCACAGGGCGCTCGGAAAAGGAGAATGGCGGTTCGAGACGCGGATCACGGCGGGTGACGGCATGGTGCAGGGTCGCGCCCAGCGAGTAAATATCCGCAAGCGGGGAGGCTTCACCGCGATACTGTTCGGGCGGGGAATATCCCTCCGTGCCGATCATCGTGCCTTTTTGTCCGCTTTGGAATGTCCTGGCGATGCCGAAGTCCACAAGCACCACATCGCCGTTATGATTGATCATCACGTTGGACGGCTTCATGTCGCGGAAGATCACCGGGTCTGGCTTGTGGGCATGAAGATATGAAAGCACGTCACATAATTGGATTGCCCAGTTGATAATCTGGTCTTCGGGCAAAAAACCGTTTGCATCCGCAATGACGGTTTCCAGGTCCTTGCCGTGAATGAACTCCAGCACCAGATAGGAACGGTCATCGTTTGTAAAATAATCGTAGATTCGCGGAATCGACGGATGATTAAGAGTGGCCAGCATGTTTGCTTCGCGTTCGAAGTTTTGGACGATGGTCTGGCGCACGAGCGGATCCGGCGCGGCATTGATCATCTCCTTCACCGCCACCAGTTTGACCACGTTGGGAAAGTGCAGGTCGCGGGCGCGATACACCGAACCCATACCTCCGACTCCAATTACATCCTGGATACTGTAACGGTTAACCAGCGTGATTCCAGACTGAAGTTGTTGGCGGGGACGTGAAAGATCTTCCGGGTCCGACCCGATCGGGGAGGTAATGTTTCGCGTTTCCAGAGGAGACTCCTGCAACGTAAGCCGATTTCATTGAATTATAGTGTGCACCGGTGGTATTTGCAAATACCAGACAATTGCAGTTTTGTTGGCCTTCGACTTGCAGGGATTTGTTTTCTGAGGCAAAATCAGGGAACTGTGAAAACTCTTGCGGTGAGCGACCAGGCAGTCGAACGCGTTTACACGCTTGCATCCAACGGACACTTCCAAGGCGTGGAACTCATCCTCGGCTGCGGCGACATGCCCTACTCCTATCTGGAATATCTCCTGACGGTCCTGAATGTGCCGATGTACTACGTTCCGGGCAACCACGACCCGCGCCCGACACAGGAAAAGGCCGAAGGCGGCATCAACCTTGATTTGAAAATCGTCCGGCATAAAACCTTTCTCATCGGCGGCTTTGGCGGTTCGATCCGTTACCGACATGACGGCATAAACCAATATTCCCAATCCGAGGCTTATTTAAGGATGTTCGCCCTGCTTCCCCGATTAATTCTAAACCGCATACAATACGGACGCGCGCTGGACATTCTCATCACCCATTCTCCGCCCTTCGGAATTCACGACGACTCAGACCCAGCCCACAACGGATTGAAAGCCCTAAACTGGCTGATCCGCATCGCCCAGCCGCGATTCATGTTTCACGGACACACCCACTTCTACAGGCAGAACCTTGCCAGCCCCGAAACAACAGTGGGGCTTACAAAAATCATGAACGTTTATCCATATAAAATTATCGAAGCGAGTCATTAATATGTCAGACCAAATCAACGCGCGAACGAGCGCCGACTTCAGCCGGGCGCGACGCAAATCCTTTTTCAATCAGGTGCTGTCCGTACTGTCAGGGCAGCCGACCAAACTCCTGTCCTACGACGATGTGAAGGAGAAACTCCACATCGGCGGGCCGGTCTATCGCGGGGTAAAAACCATTCGCGTGGATCAGATCGCGGGCAGTCTCAACCGCTACCACGAGTTCGACCGGGCTTTCCTACCCAGGGATGATCAACTCTCCAGCCGCTGGCAAAAGGTGGATCGCGCCTTCTATGAAGACATCCACCTCCCGCCCGTCGTCCTCTACAAAGTGGGCGAAGTCTATTTCGTGGTGGACGGACATCACCGCGTCTCCGTCGCCCGCGAACAGGGACAGGAATTCATCGAAGCCGAAGTCCGCGAATGCGCGACCAAAATCAACATCACGCCGGACCTCAAAACCGAAGACCTCGAAATTCTCGGCTCCAAAGTGCGCTTCCTCGAACGCACCGGACTGGACGACATCCGCCCCGAAGCAGACATCAAACTCACCATTCCCGACGGCTTCGAGCGTATGCTCGAACATATCGCCGTGCATCGCTACTTCATGGGTCTCGATTTCAAACGCGACATCGCCGAGCAGGAAGCGGTGGCACATTGGTACGACAAGGTCTACCTGCCCATCGTCGAGGTCATCCGCCGCAGCGACATCCTCAAAGACTTTCCCGACAAAACCGAAGGCGACATGTACATGTGGGTGCTCGATCACCAGCATTATCTTGCAAAGGAACGCGGCGAACCGCTCCGTCCGCCGCACGAAGCCGCGCGAAAATTCGTGAAGAAGGATAAGAAGAAATATGTCTGACCTGCATCCGCTGGCTGGAATCTACGCTGCGGCTGTCACCCCCCTCAAAGCAGATTCCACTCTCGACCTCGAAACTGTTCCGGTTTTCCTTCGGCTTTTAGCGGCCCGAGGCTGTCACGGAGTTCTACTCTTTGGCACGACCGGCGAAGGTCCGTCATTCTCGCCAAAGGAACGCGAAGCCCTGCTGCGCTCGGCGCGGGTCTACCGTCAGCAACTCCCCGGCTTCCGCCTGCTGGCAGGGACCGGGACGCCCAGCCTCTCCGAAACCATCGACCTGACCAAACTCGCCTTCGACATCGGCTATGACGGCGTGGTGGTTTTGCCGCCGTATTATTTCCGCAAGGCAACCGACGAAGGCTTGTTCAAATGGTTCAGCGAGTTGATTGCCAAAGCCGTGCCAAAAGACAAGTACCTGCTCGGCTATCACATCCCCGGCATGACGGGAGTCGGCTTTTCACTGGGTTTACTCGCCCGCCTGAAAGACGCCTTCCCGATTCAATTTGCGGGCATCAAAGATTCCTCGCACGACGAAGCCTTTGCAGTCGAGTTAGGACAACGCTTCGGGCGTGACCTGCTCGTCCTCAATGGCACGGACTCGCTCCTGCATCACGCGCTCAAAAACCACGCACAGGGGGCCATCACCGCGCCTGCGAATCTGATCTCCAATAGGTTGCGCGATGTATGGGATCTGTATCAACAGGGCAAAGACCCGGCCGAAGCGCAAGCGCGTGTTTCAGAACAACGCCACATCCTCGAAAAATACATGCCTTTTCCCGTCGCGTTGAAAGCCCTCCTGCCGCGATTGTTCGATCTTCCGCGCTGGCCGGTCAAGCCACCGCTGGAAGACCTGGATGAAGAAAAGACCGGTCGGGCTTTGATGGAGTTTTCGGGCAAGCTATAAACGGGTCGGAAGGTTTGTTCGCCTATTCCTGCGCGGGCAGCAGGACGATAAAAGTGGACCCCTCCCCAAGAGTCGACTCAACCCATACGCGGCCCTGATGGCTTTCCACGATGGACTTGACAATCGCAAGCCCAACCCCCGATCCCTGCAACCCTTTGGCAACATTGCTCGCGCGATAAAACTTCTCGAATACGCGCCCCTGCTCCTCGGGTGGAATCCCCACGCCGGTATCTGCCACTTTCATAACGATCTGATCCCCTTCCATCGACAGCCCAACGCGAACACTTCCATGCTCAGGCGTATATTTGATGGCATTTCCCACCAGGTTGTCGAGCATCTGACGAATGCGAATGGGATTGGCGCGCAATGTTTTCAAGTCCGGCGCGATCTCCACTGTCAGTTTGATGTTCTTTTTTCGTATCTGGTTTTCGAACAAATCGAGCGAATACTTCAACACATTATCAAGACGAACCGCCTCGCGCCGTGTATCAAACCCCGCGTCGAGACGGCCCAGATCGAGCAGGTCATTGACCAGGGTGGTGATATGCTGGGCGCTGCCCTGCAAGCGATGCAGGAATTCCAATTGAGTGGGGGCAAGTTGTCCCGTGCGCTCGACCAGTTCCGCATATCCCAGGATCGCCGTCAGCGGGGAGCGCAGGTCGTGCGAGATCGTATGAATGAAATCGCTCTTCAGGCGGTCGAGTTCCTTCAGATAGGAAATATCCTGCATGGTAACGGCTGAACCAACGTGAGGAATGGGGGTGTACTGCGCGTTATAGACGCGCCCATCGTTGAAGTTGACCTCGTGGTACTTCAAGACGCCGTCATTTGCGCGGGCAAGCAAAGCCCTCAAATCCTCGTTTGGGATCGCATCGGTCAGCAACTTTCCCAAAATACTGGCATCTTTCAAATCGAAAATGTCGTAAACAGCGCGGTTGGCCAGAATAACGCGCCGGCGCTTGTCCATCACAATCACGCCATCCTGGATGTTCGAAATGATTGCATCCAGTTTCTGACGTTCGCCCTCGGAGAAATCCGCTTTCTCCGCCAGCGACGCAGTGGTGCGTTTCACCTCGCGGCGAAGCCAATCTCCCAATTTCCTTGCCCGGGTTAGCCCTCTTTGAACTTCATCCACAAGTTCGGAATTCTTGATCGGCGGGTACAAATAGCCGCTCAGCCCCGCCTTGAGGACAGAAATAGCAAGACCGTCCGAATCCTTTTCAGCATAGAGAAAGATGGGCAGGGTCGGAAAACGCTGCAATATTTCCTGCGAGAGCGGGAAGCCGCCTTCGCTCGAAAACTTCTCGCCAATGATCAGCAGGGAGGGAATCGCCTCATGAATTGCTTTTTCCATCCCCTGGCGGTCGCGCGCGGACGCCACGGCAAAACCTGCCGAGAACAAGGCACACTCCATTAAATCCAAAATCGGGGATGGATGTAAGGCAAGCAGGATCAGGTCTTTTTTTGACATAGTGTCGGCTTCGATTTCCCGTCTCCGCTTATTATCCGGGGGTGATGGTCTTCTCCGAGGAACGCGCAAGGCGCAACAAGGCCGTCTGCACTGATTCGAGCGCCTGACGCTGTTCGGGAGTCAATTTACCGGGTGTTTCCGTCAATACAAAGTTCAGGGGATAACTTGCCACTTGCAATTCATTGCGGATCGCCGCCCGCACCGACTCAAGCGTGGCATAACGATAATTCTCGCCTGTGCGGGCATTTTCAGCGGTCTTTTCCAGGGCATGGAATAAACGCGCGTTGACGAGTGAAATGGAGGCAAAATCTGCCATCGCTTCCAACAGGGTTTGCGTATCGCGGCTGATCTCCTTGTCGATCTTTCGCACGACGAGCAGCAACCCAATCACTTCGTTTTGAATCTTGATGGGAATCACGGCAATGGACTTGCCCAGGGCGGACACCTTCAACTTTTGTAGCGGCACGCCGCTCATCACCAGGCTTTCGCCCGAAAGCGCCACCAGCGAACTGATGCCATCATCGACCGTCTGGTTCATCTTTTTCGCCCAAGAGTCGGGCAGGTTGCGCTGGGCGCGCATCAAAAAGGCCTTGCTGCGTTCGTCACGAAGCAATAACCAGCACATGTTGGCATCCGCCAGTTTCTGGGCGGCTTCCAGGATCATGTCGAACAACACGCGCTGGTCGGTGACGGACACAACCGCCTTCGCCGTGGATAAAATCGTCGTCAGGTCGCTCAGCTTCCGCTGTAATTCCTCATTCATCACCTTCACCTGGCGGTCCAGTTTCTGACGTTCGCGCGCCTCCTCGGTCTGGCGCAGGGCACGCTCGACGATAGAGACAACTTCCGCATCTTTCAGCGGCCAGAACATTACATCAGTAGCGCCCAGCCGAAAGGCCTGGATGGCGTCGGTCTCCTGCCCTTTTTCAGCGATGACAATTACAGGTGATTTGATGCCCTGCGCAGTGAACGCCGCAAGCATATCCTTTCCGCTCAAACCTGGAAAGTTCAAATTGGCAAGAATCAAAGCCGGCGTATTTTGAATCGCAAATTTGATCGCAGACCCGGCATCGCCTACCACAGTCACCTGATACCCGAGCGGCTGTAGCGACTGCCGGCCAACCAGATCGGCGATGTCTGGATCACTTTCAATAATGAGAATCTGTTCCCCGATTGCCATGGTTTTTTCCTTTTTTTCGATTCTATCACCTTTTCGATTACAATCCCTTTCATGGATTTTACAGAATTTGACATCGCGGCTGTCATCCCGGCCTATGGCGTGGCAGATAACATCCAATCCGTGCTGAACGGACTGCCTTCCTACTTGAAGCACATCATTGTTGTGGATGACGCTTCGCCCGACTCCAGCGGAAAGCTGGTTGCAGAAGCAGCAAAACGCGACACACGCATCAAGCTTGTCACGCACACCCAAAATCAGGGCGTGGGCGGCGCAATGGTCAGCGGATTCCGCAAGGCGCTCGAACTCCGCGCTCAGGTCGTGGTCAAACTCGACGGTGACGATCAGATGGACCCGGCGTACATTCCAGCTCTGGTCAAGCCGCTGATTCAGGGAAAAGCCGATTACGTCAAAGGCAACCGTTTCCGCGACTTTCAATCGCTGGGACAAATGCCGCTCGCGCGCCGCATCGGGAATCTCGGTTTGAGTTTCCTCACCAAAGCCGCCACCGGCTACTGGGGCATTTTCGACCCGACCAACGGATATTTCGCCATCCGCGCCGAAATCCTTGCGCAACTGCCGCTGGATAAAATAGACCGCCGTTACTTTTTTGAAACGTCAATGCTTGCCCACCTGTACCTGCTTGGCGCAATGGTGATGGATGTGCCCATCCCGGCCCGTTACCGAAACGAGACCTCGAACCTGTCGATTCGCCGCACCTTGTTCGAGTTTCCGGTCAAATTGCTTGCCACGTTTTTCCGCCGTATTCTGCTGAAATATTACATTCATGATTTTTCGATGATGTCGTTATATTTGATGGTTGGCATTCCGCTGTTGTCTTTCGGCGGAATATTCGGCGCGGTCAAATGGATCGACTACGCAAGCCGGAACGTCCCCGCCCCCACCGGCACTGTGATGCTGCCCACGCTGTGCGTTATTCTCGGAATTCAAATCCTGCTCTCTGCCATCGAAATCGACATGAACTCCGTTCCACGCAAGCCAATTTCAGACTCGTTGGAATCTCCCAAAACGTAGTCTAACGGCGAATTCGTGATTGCGCTTCGACTACGCTCAATACAGTGTAAATTAAGAGTTTTTGAATTTTTCGTTATCAGATTGGATGGCGGCATATTGTGAATTGAGTTTCGAGCGGGCCGACTGGATGGAGAATTGCCAATTGATCTTGATTTTGCGCTTGGTGCGTTCAGCCGCCAACGCCAGGATTTCGTGTTCAAGCTGTTCAAGGGTTGGAATACGTCGATTGAGGCACTGTCTGGAAAGTGCTGAAAACTCAATTTCGATTATGTTCAACCAGCTTGCCGATTTCATGGTGTAGTAAAACTCAAGGCGATGGTTAAGACATAAGTGATACGCTTGCGAGCGCCGAAGGCTTTTTAACGCGAATGGCGCAAATTGGGCGAATTTCACGAATGTCTTTTGGGCTTTTTCGCGTTATTCGCAACATTCGAGAAATTCGCGTTAAG
>DAOUAS010000052.1:0-30435 GCA_034433295.1 Anaerolineales bacterium | reverse complement strand
GTCCTGCTGATGGTCGGCACGGGGCTGGCTCTGACCCTGGCGGTGGAAGTCATCACCCTGCGTGGCGACATCGGCCGCATGAACACGGTCTTCAAACTCTACATGCAGACCTGGATGCTGTTCGCGGTCAGCGCAGCGGCGGCTTTTGGCTGGTTGCTGGACGAATTCCCGTTTTGGAAACTCCGCTGGCGAACGATCTACCAGACAGGTTTGTACCTCCTGTTGGCAGGCGCGTTCATGTTCACCGTCACGGCCACCACCGACAAAATCAGCGACCGCCTGAACAACGATGCGCCGCACACGCTGGATGGCATGACCTACATGAATTATTCGCAGCACTTCGATGGGAAGATAATGGACTTGAGCCAGGACTATCGCGCCATCCGTTGGATGCAGGATAACGTGCAGGGGTCGCCGGTAATTGTGGAAGCAAACTGTACGGAATATCGCTGGTGTACAAGGTTTACAATCTATACGGGATTGCCCGGCGTCGTCGGCTGGAACTGGCACCAGCGCCAGCAGCGCGCCCTGCTCGCCAACACCGCCGTCTTCAACCGTGTCTCCGAAATTGGAATGTTCTACGTCTCGCCGGATATCGATGTCACGCTTTCCTTCCTGAAAAAATATCAGGTCAAATATATTGTCGTCGGCCAACTGGAACGCAATGTGTATCCCGGCATCAACCCCGAAGTGGACGGGCTTGCAAAATTCGAGCAATATGAAGGCAAATACTGGAAAGCGGTGTATCATGATGAGGACACGACGATTTACGAAGTCATGCCGTAATTACCAATTACCAATCTCTGATTCGTAATTGGAGATTGAGGAGCCTGCCTTGATTCTTCACATCACCTCGAAAGCCGAATGGCTAGAAGCCCAGAGCCGTGGCGAGTATGTTGCGCCCAGCCTGCAAAGCGAAGGCTTCATTCACTGTTCCACTGAAAAGCAGGTCTTGCATGTCGCCAACGCCTTCTATCGCGGACGGACTGACCTGGTTTTGTTGAAAATCGACGAATCAAAACTCAACTCCGGGTTGAAGTGGGAGCCGCCCGCTGGTCCGCCCGCGCCGGGAATTTCCACGTCCGACCAGTTCCCGCACATCTACGGCCCCATCAATTTGTCGGCTGTTTCCACCGTCTTTGATTTTCCTCCCGACTCTATCTCCGCCGCCTGCTCCCTTCCGCCTGCGCTCACCAATTACCAATAACCAATTACCACTATGACCGCCTTCCTCACCTGGTACTTCCTCGTTACCCTCCTCGGCTGGCTGACCTTCCCGCTGGTGTTTGCCCTCTTCCCCGCGCTTGCAGACCGGGGCTATGCCCTGTCACGCGCTGCCGGCATGTTGATTTGGGGATACGTCTTCTGGCTGTTCGCCTCCCTCGGCATTGCCCAAAACGACAGCGGCGGAATCATTCTTGCTCTCATCGTCATCGTCGCGCTCAGCGGCTGGTCGATCGTAAACCGTAAATCTGAAATCCAAAATTTTCTACAATCCAACAAATCCCTTCTTCTCACCACCGAAATCCTTTTCCTCGTCGCCTTTGCCTTCCTTGCCTTTGTCCGCTCTGCCAACCCGGAGTTGAACGGCACCGAACGTCCGATGGAGCTGGCTTTCATCAACGCCATCCTGCGCTCGCCGACCTTCCCTCCGCAGGACCCCTGGCTTTCGGGCTACGCCATCTCCTATTATTACTTTGGCTACGTGATGACTGCCATGCTCGCCCGTCTTTCGGGAATCCCCGGCAGCATGGCACACAACCTGATGACTTCGCTTGTCTTCGCCCTCGGCGCAATCGGCACGTATGGGATTCTCTACAACCTGCTCGCTCAATCGAAAATCGAAAACCGTAAATCGAAAATCGTAAATTCCCTGTTCGCCCCCCTCTTCCTGCTCCTTGTCTCCAACTTTGCGGCGCTGTTAAAGGTACTCCACACACGCGGCATTTTCTGGACACAAAACCCGGCCACCGGCGAATACACCAGCCGTTTTTGGGAATGGTTGGACATGGTGGAACTTGCCGAGCCGCCGCAGGTCCCGTTCGAATGGCTGCCGCTAGACCGTTATCTGTGGTGGTGGCGAGCCTCGCGTGTTATCCAGGATTACGATATGAGGGGCAATCATATGGAAGTAATCGACGAGTTCCCCTTCTTCTCCTTCCTGCTCGGCGACCTGCATCCGCACGTGCTGGCGATTCCCTTCGGCTTGCTGGCAATTGCCGCCGCCCTGCATCTCTTCCTCGGTGGCTGGAGGGGCGAGATCAAACTGCTGCTGGGGATGAAACTCCATATCACGCATCCTGGGTTTCTATTCTCCGCCCTCCTTCTTGGCGGACTTGCCTTCCTCAACACATGGGACATTCTCATCGGAGCCGCGCTGATCGTCGGCGCCTACGTTTTCTGGCGCGCAGGCGAAGACGGCTGGAAATGGGAACGTCTCGAAGAAGTTTTTCTGCTGGGCCTGCCGCTTGGCTTTCTCGCTGTCCTGCTTTATTTTCCGTTCTACCTGGGATTCTCCTCGCAGGCGGGCGGAATTTTGCCAAATTTGATGAATCCCACTCGTGGGGCCCATTTTTGGGTGATGTGGGGCGTCCTGCTCATACCTGTTTTTACGTATCTCCTTCATCTTGCTGCCGCGTCTCCCGGCGTTGAATCATCCGACTCCGAAGGAAAGCCGAACTGGAAACTTGGGCTTATCCTTGGAATTGGCTTCACCTTCCTGCTGTGGGTATTCTCCTGGCTCATCGGCTGGGTTGGTTCCTACGTCGACCCTGATTTCGCGCGGATGTTCCTTGAATCACAAGGGATGACCGCGTCCCAATTCTTCAGCGCCGCCTCCCTTCGCAGGTTGAATCACATTACCAGTCTCATAACCCTGCTTGCCGTCTTGATTCCCACCTTTGCCTTTCTGTTCCCGAAACCCCTAATCGGTGATTCGCAATCCACAAAACAGTCTGAAAATCGCGAATCGCGCAATACTGCCGGCCGGTTCGTCCTGCTTTTGCTCCTCCTTGGCGGCATCCTGACGCTTGCCCCAGAATTCGTCTATCTCCGCGACCAGTTTGGATACCGAATCAACACCATCTTCAAATTCTATTATCAAGCCTGGATGTTATGGAGCATCGCCGCCGCATTTGCGGTCTCCAGTCTGTTTCAAAACCTGCGTGAGTGGAGAAATCCCGCCTTTCGGGTTGCAACGGGAATCGTCCTCTTCATCTCGCTGCTTTATCCTGTATTGGGGTTGATGACCAAGACCGAAAACTTCAACCCGGCTTTCGGCTTCACCCTCGATGACTTCGACCGCATCCAGCGCGAAAACCCTGCTGAGGCAAACGCCATTCAATTCCTCGATACCGTCCCAAACGGCGTAATTGCCGAAGCAATAGGCGGAAGTTACAGCGGATATGCGCGCATCTCCACCTACACCGGACTGCAGACCGTGCTTGGCTGGCCCGGGCATGAAGCCCAGTGGCGCGGAGGTTACACCGAGCAGGGTTCCCGCAGCAAGGACATTGTCAAACTATATTCCACCAACCGCTGGGACGAAGCCCAATCCATCATCGACAGGTACAATATTCGTTACATTTATATTGGCGCGTTGGAGCGCGGCTCCATGCCCGTGAAAGAGGAAAAATTCCGCATCCACCTCAAGGCCATCTTCGAGGAAGGCGGCGTTTCCATTTACGAAGTGCCATGAAATTTCAATGCTGTGCGAAAAACCGACAGGCCGCCCTCCACTTGATTTAACCGATTACAATTGACCCATGAACCACAGACATTTCAAACACGAAGGCTGGCCATATGCGCTGGCATTCCTGGTTGCCGTCATCCTGCGATTTGCCCAACTCGGAGCCATGCCCCTCACCGACGCGGAAGCCGCCCCGGCCTTACAGGCGCTCCAAATCACCCAGGGACTCAAGCCCACGCTTGCCCCGCATCCCTTTTATATTCTTTCCACCGCCGCCCTCTTCTTCATCTATGGCGGCGGGACCGATTCCCTCGCGCGCGTCATCCCCGCCCTCGCCGGAAGCCTGTTGGTCTTAACTCCTCTGCTCTTTGCGGAGCGGATCAAGCCCCGCGTGGCAGTCGTGCTTGCCTTCTTCCTCGCCCTCGACCCGGGACTGGTTGCCCTCTCGCGCCAGATTGCCAGCCCCATCCTTGCATTGACATTCCTCCTCTTTGCCCTTGGATTCCACGACCGAAACAAACCCAAAATCGCCGCCGTCTTCGCCGCCTTCGCCTTCCTCAGCGGACCTTCAATCTGGAACGGACTTCTCGGACTTGCCATCACCTGGGGTCTTCTGCGCCTCATCAACTCCCGGCGATCCCAGCCTTCAACCCCCGAAACCGGGACTTCGACCATCGACCTTCGGCCTTTAACCCTTCCTTTTCTCGCCGCCTTCCTCATCGCCGGTTCCCTCTTCTTCATCGTCCCCAACGGGTTGAGCGCCGCGCTGGCCTCCATTCCGATTTTCATCGGCAACTGGCTGTCTCCCCCGCTTGTCCCGGCAGGCAGGCTTTTCTTCTCCCTTTTCATTTATCAACCGCTTGGCGTTCTGCTTGGCATCCTCGCCATCGTTCGCGGCTGGCGGACGGGAGGCAGGCGCATCATTCCGCTGGCCATCTGGTTTTTCGCCGCATTTTTGCTTGCCCTCTTCAACCCATCCCGCCAACTGGCCGACTTGGCTTGGGCGTTGATCCCGCTTTGGGCGATGTCGGCCCTTGAACTCATTCGCAGCCTGGATATCCACCCCGAAGAACGCGCCGAAGTTGGGGGCGTTGTTTTCCTCACTGTCTTTATCTGGGCTTTTGCCTGGCTCGATTTTTCCGGGCTGACCGTGGTGCCTGTCAACTCGCGCGAATACGTCATGCGGCTCTGGCTGTTGGCTGGCTCCCTCTTCCTGCTGGCTATGAGTTTGCTGTTGGTTGCAGCGGGATGGTCGATTCGCACGGCGCGTCTGGGAGGAAGTTTGGGGATGACGCTTACGTTGGGGGCGCTTGGACTTGCAGGCGCCTTCGGTGCGGCCGGGCTGCGCGGGCAATCCTTTCCTGAAGTGTGGTGGCTCCCCGAACAACCCCTTCATGCCAGACTGCTCGAGTCAACCGTCAGCGACGTTTCCGAGTGGGGGCTTGGCGAAGACCACGCCGCGGCGGTGACAGTCGTCGGCGTAAATTCCCCCGCTCTCCAGTGGGTACTGCGTGAACGCAGGGTCTTTATGGTGCAGTCGCTCGACGCATCCAGCGCGCCGGAACTTGTCATCACCCCTCTGCAGGATAACCCCGCTCTTTCCTCGGCCTATCGCGGACAGGATTTTTCCTGGCGGCAGACTCCAATCTGGGATATCACCGTGCCGCAGGATTGGATCCGCTGGATGTCCTTGCGTACCATGCCAACGAGCGGCGAGACCATCATCCTGTGGGCGCGCGATGACCTTTTCATTAATTCCGCATCGGCAGTTGCCCAATAAGTCCGGTCAAAACGATCATCATGACAAACAAAACTCCCCCCTCCATTGTCGCCCTCGACGGTCCCGCCGCATCGGGGAAATCCACGCTTGGACGAAACCTGGCCGATTCACTCGGTTATCTTTTCTTCGACACCGGCATCATGTACCGTGCCGTAACCTGGATGGCGATCCAGCGGGATTTGAATTTGAAGGATGAAACCGCCATCACCGAACTGGCGCAAAAGGCGCAGATCGACATCCGCCCTCCTTCGAAGGAAGACGGGCGCTCCTGTGATGTGGTCGTCGAAGACCGCGATGTCACCTGGGACATGCGGGGCGGCGAGGTGGACGCAAACGTCTCCGTCGTTTCGGCGTACGCGGGCGTGCGCAAGGCATTGTCCGAGCAGCAGCGTCGCATTGGGATGCGCGGCAGGGTGGTCATGGTGGGACGCGATATCGGTACTGTCGTCCTGCCTGAAGCTGACTTGAAGATTTATCTCGATGCCAGCGCCGGGGAACGCGCCAGACGCAGGTATGACGAACTCATTGCCCGCGGTGAAAACGCCGATTACGATGTAATCCTCCGCAAAGTCATCGAGCGCGACCGAATCGACTCCACCCGCGCCGTCGCCCCGCTGCGCCCGGCTGACGATGCAATCATCATTGATTCGGATAAAATGAACGCCAGGCAGGTCTTTGACCGTGTCCTGGAGTTGTGCAAATAGCCGCTCGACCCACCCCTGGATTGGGCAGCGCTTTTGCAATCACACCTGTGTCAATTGTGGCTATAATCTAGCGAAATGGAATACATTCCCAAGCTCCTTACCGGCATTGCATTTCCAGCCACACCCACTTTGGCAGGGTGGGCAGTATGGGTGTCGCTGTTGGGGGTATTGGTTTATACCCTGCTTCGCCGGAAGGAGCATCAACCGGCATGGACGGGGCGCGAATGGGGATTTTTTATTGCCTTTTTTGTTCTGGTACTGATTACCAATTTGTTTGTTGGATTAAGAATTACGTCCGCTACCGCCCGCCCCATGCCCGGCGTTCCCGCAAATCCGGGCGCTGCTTTCATGATTTTCTCCGCCATCTTTTGGCTTCTGGGTGGAGGTTTGCTTGGCCCTGTGGGGGCGGCGATGTTGGGCGCGGCCGCGGGACTGGTCCGTGGCGTATGGGATTCATATTCCATTTTTCCCATTGTTGAACTTGCCCTGTCGAGCATGTTGTTTTCCATGGCCATGCGCCAGCGCTTCCGAACGCGGATATATGCCTGGTTGCGCCAGCCTCTGGTAAGCGCGTCGATATTGATCCCATTTCATACTTTATTCTATGTCATTAGCGCGTTGTTTACCCAATGGGGACTGGATGTCGTCGTACCGTCCACTGCGCGCCTTGATTTCGCCATCAGCAATGCGGGGATTGTGACTCTTGCGTTCGGCGGCGAAATGCTGGTGGGTGGTCTTGTGGCGCAGGTCATTTCCCAGGTATTTCCGGCCATCTGGGGCGGCGCGAAAAAGACTCTTCAGCCTTCTCCTGCTGAGAAAAGCCTCGAATCCCGTTTTCTTTTAGGCGTCGGTACTTTTATTGCGCTCTTGCTGGTGACCTTACTGGTCGGAGATTGGGTGGTTGCGGGACGGGCTGCGCGCGACATGCTTGAGGACCGCTTGTCCAGCGCGAGCGAATCCGCCGCGCAAAGCGTACCCTTTTTCCTCGAAACCGGGCAAAATCTGACGGTGCAATTGGCGTCTGATCCGCGCCTGTTGACCGCCACCGGCGACGAGTTGAAATCAATCATCGGATCGCGGATGCAAGCCGTGCCGTACTTCGATCAGTTCTTTGTGTTGGAGGCAAAGAACGATCAAAAACTTCTGGCGGGGTATCCTGATTCACCCAGCGCCAACTTCCAACTCTATCCCGATGAAATATCCGGCATGTTGCTGGCTTCCAGCGGCGTATTGACGCAGATTTATTCCATCCCCCCCACTTCCGTGGACGATGCCTCGCGTGTTTCCTTTTTGGTCGCCATTGTGGATGGCGTCGGGCAGGTACAGCGTGTTTTGATCGGGCGTACCACACTGGAAACCAACCCGCTTACCCTTCCGCTAGTGGAAAACATCAATAATATGCGCGACTTGGGCGGCGCGGGCTTTTTGTTGAATGAAAATGGACGCACCATCTATCATTCGGATAAAACACAGTTGTTGACTACCTATGCCGAACCGCGCGGCGACCAACCCCGCTTTTATGACAGCACTGCTTCGAATGGCACGCGACAATTGGAGTATTACCAGCCTGTGAAGGGACGCCCATGGGCTGTGGTGCTGACTGTCCCGGCGCAAAAGGCGCAACAACTTGCGTTGAATATTGCCATGCCGCTTTCAGTAATGATCATTTTGTTGGCCTTCCTGGCGATGGTTTCACTGCGCGTGGGGCTGCGCGTGGTAACTGGGTCCCTGAAAGGACTGGCAACCGAAGCCAACCGCATCGCACAGGGCAATCTCGATCATCCGCTGCAAGTGGATGGCGTGGATGAAGTTGCTCAACTGCGCCGCGCCTTCGAACAGATGCGTTTCAGCCTGCAGGCTCGTCTCGGCGAAATCAACAGCCTGTTGAGGGTCAGTCAGGGTGTGGCCTCCAGCCTCGAGATGCAGGATGCTGTCAAGCCGGTGTTGGATGCAATCCTCTCAACGGGCGCAAATTCGGTCAGTGTGGTTCTCTCTCCCAGTATCCTGCCAGAAACCTTTGTGGAACTTCCTTCGCGCTTTGCATTGGGGTCCGCGCAGGATGCCTACTCCCACCTGGACAAACAAATCCTCGCCCTGGCACAAAACCAGGAAAAGATCGTCCTGCCAAACCTCGGCCGTTCACGCGACCTGAAGCTTGATTCGTCCCTGCCGCAGCCGCTGGCTTTATTGGCCGTTGCTCTGCGGCATGAGAATCGTTATTACGGTGTGGTATGGGCCGGTTTCGAACAACCGCGCACATTCTCTGATTCGGATGTGCGCTTCGTGACCACGCTTGCGGGTCAGGCGGCTTTGGCAGTCGCTAACGCGCATCTATACCTGAACGTGGAAGCCTCCCGGCGGCAATTGGAAGCAATTCTCAACTCGACCCCCGACCCGGTGCTGGTCACCGATCACCGCAACCGTCTTCTGATCGCCAATCGCGCCGCTTCCATTGCCCTCGGACAAGGCAGGGATCCCACAAACGACATCGGACGCAGCACCGAACAGGTCATAAAACTCAGGGCCCTGCTCAGCCTGCTGGAAAGCACGACCGCAGAAAACCAGTCGGTCGAAATCATGCTTGCAGATAAACGAACCTACTTTGCAACCGCTTCAGCTGTTACGGTGGAGGACCGTCAGATTGGGCGCGTTTGCATCATGCGCGATGTAACCCACTTCAAGGAACTGGATACGATGAAATCCGAATTCGTGGCCACCGTCAGCCATGATCTGCGTTCCCCGCTGACGTTGATGCGCGGCTACGCCACCATGCTGGAGATGGTGGGCGAGTTGAATGAACAACAGCAGGGATATGTAAAGAAGATCATCTCCGGCGTGGAAAATATGTCGCGCCTGGTAAACAACCTCCTCGACCTGGGACGCATCGATCTGGGCGTTGGTCTTCAGGTGGAACATGTCACCGTGTTGGATATCATCGAACGCGTGACCAGCGCCCTGCAATTGCAGGCAAATCAAAAACACATCCAATTGAGCGTGGAACTTTCAAAGGACATGCCCAATGCGGTCGAAGCCGATCAGGCCCTCCTGCACCAGGCGGTGTACAACCTGGTCGAGAACGCGATCAAGTACACGCCGGAACAGGGTCATGTAATCATCCGCACCTCCTCCCAGCCCGGCTTTCTGATTTTCTCCGTGGAAGATTCCGGCATTGGCATTCCGCCGGAGGACCTGCCGCGACTGTTCGAGAAGTTCTATCGCGGCAAACAACGCGAAGCGCGCGCCCAGCATGGCTCGGGGTTGGGACTCGCCATTGTTCACTCCATTGCCGAAAGCCATGGTGGACGCGTGTGGGTGGACAGCGTGGTTGGCAAAGGAAGCACATTCTATCTGCAAATCCCCATTTCGCAACCCAGGGAAACCAAACCCGGGTAACTCAAAGTTGTACTATAATTTCGCGCTATACTTATTTTTCAGAGCCGCACTTGCCTGAAATGTGGAGTCTATGATTAATAAAGAAAACAACCCGCAACCCCCCATTATCGAACGCCCTGCAAACTACAAGCCGCCGCGCAACTTGAGTTCCTGGCTGATCGGTCGCCCGCTATCCACAGCGGATGCGCCGCATGAGACCATCGGGAAAGCGGTCGGGTTGGCAGTGTTTGCCTCGGATGCGCTCTCTTCCAATGCCTATGCCACACAGGAAATCATGGTAGTGCTGGCAGCGGCGGGGACGATTGCCTTTGGATACGTCTTTCCAATTTCCATGGCAATTGTCCTGCTGTTGACGATTGTTTCCATCTCGTACATTCAGGTGATCCATGCCTATCCAGATGGAGGCGGGGCGTACGTGGTCGCCCGCGACAACCTGGGCGAACTGCCCGGACTGATTGCGGCGGCGGCCCTCCTGACCGATTACATCCTGACCGTGTCCGTATCCATCTCTTCGGGTGTGGCACAGATCGTATCCGCATATCCTGAATTGTATGAATACCGCGTGGCAATGTCGGTGGCGGCGGTGATGTTGATCATGATGATCAATCTGCGGGGCGTGCGCGAATCGGGCGCCGCCATTGCCGCGCCAAGCATATCCTTCATCGTGATCATGTTCATCACCATCATTGCCGGCTCGTACAAGTATTTTTCAGGCACACTTGGAACGGTGGTCGATCCGCCCGAGATTCAGATGCATGGAATTGCCACAGTGATCACCCCCTTCCTCATCCTTCACGCTTTTTCGAGCGGCACGGCGGCGCTGACAGGGATCGAAGCCATTTCCAACGGCATTACGGCTTTCAAGGAACCCCGCAGCAAGAACGCCGCGATCACGTTGAGTTGGATGGCGTTCATCCTCGCGAGTTTGTTCCTTGGAATTTCCTTCCTCTCCAGCCGTGCCGGCGCGGTGCCTTCGGAGTTTGAAACAGTGATTTCCCAGTTGGCGCGCACAGTCTTTGGCGGACAGGGAATTTTGTATTATGCGGTGATTCTGGCGACCACGATCATCCTGATTCTCGCGGCCAACACCGCCTATGCCGGTTTCCCGCGTTTGAGCGCCTTGATGTCGATGGACGGTTTCCTGCCGCGTCAACTCGCATACCGTGGCAGCCGGCTGGTGTACTCGCGCGGCATTGTCGCCCTGGCAGTTCTTTCATCGCTATTGATCATTTTATTCCAGGCGAGCGTGACGCGCCTCATTCCGCTCTACGCCATCGGGGTTTTCCTGTCCTTCACGCTTGCTCAACTCGGCATGGCGTTGCGCTGGAAGCGGAGCGGAAACATTCACCCTGAAAAAAAGGAGGAGGGTTCTCACCGCGTTTCGGCGCTTCATTATGACCCGCTCTGGCGTTTGAAGATGATCACCAACGGCTTTGGCGCCCTCTGTACCGGCATCGTGATGTTCGTCTTTGCAATCACCAAGTTCAAGGACGGGGCGTTCGTGGTGCTGATCCTGATCCCGCTGTTGATCGGCGCGCTGTGGATGATTCACCTGCACTACAGAAACCTTGCCAGAAACCTTTCCCTTGAAAATATCGGCGTCATCCCCCACCATGCTACCCGTCATCGCGTTATCCTGCCGGTCAGCGGGGTGCATCAGGGTACGCTTGCCGCCCTGCGCTACGCCCGCATGTTATCCAATGATGTGACCGCCGTGCATGTGGTCATCGAACCCGCCGACGCGGAAAAAGTCCGCGCCAAATGGGAAACCTGGGGCGAGGGCGTGCGCATGGTGTTGCTCGATTCCCCCTATCGCCTGTTTATCGAACCGATTTTGCAATATGTTTCCGAAATCGCCGGCACGCGCCAGCCGGGAGAGACGATCACGGTTGTGGTGCCCGAATTTGTTACAAATAACCGTCTTGCCGGCGCATTGCACATGAACACCGCCGATATTCTGCGTGATCAATTGAAGAACACGCACGGTATTGTTATTACAGACGTTCCATATCATATCCATGAAGAAAGCATTGTCTAAGGAGTTGCTCACATGAATTTCGTTGTCATCGGATGCGGCAGGGTGGGCGAACAACTCGCCTACCGCCTTTACAAACAAAAGCACAAGGTCGTGGTTGTGGACAATAACCGCAACAACTTCAACCGCCTTCCCGCCGATTTTCACGGGCGCACCGTCGAAGGCGAGGTTCTCTCGCTTGATACATTCACCCGTGCCAGCATGGAAACCGCAGACGGCGTAGCCGTTGTAACCAACTCGGACGTTTTGAATGCCGTCATCGGTCATGCCATCCGTTCGCACTATCCATTGGTGAAGCGCGTACTTGTCCGCAATTATGACCCCGCCGCGCGTGAAATGCAGGAGTCGTTCGGTTTGCAGGTGATCAGTTCCACAGCCTGGGGTGCAGAGCGTATGCAGGAGTTGTTGATCGACGCCTCCTTCCACACGGTTTTCTCCGCCGGCAACGGCGAAGTGGAACTTTACGAAATGTATATCCCCGAACACTGGCGGGAGCGAAAGGTTTCCAATCTGTTGTCCGGCTGTTCCAACACGATTGTGATTGCGGCATTGACCCGCGCCGGGCGCGCCGAACTGGTTTCACCAGACTCAATACTCAAAGGCGGCGATGTCCTGACCGTCAGCGCGACACTGGAAGGTGTGACCGCCCTGAACGCGCGCTTGCTCGAAGGAACGGAGGCCTAATATGTTTGTCTTTATCGCAGGCGGCGGAAGGACCGGCGCGCAACTGGCAAAACAACTGCTGGAACAAAATCACCAGGTACGCATGATCGAACATAAGCGCGAATTGCTGAATCTGCTCCATCGTGAACTTCCCACCGAAGTCATTTACGAGGGAATGGCAACCGACCCCGAAGTTTTGAAACTCGCAGGGATGGAAAAAGCGAACGTCCTTGTAACCACCAGCAGTGACGACGCCGCCAATCTCGTTACCTGTTACCTGGCGCGCACCCTGTTCAAGGTTCGCCGCACGGTTGCCCGCATCAACAATCCGCTCAACGCCTGGCTCTTCGACCAGAACTTCCATGTGGACGAAGTCATCAACCAGGCGGATGTAATGGCGCACCTGATTCAGGAGGAAATGTCGATGGGCGACATGATGACCCTGCTCAAACTGCGCCGCGGACGCTATTCACTGGTGGAGGAAAAGGTTCCCCCTGGCGCAAAGGCGCTTGGTGTGCCCATCAAAGACCTGGGATTGCCCGATACCTGTGTGATTGCGGCAATCATCCGCCACGGACAGATTACCCTGCCACGCGGCACAATCGGCTTCGAGGAGGGCGATGAGGTGCTCGCAGTGACCGATGATGAAGGCGCGAAGGAATTTGCGCGATTGTTGGAGCCGCCGTCAAGACCTGTAATGAGATGAGATTCAAGACCCTAAAGGTTTTCCGCAATACGAGCCTTTAGGGTCTTTTATCAATGCGGAGGCATTCATGAGGCGAAACCTGGATTGGGGCGCGCTTTTACTTTTTACGGCATTACTTTTCGGCGCGGTGGTACGTTTCGTCCCCGCCGCCTCCAGTGGATTCCCACTCAACGATGGTGGAATGTTCTATGCAATGATTCAGGATTTGAAGGCGAATCGCTTCGCGTTGCCGCAGTTCACCACCTACAACTTTGTGGATATCCCCTTCGCCTACCCGCCGGTTGGTTTCTACATCGCTGGAATTCTGTCGAGCCTGTTGCCTGTTTCGGACCTGCAAGTCCTGCTCTGGCTTCCGCCCCTGGTCAACACGCTTTCCATCTTTTTCTTTTTCAAGTTTGCCGAACAAATCCTTCCCTCGCGCACATCCGCCGCTTTAGCCGCGCTAGTCTATGCCCTCTCGTCCCGGGCGTTTCTCTGGCAGGTGATGGGCGGCGGAATCACCCGCGCCTTTGGCATGTTGTTTTTGATTCTCATGCTCTGGCAGGCGGTTCAACTGTTCAGGGAACACAACCGCAAACGGCTGGCGTTGACCATTCTCTTCGGTGCCTTCGCGGTGATGAGTCACCCGCAGACGGCTCTACATGCGGCGCTGGGCGGTTTGATGATCTTCCTGTTTTACGGGCGCAGCAAACGCGGCATCATCTCCGCGCTGTGGGTAGGCATGGGCGTCGTTTTACTCTCCGCCCCGTGGTGGGGGACGGTTTTTCTTAGGTATGGTTTCGAGCCTTTGCTTTCAGCGGGTCAAACCAGTCGGCGCACGTTGGATTTTTATCTCATCGTTTTGCAGTTGCACAGCCCGACCAATTATCTTGCCCTGCCATTTTTGATTTTCTTCTACATCGGGATTTGGCTCTCGTTCAAACGGCGCGAGTTTTTCTTCGTCACCTGGATTATGATTGCCTACCTGATCGACACACGCGGCGGCGACGGCGTGGTGCTGCTGGCGGAATCCATGCTGGCGGCAATGGGGCTGATTCAACTTTCCGCCTGGATCAGCCGCTCGGACAGCAACCAGCCTGAGGCGGTGATGGCGAAGCCCGCCAGCCAGATTCTGGTGTTCGTGTCCGCCTTCTATTTTCTGCTCACCGCCAGTATCACGGACTTTCAATTGGTCAACACCAGTCTGAAACCTGCCGACCTTGAAATGATCGAGTGGGTCAATTCCAACGTGGCAGACGGGCAGACGTTTTTGCTTTCGACGGGGCGCGAGTTTTCGATGTCCGACCCATTGCAGGAGTGGTTCCCCGCGCTGACGAAGCAACACAGTGCAACTACATTACAAGGGCTGGAGTGGACACTCTCTGAAAAGTTCTTCCCCTGGTATGAGCAGTTGGTGGCTTTCCAGCATTGCGCCGATATGGATTGTGTGACTGCGTGGAGCGCCGCCAACGGCGTGGACTACGATTATTTGGTCGTGACCATCCCGCCAAAGGAAGACGAAAGCGAATTTGCGGACTACTTGAGAAACCTTGCCGTTTCCGCTCGTGCTTTTGATTCGCTTGCGCTGGTATATGAGTCAAAGTCCGCACTGGTGTTTGAAAAGAAATAATGTCATTGCGAGAAGCGAACGGCAGTGAGCGACGAAGCAATCCTATAGCGCCAGAAGATTGCTTCGGGCCAGAAAGCATCGCCATCGCAACACTTGCGCCAGCACGCACACTTGCCCTGGCGGGCAGTGTCAGGGAGTGCAGGTGTGACATCAGTTATTCCAAATCCTTCCCTTCCCATTCCAGCATAAACTGATCGAGAAATTTCAGCATTACGTCATGCCGTCCTTCAGCAATTTTCTTCGCAGTGGCGGTATTCATTTTGTCTTTGAGCAAGAGCAGTTTCTCGTAAAAGTGATTGATGGTCGCGCTTTTGCTATTCCTGTATTCCTCGAAGGTCGCGTGCGTTTGATTCTCTGCTTCGGGGTTGTGCATGGGGCGGTTGCGATAACCGCCATAGGCGAAGGCGCGACCGATTCCGATGGCGCCAATGGCGTCGAGACGGTCGGCATCCTGCACGATAAAGCCTTCGAGAGTCTTCATCTTGTTTTCGACTCCCGCCCCTTTGAACGAAACGTTCATAATGATGTCGCGCACGACCTGGATGAACTGCGGCTCAACGCCACAAGATTCCATCCAGGCGATGGCGCGGCGCGGGGTTTCGTCCCCGCTCTCGTTGAACTTCCAATCGTCGAGATCGTGGAGCAGGGCGGCGAGTTCTACGATGAAATAGTCGCCCGACTCGCGTTCGCAAATGACGACGGCATTCTTCCACACGCGATAGATGTGCCACCAGTCATGTCCCGAAGAATCGCCGCTGAATTCCCGTTTGACAAAGTCCGCTGTTTTTTGGATGATTTGGTTTTGATTCATGCGCGCAATTCTACAACATCCCGGCGTGATATACTGCCCGCTGTTACAAGGCAAAAGGAATTCACATGAAAATCGGAAAACTGATCCAGATATTTTCTGTCAGCCTGTTGGCGTCCTTTCTGGTGTTGGCCTGCGGCGCGCTTTCGCCTTCATCGGTCCAGCCCGCCGTGGTGACGGCAGTGATCGTTCCCCAGGAGGCGGTGGGAGCGGGTCCTCAACCCGGCTCGTCGGGCTTGGGCGATTCCTATTATCCCGGCTTCGGCAACGGCGGCTACGATGTGACGCATTACACACTGGACATCACCGTGAATGATGTTTCTGCCGGTGACCTGACAGCCGTTACAACCATCGAAGCGACTGCCACCCAGGACCTGCTCAGATTCAATTTAGACTTCGTTGGCTTTGATATCGATTCGATCACCGTCAACAAAGTGACCGCCGATTACTCGCGCAAAGGTCAGGAGTTGACCATCACCCCGCTCAAGCCGCTGACGACTGGTCAATCTTTCACAACAGTGATTCACTACCACGGCGCGCCGGAGGAAATGCAGTCTGTGGCTTTGCCTGTGCGAACAGGTTGGAGTACGGCGGGAGATCGCAGTTTCGTCCTGAGTGAGCCGGACGGTTCGGCAAGTTTCTACCCGGTCAATGACCATCCGCTGGACAAGGCTACATACACCTTCCACGTGACCGTGCCTGAGCCTTTTGAAGTTGCGGCAAATGGCGTATTGGTCGAAACGCTGGACAACGGCAATTCCACCACATACACTTTTGAAACCCGCGACCCGATGGCGAGTTATCTCGCCACCATCAACATCGATGATTTCGATACAGAGACCGCCGAATCAAAAAGCGGCGTTCCCATCCGCAATTATTACTCGGCGGGGCTGCCTGAGGAAGTCCGCAAACCTTTTGCGCGGCAGGGCGAAATGCTCGACTATTTCAGCGAAATCTATGGGCAGTATCCTTTCGAGGTATATGGGTCGCTGGTAATGGATGCTGAGTTTGGCGCGGCGTTGGAAAACCAGACCATGTCCATCTACGGGATGGACATGGTCGATTTGGCGGATGTGGAAGGCACCGAGTTGACTGTAGCCCACGAACTGGCCCACCAGTGGTTTGGCAACAGCGTCAGCGTGGCCGATTGGAGCGACATCTGGCTCAATGAAGGCTTTGCCACTTATTCGGAAGGGCTGTGGCTCGAACACCTCTACGGACGAGAAGGAGTGGACGACTTCGTTCGATTCCAATATGCTGAAGTGACCACCTATCCTGATTATTATGTTCCGCCGGGTGATCCGCCCAAAGATGACCTGTTCAACGGCGGAGTCTACATCCGCGGCGGATTGCTCCTTCACGCCCTGCGGCTGGAAATCGGCGATGAAGCCTTCTTTGAAACCTTGAAGACATACTTTGCCCTCTACAAAAATGGCAACGCAACAACCGATGATTTCATCGCTGTCGCGGAAAAAGTCAGCGGGCGGGAGTTGAGTGGGTTCTTTGAAGACTGGCTGTATGGCGAAGCGCTTCCACCCATTCCCGAAATGGGGCTGGGTGTTGAATAGGAAAATGATCAAATACATGCGTCCTTTCCTGAAAAGAAATTGGGGATTCCTGTTTCTGTCAGCGCTTTTCATTGGCTGGGCGCTGGCCTTCATTTACCATTCCTCCTATGTCGCAACGGACGGGCGGCGATATTTCAATCTCTTTGACGACGCCATGATCTCCATGCGCTATGCGTGGAATTTTTCGCACGGCAACGGGCTGGTCTGGAATGCGGGCGAGCGGGTGGAAGGCTACACCAACCTGCTGATGACACTGTTGATGTCCGCCGGGACATGGTTGCTGGAGAAGCGTTACGCCGTCCTCTTCATCCAGTTGACGGGGATTCTCTTCATGCTTGGCACGGCATTTTTCACCTTGAAGATTTTCGAGTCCCTCAAAATTTCGGATAAAACTTTTCCCCGCATCCTGCTCTTTGCCGTCCTTCTTTTGTATTACCCGCTGAATTACTGGTCGCTGATGGGAATGGAAACAGGTCTGCTTGCTTTCCTGATGAGTGCAGGCGTGTTTTGTTCGATATTGTATTCCGAACGATTGGATGCCAAATATCTGTGGCTGGTGTCGGCATGTTTCGGACTGGCGCATCTCACACGCAACGAGTCCATTCTGTTTGCGGCGATTGCATTCGTCTATCTGATACCCGCGCTCAAGCGGGATTCCAAATCCCTGCTTCACTTCCTCCTCGCGGGTGGACTTTATGGCCTGTTCGTAATCGGTCAACTTGCTTTTCGTTATTCCTATTACGGCGAATGGGTCCCCAACACCTACACCCTAAAACTGGTCGGGATGTCGCTGACGGACAGGCTGGTCAACGGCTGGGGTTTTGTCCAACTCTTTTTGAAGGAAACCTGGCTGGTGATTCTGTTCGCGGCGGCCGGGACTTCGATCGGTTTTTCCAAACACAAAGCTTATCTCTTTATCTTGTTCCTGACATCGTTCCTCTACCAAATCTATGTCGGCGGGGATGCGTGGATGTACTGGCGGATCACGGCTCCCGCCATGCCGTTCCTTTTTATCCTTGTCGTAATTGCGGGCATGGAGATCGTCAGGCGTACTCCCTTCAATGCGACGGCAAACATCATATTGGTTACTTTATCCCTTGCAGCCCTGTACCTGACAAATGCCCGCTTCCTGCGTGAACTTCTCCTGCTCGACCTTCCGTACCAGAACGACTATGCCCGCGCTCACGTGGAAGCCGCCATCGCCATCAACGATTTGACTGATGAAAGCGCGACGGTTGGCGTCTTTTGGGGCGGTACGCTCCCGTATTATGTGGATCGTGTTGTAATAGACTTTCTCGGCAAGTCGGATAAATACATTGCCAGCCTGCCGCCTGACCTTTCGGGGCAAAGCGCAGGATTTGGCATGGAAAGCATGCCCGGTCACAACAAGTATGATCTAAACTATTCCATCAAAACCCTGATGCCGACCTACGTGGAAGAGTTCGACCGCGGCGACCAAATCCTCAGCGGATGGGCGCAGGATTATTATGTCCGCGTGAAGTACAACGATGCTAAACTGTATCTATTGAGGGATTCTCCCCATGTTCGGTGGGATAAGGTGAAGGTAATTCTTCAATGGAAATAAAAACAAATTGGTCTGACAACTCAACGAAATTAACACACGCCGATAACTTTTTGTTAATGGGATACTGCTATAATAGACACATCTTTATCAACAGGCGGTATGTACACATGATTGATCTTTCCCGCTAGATTTGTAAGCCGCGGCGGGCAGTCTTGCGGCGCAAGTATTATTTCTGCCCCCAATTACCAATTACCAATTTACCAAACCTATGACTCAACATCGAATTACAGACGACCTGGAAGTCCTCCTTGACGTCTTACCATCCAACATTCGCCATGCGGTGGAAAAGGCGAACAACAGCGACAAACTACTCGAAATCGTCATCGACCTCGGACGCATTGCCACGGCGCGTTTTGTGGACGGCGAAGTTCCTCTTTCCGTCAAGGAGATCAGCCGCGCGGAAATCGACCACGTCACCGAGCGCATCGGCAAGTTCGACGCGGATAACCGCGCCGGCATGGAGCGCACGTTGCACCGTATCTCCGCCATCCGCAACAGGCTTGGAACCGTCGTCGGGTTGACCTGCCGTGTCGGTCGCGCCGTCTACGGGACGGTGGATATTATTCAAGACATCATCGAATCGGGCAAGTCCGTGCTGATCCTCGGTCGCCCCGGTGTTGGCAAGACTACCCTGCTGCGTGAAGCCGCCCGCATCCTCGCGGAAAATAAACGCGTGGTCATCGTGGATACATCCAACGAGATCGGCGGCGACGGCGATGTGCCGCATCCAGCCGTCGGACGGGCGCGAAGAATGCAGGTGCGCGAGCCGATGCTCCAGCACGAGGTGATGATCGAAGCGGTCGAGAACCACAATCCCGAAGTCATCGTCATCGACGAGATTGGGCGCGAACTCGAAGCACAGGCGGCGCGCACCATCGCCGAGCGCGGAGTCCAACTCATCGGCACGGCGCACGGTCAGACGCTGGAAAACCTCCTCCTCAACCCCACCCTCAGTGATCTGGTCGGCGGCATCGAAGCCGTCACCCTGTCGGACGAGGAAGCTCGTCGGCGTGGGACCCAGAAGACGGTGTTGGAACGTCGCGCCCCCCCCACCTTCGACGTGGTGATCGAAATCCAAAACCGCGACCGCTTTGCCGTCCACACCGACATCACCATTTCGGTGGATGCCCTTTTGCGGGGCGCGCCGATGCTGCCCGAAGTCCGCACGCGCGATGACGAAGGCAAGATCGTGATCGAGAAAGCAACACCCGCTCCCCGCACGATGAAGGCGGAACCAAAGGAAGTAGGCAAGACTCGTCGCGGACGTCAACCCGTTAGCCCGCCGACCCAACCGCTTTCGTCCGCCGCTTCCCAGCCCCAGGCGGATTCCGCTTCCGAGGAGCAATCTCAACCTCAAAGTGTTGTCACAACTCCCTTGCAGACGGTGCGAGTCTATGCCTATGGCGTGGCGCGGAACAGACTCATGCAAGCCGCCAAGCGACTCGGCGTGCCCGCGGTGATCGTCACCGAAGTGGACCAAGCCGACGCCCTCGTCACCCTGCGGACGTATTACCGCAACCGCGAGCAGACGGTGATGGAAGCAGAACATCGCGGAATGCCAATCTATGTCTTGCGCGCAAATACGGTGGCGCAGGTCGAGCAGTTTTTAGGCGATCTTTTCAATTTGACCGAGATGCAGCATCCGCGTGACAGGATGGACGATGTGCGTGAGGACACACAGCGCGCGATAGCCGCCGTCCTCAACGGCGAACGATGGGTGGACTTGCCGCCAGGCACGTCGCTTGTGAGAAGATTGCAACACGAGATGGCGCGCAATGCCGAACTGGTTTCCCACTCGTACGGCAAGGAACCAAGAAGGCATGTGAGGATTTTCAGGGAGTAGAGACAATAATCGATTAATAAACAGGTAGACATGGAATACGTTTTCATGTCTACCTGTTGCGTTTATGTCAATTTGTTCAATTCAATTTATGCGAATCACAAATTTAGCAAGGCATTCTTAGAACGAATGTCCATTATCCTGATATAATCATCTTATGGCGCTCAATACTTTATTTAATGTTGACTGGGATTTCAAAACAGCCAAGACCACGTATCTTACACATGGTCTGCATCCTTATCCTGCAAAATACATTCCCCAAATTCCTCATTCATTAATTGATGAACTTTCCAGCTATGGCGAGACAGTAGCGGATATTTTCTGTGGAAGTGGAACTACTTTGGTTGAGGCAAACTTATTGGGCAGAAATGCCATTGGCATTGATGCAAATCCTTTGGCTTGTTTGATTTCAGAAGCAAAAACAACACGATTTCAATCTGGCGATGAAAGTTTGTTGAATAAATTAGTTGAACAAGCACAAGGACTGTCCAGTGAATTGCTGCTTCGCCAAATGTCAACTGATAAAGAATCTTATAAATCAAGTGCCTATCGTCCAAATGACGATGCCCTTAATTTTTGGTTCGAGCCTTTTGTGGTTGAAGAATTGGCTGAAATTTTGTCTTGGTGTAAAAATTTGCCAACAATAACCAGTCAGAAGGTCGCCCTTACAGCCTTGTCATCTATAATAGTTGCTGTGTCAAAACAGGACTCTGACACGAGATACGTTCGTCGAGAAAAGGGTATCCACTTAGGGGATACTTCACTAAAATTTGCGAATGCGCTTTCAAAATCAATTGTTGCCGTTTCAGAATTTACCGCACAAGTTGACCAGAAAACTTTTTGTAAAGTCCATCATTCTGATATTCTTTCCACTCCTGACGTGGGTATTTTCGACTTAATGGTTTGTTCTCCGCCATACCCTAATGCTTATAGCTATCATCTTTATCACATGACGCGAATGGTCTGGCTGGGGATGGATTATAGGGAATTTAAGCAGCGTGAAATTGGTTCTCATCGGAAATACAGTAAAGTTGGTGCGTCCATTGAGACTTTCAGAAAAGAAATGAAGTCGATTTTTGATTGGTTGTACCAACACTTGAAGAGCAAAGGATATGCCTGTTTTGTTATTGGCGACTCAACAATTAAGGGCGAAAAGGTAGATAATACTGAACTTCTTGCGAATGTTGCGATTGAAAGCGGTTTTGTTGAACATGCCCGTTTGTCGAGAGAATTGCAGGCAACTAAAAAAGCCTTTAATCCAGCAATTGGCAAGATAAGAGACGAAAGAATTTTGATTTTGCAAAAGCGAGGTTGATAATGGCTGTTATAAAATGCAAAATCAAACCCTACATTCAACCCTTTGAAAAGATTTTGGCGCTTAGGGAGCTAACCCGTCTAAGTGGCTCCACACCCACGTCAGCAGAAGGTGAAAACGGCGGTGAGTATTATGCAGTTCAAACTAGGCAGACTGAGAATTACCTTGCCGACAAACTTAGTTATTGGGAATCTGTCCAGAGCAAAACAACTACACAGGCGCTTAGGGAAGCCACTGTAAACGTAGTAAGAAATGGCGTGTCGCCTGAACGAATTGCAATCCAACTGCCTTTTAATGGATATGCTCCATTGCCCAATCGTCGTGTTTTACGATACGGCTCTCATGGGATTCATGAATATCGGGGTAAATTTTTTCCCCAGCTTGTAAAAGCATTAATCAATATCTCAAAAACGAAATCAGAAAGACAGATTGTTGCCGACCCGATGTGTGGAAGTGGTACAACAATTTTGGAAAGCGTTCTGGCTGGTCAGTCAGCAATTGGAATTGACCTGAATCCCTTATCTGTATTTATGAGTCGGGTAAAAGTTGAAATTTTGAAAGTCGCCCCTGACGAATTAAACCGAGAATACAAAAAGATTCATGATGTTCTATTGCGCTCCAGACCAAACGGAAAATCAAACGGGCTTAAATATTTCAGGTCCCTGTCTGAGAGTGACCAAAAATACCTTTCTCTTTGGTTCGCGGAGCATGTTCTCTATGATTTGGATGAAATTAAGCAAAAAATCGATGAGGTAGGGAACGAAAAAATCCGTGATTTCATGCTGGTTTCACTAAGTAACATTTTGCGGACGGTGTCTTACCAAAAAGAGAGCGATCTAAGAGTCCGCAAGGAAATGAAAGTTGATACAGATCTTGATGCAATCAGGGAATTCTTGGAAGAGCTGGGTAGGTCTGTAAGAATAGTTTTGGCATTTCTTTACCAAAATCAAAATACCAAGCTGGGTAGCTATCAAATTTTTGAGGGTAGCGCTCTAGATATTCCCATTCACTGGAAGAAGTATGTTGGGAAAATAGATGTAGTAATCACGTCCCCTCCATATGCAACTGCGCTGCCGTATCTTGACACTGACCGTCTAAGTTTGGGTTATCTTGGATTGCTTACGCGCCCAAAACAGGCAAACCAAAACTTGGAAATGATTGGCAATCGAGAAATTACTGATAGCGTGCGCAGGCGATTATGGAATTCTTATGATGAGAATAGGCAGTCTCTTCCTGCTTCAATAACAGAGGTTGTTGATTTGATTGAAAACCTCAATAAGAACTCAGATGCGGGTTTCAGAAGGAAGAATTTGTCCGCTTTGCTGGGGAAATACTTTTTGGATATGCAAAAGGTTTTTTATGGTATGTATGCAGCCCTAAAGCCTGATGCCCACGCATATGTTGTTGTTGGTAACAATCATACAATAGCGGGAAATCGACGAATAGAAATTGACACAACCACTTTGCTCTCTGATTTGGCGAAATCCGTTGGTTTTATGCCATTAGAAAGCCTCCCCATGGAAATGCTAGTGTCTAGGGATATTTTCCGAAAGAATGCCGTTGCTTCGGAGTATATTTTAGATTTGCATAAAGCAAAATAAACGAAAGCCTCCGCTAAAACGGAGGCTTCAATTTTAATAGTATCCCCACTTCTTCTTGGAGTTGGGTTTCCCTGTCTCACGCGCACATAAGGCTAAATGTGCGGAGTAATTTGGGTCTGTTGAAGGAATAACTTCAACGACATACTGATAACCTGCTGTGCCATCAGAGCGTTCTATTCTGATAATGTCGCCTGGGGTTGCGCCACATCGAAGAGATTCGCTCCTCAAACGAAAATCGTGTTTGAGCGGCCAGGTCATCATGTTGATTGATTCAATGTTTCCTCTCACCAACATTTTGACGTCTCGACGATCATATTTGTCCGGTTTGTTTGGGTCTTGCGCAAACAATGCCCGCCATCCCCAAAATATTGGATCTTCGTCTCTGGCTTTTAATGGGATAAAAACTTCGGGTGAGCGTCTTGAAGCGCCAACAGTTGTTTGTCCATAGCCAACATCTGTTTGCTGTAAGGTCATCACAAAACCTATAAACAGTCCATCTTGTTCTTCAACAGGCTCTATTCCAACACTATCTGGGGTTATTTCAACAGCAGATATGACTTCAGGTAGCTGAACAGGTATGACAGGTTGGTATGGGGCAGATGGGACTTTCATTGTTCCAAACGGCTTGAATTCCCTCGCCTTTTTTCTTTCTCGTGCCTGTTGGGTTTTCTGTTTTCGTTCCCGCTTGACTTGATTTTCTGTGGGTAAATATTCATTGTCGCGTAAATCGTTCAAGAATAACAAATCCGCCTGTATGGCGCATCCTGTTGAAGGGTCTCTCCAGTAATCAAGATAAGATATTATCTCATCATACTGTTGTCTGTCTTCTTCATGCCGAAAGTCAAGATTAATGCGGAGAAAAGCTTCGTAATTTGTAAATAATCCGCCCTCGGTGAGGTTGCCAGAGCCTACGATGAAATCTGCGCTTTCATCGTTTGCAAAGAGGTAGATTTTGGGGTGAAAAGTCGACGAATTTTCGTTGTGAAAAATCCACATCTCTGAATTGGAGCCAATAGCGTCCAACAGATTTACCAGCCCTTCGTAGGTTGTAACTCCGTTATCAATACCAACTGAAATTATCGACTGACCTCTTTCTCGAAAACCTGAAAGCAAGTTGTAAATATGCTTGACGCCAGAGTTTTTTACGAAAGCCACAGAAGCTCTAAAAAGAGTCCATCTTTCATCTTGAAAATTGCCGAGAAGATAATCGCCCAGTCTGAATCGTCCTACAGGTTGTGCAATGAAGTCCATTTTTTCTCCATCAACTTTGACTGATTACAAGACAGAGGAACAGGTGGATTATACATTGCAAAAGAAGAAAATGCGCAGAAAGATATATGAAGCAGAACAAGGACAAGCAAACCACTCATCCTTGTTCTGTTCAGTAATTGATCTACTAATTGTGACTCGACTCCCCCAGCGTGATGGTCAAGCTGACTTCCTGATTATCCGCATCACATGAAAGGTGGAGGCTGAGTCGAAAATGGGCGGTGGAATCACAACACACCCCGTAATTTATCTTTATAACTCGCCTGTTTGCATTTTCATCTTGTATTTCCTGATTGCGCTCCATCCCACCAGCATTTTCTCCCTCTCGTCCCACAAGCGGAAATAAAGCGACCTCAAACTGTGCCGGATGGTCAGCGGCGGGACATGAAAGATGGGATTTTCCTTATAACAGGCTTCGAGTTTGTAATTGGGAATCCTCGGGCTGAGATGATGGATGTGATGGAAGCCGATATTCCCCGTGAACCATTGCAGGACTTTGGGAAGCTTATAGAACGAACTACCGTCCATGCCAGCCTTGAAGAACTCCCAATTCTGGTGGCGTTCCCAATAAGTGGGGTCAAAGTTGTGCTGGACGTAGAACAGCCACACGCCCGCGCCGCAGGCCATCAGCAGGATGGGGACTTCGACCAGCAAATACGCCTGCCAGCCAATATGATAGACAGTCCAACCGACAAATCCCAGCAGTGCAATATTCGTCCAGATGACACTGTTTTTCTCGCGTTTGCCCGCGCTTTTATCCCAAAAGCGATGCGTGAATACAAAGACGATGAAAGCGCCGATGGTAAACAGGATGAAGGGATTCCGCATCACGCGATAACCGAACTTCTTGTACCAGGGCGCGGCGATATATTCCTCCACCGTCATCGTGTACACATCGCCAGTGCCGCGGCGGTCGAGGTCACCGGCGGTGGCATGGTGGATGGCGTGCGAATGTTTCCAGGCATAATAAGGAGTCCAGACCGCTACTCCAAGCAAAAGGCCGAGTCGATTATTGGCAAGCGGGGTCTTGAAGAATGAGCCATGCGTGCAATCGTGGAAGATGATGAACATCCGCACCATGAACCCGGCGGTGGGAATGGTAATCAAAAGCGTCAGCCAGTAACCCACTTCGAGGCTGCGATATGCCAGGTACCACAACGCAAAGAAGGGAATTACCGAATTAAACACCTGCCATAAACTGCGCCACGTTTCAGGGTGGGCATATTTTGAAACGACGGACTGCCATTTGACATTTCCAATGCTCATGTTAATCTCCTTTTCAACACGATAAACGAACCTATTTCTTAATCATACCCTGATACTCCAAATATGCAGTCGAACCATTGATCCAGTTTTGCAAACCGTCCACGCGGATGGAAGGCTCGTCACAGGCGGTGAAGATACCGCCGCCGAATTCCGCAACCATTTCAGTTGAGATCGTCCAATTACAATCGTTATCTGGCAGTTGACGCGCGCGCACAAAAGTGATGAAGGCGCGCATTTCGGGTTCGAGCCATTCGTGATCCACGCCGGAAAGATAAAAGGCCTGCGCCAGAGCCGCCAGCCCTTCGAGTTTCGTCGCGGTCGAGATGCTGGTGTTTTTGGGGTTGAGCGAACGGACTTCGCCGAGGACGATGGTCTGCGCGATCTGCTCCGCATAGGCTTGATCTGCTTTGGACAGGGAGTCAACTTGCGCCAGTTTGGCAAGGGCGTAAGCGTGCCAATGATCCTCTGTGACCGGCTGGGAAATCAGGTACGCATTCACTTCGCGCGCCTGCTCCAGCCAGAACTCGTTGCCGGTCATCTCGTACAATTCCACCAGCGCCAGCAGGCTTTCACCCGACGCATAGGTCATGTAAAAATCGGGGTCGGCTGTGCCCTTGAAGTGCGGGTCGAAGGCGTAATAAAAATTCCCGCTGGGCTTCCGCATGGACAGGATGAAGTATCCCAATTCAACAGCCGTATCGAGCAGATTGCGTTCCTGCAACAAAAGGCCTCCGGCGGCCTGCCAGCGCTTGTAGATGGTATCCACTGTCAGCGCCGCGCCGCCCAGCGGACAAATGCCCTCGGCATAGAAACAGGTCCCGCGAAAGTGGTCGGGGTCGGACACCAGCGCCTCAAAGTAATGGTCGAGGGCCAAGTCGCCCGCCTGACAGAATTCCATGTCAGTTGAGACGCGGCAAACGGTATAGAGCGCTCCGGTACCGGCCATCAAGCGGACTCGCGAAGGAGAGTATGTCCTTTCGCCGGTCATGAAATCAACCTGATAGGAAAGTTCACCGTTGGGCAATTGCTGGCGGACAAGATACTCCCCGGCGGCAATGACGGAATCCTTCAAGTCGCCGCTGAGGATGGGAAAGGTTTTGGGCATCCGCGCGGGGGCAGCCGTGGGAACGGGCGGAGCCGTTGTTGTGATGGCAACTTCAGATGAGGGTTTGCTTCGGATAAAAAATACAATGCCCGCCAGGGCGAGCAAAAGGACAGCGGCGAGCAGGTATTTTCCACGGGAAGCCATCAGCGCCTCTTTTTCAGATGTTCATCCAGATCACGCAGGGACAATTGAGCCAGGGACGAGACCGTGATGTCGCCCCGCACGCCCATCTGCGCGGTCAGCGGGTTTGGCACACCGACAACGAATATCCCGGCGCGACGGGCGGCTGTCACTCCGTTGACTGAATCTTCAAAGATAACCGCTTCGCCCGCCTGGACATTCAACCGTTCGAGCGCCTTGAGAAAAATATCGGGGTAGGGTTTTGTCCTGCCGGGGGGAACATCGTCCTGGCAAATGATGAAATCGAAATAAGGCAGAATACCAAGCCGCTCGACATGGGAATCAACCCATGCATGTGACGAACTGGAGCCGATTGCGGTTTTTACACCTTCCTCTTTTGCCTGTTCGAGCAATTCGAATACGCCGGGCAGGACCGAGCTGGCGTTGACAATTTTTGCCGCCTCCCTTTGGTGAAGCGCTCGCGCCGAGGCGGAATCCAGCCGTCCCTGCAAAAGAGACGAAAGGTGGTCCGCCGCATCGAAGTTCGAAATACCCCATCCGCCAACCGTTTTTGACCACTCATCAACGGGCAATTCGAATCCATGTTCCCGATAAATGGACTGCCAAACCAATACTTCGGGCGTCTCGGTGTCGAGAATCAACCCATCGAAATCGAAAATCAAAGCCTTCAACATTTTTATGGAAACCGCCTTACAAAATCGGCAATTGCCTCCCACATCTTGAGGTCGCTCTTGCCTGCCGCCAAAATATTCTCAACCATATTTGCCAATGGGGGTTTCATCAGCAAATACTCGCGCTGGGCCTCCAGCACCGTACTAAAGAAACGCGTGTGGTCCATCCAGCCGTAAACACTACAGGAAACGGAAACATAATTACTGCCGCGTTTTAGTGTAAGACGCGCGCCCGCTTCATGCTCCTCATCGCGCAAAACTTCGCCGCCTTCCGCACTCACACGGCCTATACTGTGACCGTCATCATATGCAAACCAATTACTCATCGATGTCCATTCTGCTGATGCGCGAAGGCTGGATGTTCACCGCCGCCGGAACCGTGATCGCCGGCTGTCCTTCCTGTATCAGGCGGGCAAGGTGCTTTACCATCACCGCCTGGCGAGGTGAAACCTTTGCGCCAAGATCTTCCAACACCGGTTCGAGCCACGTTTGATAGGAACGCACAATCAAATACATGGGACGATTGCCGCGATCCTTCAAGCTCGATACCAGGCTGGTGATCTTCTCACTGACGTTGTTTTCATCGGGATGAACGAGCGGGGTCAGCACAATCCCATACATGCCGGCGGCGACGTTTGCATATCCCTTCAAATTATCCGCGTGTACAAAGCCTGCCAGACGACGCGGCGCAGGCTCCACCGGATGAAGGAGCGGCGGCACAATCTGATAATGAAGACTTTGCACCGCGTGCAGGTCAACCGACTTCGCCCGTCTCCACTCCCCGCCCGAGCCTGATCCTGTTTTCCCGATACTGGTCACATCCCACAGCCTTTGCCAGGCATAGACGGAAAAGCCCGCCATGCGTAGCGCGGGGAACACATCGCTGGTTTCATCCACTTCAGCCGTCACATGAAACGCCTTCCACTCGCCAGCCTGCATTGCCAGGTGCTCGATCAACGCCGGCAGTTGCGGATCGTCCAACCGCGAAGAAGGGGCAAGATACAATAGTTTCGCAAAGGTATCGCCACGGGTGTGGATGACCCCACCCAGGAGTGCAGTTTCTCCGCCATTGGCAATCGCTGCATACAAGTGCCGCGCCGGATTGATATAAGCCAGCAGTCCCATCGCCCCAAGCGGATGCCCGCGCGTGAGGGCGCGCGTGCTATCGAGCGTCAACACGTCGTTGCGGTGGCGCGCGATGATCGGAAGGTCAAGAAGGTCGAGCGGACGGATCGTCATGGTGAAAAGGGTCTAAAGGCTTTGAAAGCCTTTAGACCCTCAATTTTACCCCGCCAATGAAACAAAATACTGATGAAATCTGGTGTCGTCTGTCAATTCAGGGTGGAAGGATGTGGCAAGCAGGTGTCCTTCCTGTGCTGCAACGATGCGACCATCTTCGAGCGCGGAAAGCACCTTCGCCTGTCCATGAACCGCTTCAATGATAGGTGCGCGGATGAAAACAGCGTGGTAGGGATGGTCAGTGCCAGAGGCTTTCTTCAACTCTTCGATATCGAGGTCGGTCTCGAAGGAATCCACCTGCCGCCCAAAAGCATTGCGCTGGACAGTAATATCCATCAACCCAAGCAGAGGTTGGTCAGCTTTTGCATCCTTCGAGAGGAAGATCGCACCAGCACAAGTTCCCCAAATGGCATGGGACTTCCCAAACTGCCGCAGCGGCTCCATCAAATCATAGGCAACAGCGAGTTTGCCAATGGTGGTTGATTCACCGCCTGGAATAATCAGCCCACTCAAGCCGTCGAGATGTTTAGGCAAACGGACCTCAACCGCCTCCACGCCGATTTTTTTCAGCATGGAAACATGTTCAGAAAAATCGCCCTGCAGGGCGAGGACGCCGATTTTCATAATGTGTGTACACAGGTAAACAAGTACACAAGTAGACAAGTCATTTGTGTTTACCTGTCTACCTGTCTACGTGTTTACATCAATTTACCAACCCCGTCCCGCGATCTTCTCGCCTTCGGGCATCTGCGAAACGTTGCGACCGACCATCGGCTCGCCGAGATTCTTGCTGACTTCCGCAAGGATGCTGGCGTCCTTGTAATGGGTCACCGCCTTGACGATTGCCTGCGCGCGTTTGGCTGGGTCGCCGCTCTTGAAAATGCCAGAGCCGACGAACACGCCGTCCACGCCGAGCTGCATCATCAACGCCGCGTCTGCGGGAGTTGCCACGCCGCCCGCCGCAAAGTTGACCACGGGCATGCGACCGAGTTCTTTTGTTTCCTTCACCAGTTCGTAGGGCGCGCCGATTTCCTTCGAGTAACGCATGAGTTCTTCATCAGCCATTGTGGTCAGGTGGCGGATGTCGCCCAGCACGGTGCGGGCGTGACGGACAGCTTCCACCACATCGCCAGTTCCAGCCTCACCTTTGGTGCGGATCATCGCAGCGCCTTCGCCAACGCGGCGCAGGGCTTCGCCCAGATTGCGGCACCCGCAAACAAAGGGCACTTTGAAGTTGTGCTTCAAAATGTGGTTGACCTCGTCAGCGGGAGTCAACACTTCGGACTCATCAATGTAATCAATGCCAATCGCTTCGAGAATCTGTGCTTCGACAAAATGTCCGATGCGGCACTTTGCCATCACGGGGATGGTTACCGCATCCATAATTTTGAGAATCATCTCAGGGTCAGACATGCGCGCCACGCCGCCGTCCGCGCGGATATCGGCAGG
>DAOUAS010000051.1:0-9228 GCA_034433295.1 Anaerolineales bacterium | reverse complement strand
ACCGAAGGTTTGGGAAGCACCTTCGACGGAATCAACCCGACCAATGGATACCATCCGCTTTGGATGCTGGTCTGCATCCCCGTCTTTTTCTTTGCCCGCTTCGACCTGATCCTGCCGCTGCGGATCCTGATCATGGTCATTGCGGTGTTGAACGCCGCCACAGCCATTCTCATCTACAGGCTGGTAAAAGACAATCTCTCTCGCGCAACGGCAATGCTCGCCGCATCCTTCTGGTCCTTCAGCGCAATAATCCACCAGACTGTCTACCTGCCTGGTCTGGAAACTCCGCTTGCCGCCTTTTCAGTTACTTTGCTGGCATATCAACTTTCACGGTTCGAAAAGCAATGGCGCACATCTCCCGTAACCGCGCGTCAAATCGCCGGACTTGCCATCACCGCGACGATCGCCATGTTCAGCCGTCTTGATCTGGTCTTTCTTGCCTTCATCGCCGGCATTTGGGTCATCTTTCGCGGCAGGCTTCTGCGCGCCCTCCTGCCTCTGGACATACTGATCATCTTCGTCTCGATGACGTCCTCCATTGCACTGCGCACCGGAATTGCCCAATATAATCACTTATACGCGGCGTCTGCCTTGGAAGCGGTGGTTATGGCAATGGGCATTAAACTTGTCACTCTTTATTTTCTAGGCGCATACCGTCATCCGCGCATGGATAACGTCTGGAAAGCCCTGCGCCGAATCGCGTTTGCAGTGACGATTGGCTCCCTTCTCACGGCAGGGCTGTATATTTTATTCCTTCAAATCGGTTTTGGAAAAGGTTTTCCGCGTAGCGCTTTTGCCATCGACTGGGGTATCAACCTCCTTCTGATAGGCGCGCTTCGACTTGCCGCATACTGGTTTGGCGCTCCAAACGGAAAAACCAGTCAGCAGGAAGCTCTGCCGCTACCCGACCTGAAAGCAAACTGGAAAAAATGGCTGACGGACGGAATTACCTATTATGGCGTAGTCGGCGGCGCGCTGACCCTTTACATGCTCTACAACCAAATCGCGTTTGGGACCTCCTCACCGGTCAGCGGGCAGGTCAAACGCTGGTGGGGATCCCTGGTCAACACCGTTTACGACAGTCCGGCGCCGGATTGGAGGAGTTTTCTCGGTCTTGGTTTCGGTTGGGCGTACGATGCCTGGCAGCCTGCATCCGGTTTGTTTCTTTGGCTGGCAAAGGTGATTTATCCGCTCCGTCCCGGCGCCACCACGCTCGACGAACGCTATTACATATCCATGTCGGCGTTCATTGCCATTGCGTTCATCATTCTATTGTTAAATTCGCGGCTTACGCGGCGGGCGGTCTCGAACATGGCGCTGCCCCCGCTTGCGGTGGGATGCGGGCTTCAAATCCTTTCATACACCTCCACGGCATACGGCGGCGTGAAGGAGTGGTATTGGGCGGGTGAAATGATCCTGGTAATACTCATTGGCAGTTTGGTATTACACCTCATTCTGCGCCCTATGCAAAACCGGAAGCCCCCCCGAATTATCCTGGAAACAATCTCGATTGCCTTGAGCGCAATCCTCGCATATCAGTTTGCCGTCGGCGTGAAGTCTGTCATGCGCTACAACTACTTTCCGAAGGATCGAGCCTATATGGAGGTTTTACCCTATCTCGAAGCGAACACTCCATCTGGCGCAATCATCGGCATGACAGGCGGCGGAAATGTCGGCTATTTCATTCACGACCGCACGATTGTCAACATGGACGGGTTGATCAACAGTTACGATTATTTCCACGCCCTGCAAAACAGGGAGGCTCCCGTCTACCTAAGGCAGCGCGGCATGACCATTGTTTTTGCCAACCCGCGCCTGCTCGGACTGCCGCCGTACTACGGACAATTCGCCCCGTATTTCGAAAACTACAGCCAATATGGCGGCAAAAACTTGATTTACCTCCTCGAAGAACCAAAATATTAGCGGCATGGACAAACCTCCCTTTCGAGTAACCCTATTGACCTGGCTGGTGTTAATCATGTCAGCGTGGAACGGGTTGCGCCTGTGGACAGCCCTTGCCTGGCAGGATGTTTTGACCGAGTTCAAGGCGTCGCCGCCGCCCATCGTCACCGCAGTCAGCGGCGGGCTGTGGATGGTTGTTGGAATCATCCTTGTCTGGGGCATATGGCAGAAAAAGCCCTGGACTGCGAATCTACTGGTTGGGATCGCGGCAGGCTACAGCGTCTGGTATTGGGTCGAACAATTCGTCTGGCAAAATCCGCATCCAAACTGGCCGTTCGCTGTTATAGTAAATCTGGCAGGGATCGTCTTTATCCTGTTCAATGCAAGATTATTGTCGAGAGAGGCACATGAGCGAAAAATCGAAAATCGAACAGTTGACTGAAATAAAAGCCAAATCGCGGCTCGGCGGCGGACAGGCGCGAATCGACGCCCAACACAAAAAGGGACGGCTGACCGCCCGCGAACGGCTGGATATGCTGCTGGACAAAGGTTCCTTCCGCGAGGTGGATGCCTTCGTCGTCCATCGCACGCATGACTTCGGATTGGATGAGCAAAAGTTTACGGGAGACTCGGTCGTCACAGGCTGGGGGACCATTGAAGGACGGCTGGTGTATGTGTACTCGCAGGATTTCACCGTCTTTGGCGGAAGCCTCGGCGAGGTGCACGCCGAAAAAATCTGCAAGATCATGGACATGGCCATGAAGAACGGCGCGCCGGTCATCGGTTTGAACGACTCAGGCGGCGCGCGCATTCAAGAAGGCGTGGTGGCGCTGGCAGGATATTCGGACATCTTTTTGCGTAACACGCTGGCTTCGGGCGTCATCCCGCAGATTTCCGCCATCATGGGACCCTGTGCCGGCGGCGCGGTGTACTCCCCCGCCCTGACCGATTTCATCTTCATGACGCGCAAGACCTCCTACATGTTCGTCACCGGTCCCGACGTGGTGAAAGCCGTGACCCATGAGGATGTGACCCAGGAGGAATTGGGCGGCGCGGGAGTACATTCCGAAAAATCAGGTGTGTGTCATGTGGCCGCTGAAAGCGAAGCTGATACGCTGTATCTCATCCGCAAGTTGTTGAGCTACCTGCCGCAGAACAATATGGAAGACCCGCCATTCCTCCCCGGCGACGATCCGTTGCGGATGGAAGAGGCGCTCAACAGCATTATCCCCGACGATCCGAACAAACCTTATGACGCAAAAGACGTCATTCGTTTGATCGTGGACAACGACAGCTTCTATGAAATCCACGAGAACTATGCGGCAAATGTTGTTGTGGGTTTTGCCCGCCTTGGCGGACATTCCGTCGGCATTGTGGCGAACCAGCCCGCAGTGTTGGCTGGCGTGCTGGACATCGACGCCAGCGAAAAAGCGGCGCGTTTTGTCCGCTTCTGTGATTCATTCAACATCCCCATTATCACCTTTGAAGACGTGCCGGGGTTTTTACCCGGAACTTATCAGGAACATCATGGCGTGATTCGATCCGGCGCGAAATTGCTTTACGCCTATTGTGAAGCCACTGTCCCGAAGTTGACCGTCATCACCCGCAAGGCATACGGCGGCGCGTACTGTGTCATGTCATCCAAGCATATCCGCAGTGACGCAAACTTTGCCTGGCCGACAGCCGAGATAGCCGTGATGGGACCCGACGGCGCAGTCAGCATCATCTTCCGCAAGGAGTTGGATGCGGCGAAAGACCCTGTCCAAAAGAAGGCGGAACTGGCGGCAGAGTATAAAGAAAAATTTGCCAACCCCTACGTCGCCGCACAGCGCGGCTACATCGACGATGTGATCGAGCCGAAAGAAACCCGCCCGCGCCTGATCAACGCGCTGGAAATGCTCAGCAACAAGCGCGACGCCAACCCCGCCAAGAAGCACGGAAATATTCCGCTGTAACATGTCATTGCGAGGCGACTCTCTTTCGCCGAAGCAATCTCCTCATAACATGGAGATTGCTTCGGGCAAGAACAAGTACGCCCTCGCAATGACATAATACGAGGTGTTATGTTCAAAAAAGTCCTTGTTGCAAACCGCGGCGAGATCGCAGTCCGCATTATTCGCGCCTGCCGCGAACTTGGTATCAACACAGTCGCTGTTTTCTCGGAGGCAGACCGCAACGGGCTTCACGTCCGCTATGCGGATGAAGCATATTCCATCGGTCCCGCCCCTTCGCGCGAATCTTATTTGCGCGCCGATAAACTCTTTGAAGTGGCTAAAAAGTCCGGCGCGGATGCCATCCACCCCGGTTACGGATTCCTTGCAGAGCGCGAAGACTTTGCCGCCGAATGTGAAAAGTTGGGCATTATATTTATCGGACCAAAACCTTCGTCGATTGCTGCGATGGGAGACAAAGGCAAGGCACGGGCAACCGTCATCAAGGCGGGCGTGCCTGTTGTGCCGGGCACCGAAGACGTGGGCAACCTGACCGACGATGACCTGTTGCGCGCTGCGCCCAGCATCGGCTTTCCGCTGTTGATCAAAGCCTCGGCGGGCGGCGGCGGAAAAGGCATGAGGGAAGTCCGCAGTTTGGAGGAAATGCCAGCCCTGCTCCAGTCCGCGAGGCGGGAAGCAGAATCCGCTTTCGGCGATGGAAACGTCTATCTCGAAAAGCTGGTCGAAGGCGCGCGCCACATCGAATTCCAGATCATGGCAGACACGTTTGGCAACGTCATCCACTTGGGTGAGCGCGAATGTTCCATTCAGCGGCGTCACCAAAAACTTTTGGAAGAGGCGCCATCCATTTTCCTCGACGATGAACTGCGCGAGCAGATGGGAAATATCGCCGTGAAGTCGGCGCAGGCGGTGGATTATGTCAACGCCGGGACGATTGAATTTTTGGTGGACAAAGACCGCAACTTCTACTTCCTCGAGATGAACACGCGCCTGCAAGTGGAGCACCCAGTCACAGAACTGGTCACAGGCGTGGACATCGTCGCGGAGCAAATCCGTATCGCGCGCGGGCGGCAGCTAAGTTACACGCAGGATCAAATCCAATTCAACGGACATGCCATCGAGTGCCGCGTCAATGCCGAGGATCCGTTCAACGGTTTCATGCCTTCGACGGGACGCATCACTCACAGCATCCTCCCCACTGGTCACGGCGTGCGCGTGGACACGGGTGTGTACCCCGGTTTCGAAATCACTCCCTATTATGATCCGATGATTGCCAAGCTCGTTGTCTGGGGCGAAACACGCGCCCAGGCCATCTTGCGGATGCGCCGCGCGCTGGAAGAATACCGCATCGTCGGCGTCCGCACCAATATCCCCTTTCACCAAACCCTGATGGATTCACACCGCTTCATGGGCGGTCAGGTGGATACGCGCTTTGTGGAGGAACGTTTCTCGATGGACGACTCGCTGGAGGGGCGTGCGGCAAACGCCGAGATTGCGGCCATCCTTGCCACGTTGGTCGCGCACCAGCAAAGCGAACACAACGCAAACATCATCCGTAGGAACGAGCGCGACACAAGCAACTGGAAATGGGTCGGTCGCTGGGAACGCATGCACCGCTAGAGGATAATTAACGATGAAATACGTTACAACGATTGACAGTCAGGAGTTCGAGATCGAAGTTGTGGATGAAAGGCACATCCGCATCGGGAAGCGTCTGCTCGAAGTGGACTTTCAAGCTGTAAGCGGGCAGCCCGTCTTCTCGCTGATACTGGACGGCAAATCCTACGAATCCTTCGTCTACCAAAATGAAGATGAGTGGGATGTTCTTCTGCGTGGACGCCAATATCAGGTGAAGGTCGAAGACGAGCGCGAAAAACGGCTCAGGACCGCCACAGGCGGAGGAGGCGCATCGGGCAGCGAATTCCAACTCAAAGCGCCGATGCCGGGTCTGGTCGTCTCGGTGCTGGTCGTGGAAGGTCAGGAAGTGAAGAAAGGACAGGTCCTGCTCATCCTCGAATCGATGAAGATGCAGAATGAGCTCAAATCCCCGCGAGACGGCGTTGCAGGTCGCGTGCGCGTAAACGCCGGAGAAAGTGTGGAGCAACGACAGACTCTGTTGAGTGTACAATAGGGGTATGAACGGACACGAGACCGAAGCCAAGTTTTTCGTACGCGACTTAAAGAAAATAGAATTGCGCCTTCTCGAATTGAAGGCGCAATTGATTCAACCACGCCTTCACGAGATTAACCTGCGCTTCGACAATGCAAACGATGAATTAAGAAGCTCCCTTCGTGTGCTGCGGCTTCGGCAGGACGACAAAGCGCGGCTCACCTTCAAAGGTTCCAGCGAAGAACAGCCGGGCGGAATCCTTCGCCGCCGCGAAATAGAATTCATCGTCGAAGACTTTGACAGCGCAAAGGATTTTTTGGAGGCGCTGGGTTACAGGGTGGTTGTTTTTTACGAAAAGTTCCGCGCGGTCTATGACCTGAACGACACACATATCATGCTGGACGAACTACCGTACGGTCAGTTTATCGAGATCGAAGGCGAAAACGCGGAAACAATCCGCAAAACCGTGGACCTGCTTGGAATCAACTGGGACGCGATGGTCAGGGCGGGCTACCACGCCTTGTTCGAGCGAGTCGCCGGAAAGTACGGTCTGGAACCTTCACCGTTGAGTTTTGTTGCGCTAAAAAATGTGAATATCACAACCGAAGACTTGGGAATCGAGGCGGCGGATTAATCCGCGCTTGACATTATCGGACAAAACAATATACTGCCCCAAGAGACTCAAATGAAATTCAAAGGCACGGACGAACTCGCAAAACACATCGTCGAGTTGAATTCAACAGGCGGGCACTTTCTGTTCACAGGAAAGTAAGCGATGGGATCATTCAACAAACTTCCCGACAGATTGCTGAAGGATTTTCGCAAATCAATTCCCGCCGATGATTCTGAAAAAAAGATTTTGATCCTCGGTGGATATGGCTACACCGGTAAACTGCTTGCCAAACACCTGCTCACGCAAACCAAAGCCCAGATCATCATCGCCGGACGCAGTGAGGAAAAGGCAAAGGTTTTCGCGGAACAATTGAACGATCCGCGCGTGAGTGCAAGACACGCGGACGCATCCAACTTCGAGGGCCTGACAAAAGCGCTCGAAGACGTGACCCTCTGTCTGGTTGCCGCACCAACCACTCACCACGTTGAGACGGTTATCCGCGCCTGCATCACCGCCCACACAGATTATCTCGATGTGCAATTCTCATCCAAAAAATTGGAGTCGCTGCGCAGCGTGGCGAAAGAGATCAAACAAGCGGGTCTCTGCTTCATCACCGAGGCGGGATACCACCCCGGGCTGCCTGCTGCGTTAATCCGTTATGCCGTCACGAAACTGGATGTGACCGAATCCGCGCTGACAGCGGGTTACCTCAACATGCAGGGACTCCCTTACACCGAAGCCGTGGATGAACTCATGGAAGGCTTTATCGACTATCAGACACAGGTGTTCAAAAATGGTGCATGGACAAAACCCAACTCATGGGATATGCGCTCCTTCAACTTTGGCGAGGACCTCGGCAAGCGCCTGTGCTATTCAATGTTCTTCGAGGAATTACGCGATCTTCCCAATATGATTCCCACGCTCAAGGAGACCGGGTTTTACATCTCCGGCTCGAATTGGTTCACCGACCTGCTTATCACGCCGCTCGTTTTCATCGGATTGAAAATCGCCCCCAAACGTGGACTACGTCCGCTTGGCAAACTATTTTGGTGGGGTATGGGACAAACCAAACCGCCGTACGTGGTGGCGCTCAAGGTGGAAACTAAAGGTCGATTGGAAGAGATCCCGGCCCAGGTTGATGTGCGAGTCGCGCATCCTGATGGCTATGAGTTGACCGCCATTCCAGTCGTCGCTTATCTCAAACAATATCTCGATGGTACAGCCCGCAAGAACGGCGTCCACTTGATGGGACATATCGCCGACCCCGCGAGGTTGTTCAATGATATGCAAAAGATGGGCGCGCAGGTCATCGAGTCGCTTGACCTATTTCCGCCGCCTGTTGCCGACAATCCGTAATCACCGCAAAAGGTGCTAAAATCCGCCTCATGCCCCCTCGAAAACTTTCGCTCGACCAACTGGATTACGACATCATTCAAGCGTTGCACAAAAACGCGCGAGTGTCCGCTTCTGAAATTGCACGTGTGACTGGCGCCAACGAGCGCACCATCCGCAAGCGCATCGACCGTCTGGTCGAAGAAGGCACATTTCGCCTGACTGCCATCCTTGACCCATCGATGTTCGGCTACGTCACTGCCGCCGATATCCTGCTCGAAGCCGACCCAGCCAAGGAGGATGAAATCGTCCAGCGTCTGTTCTCCATGCCAGAGATCACCTACGTGGCATTTGGACAAGGCTCGCAGGAAATTTCCATCGAGGCGCGATTCAAGGACAACGATGAACTGCGCGAATTCCTGCGTAAGACCCTCCCCTCCATCCCCGGCGTGACCGTCAGCCGATATGCCCTCGTCCCGCGCATCTTGCGGAATATCGACGAGTGGGTTCCCCCCAAAGAAGACTTCGGCATCGAAGAATGAATCAACCGCCTCGTGCGTGAGCGCGAGGCGGTTTTCTTTATTGAATTGGACTCCAACGTCTCCCGACGTTGGAAATCATGACATTCATCACTTTTATTCGGTTTGAGAAGCGTGTATACTACAAACGTATTCGGAACTATATAATTCCTAATAGGAACTATAAAAATCATCTGATCGAAAGGCTAAAGTCATGTCCCTCCGCCATTTTGTTGATACACAAGATTTCACCAAGAAGGAACTGCTCGACATGATCGAGCTGACCCGCAGAATCAAAGCCGCTGACAAGCAGGGTTGCACGCCAAAGCTGTTGCAAGATGCCTCGCTGGCGATGATCTTCGAGGAGCCGTCCACCCGCACCCGCGTTTCCTTCGAGGTCGCCATGACCGAGTTGGGCGGGCACGCCCTTTACCTCAAGCCGGGCGAGATTCACCTCGGTGTGCGCGAGTCGATGTATGACACCGCCAAAGTCCTCTCGCGCATGTGCGATGCAGTTTTCTGCCGCGCTCTCAAACATGAGACCGTGACCGAGCTTGCCAAATACGCTGAAGCCCCCGTCCTCAATGGGCTGACCGATTACAACCACCCCACCCAGGTGGTCTGCGACGCGCTGACGATGATCGAGCACATGCCTGAAGGCAAAAAAGTCGAGGACCTGAACGTGACCTTCATCGGCGACGCCACCAACGTGCTTTCCTCCCTGATGCTGATGTGTACCAAGCTAGGGATGAATTTCACCCATGCCGCTCCAAAGAAATACCAGGCTCCCGATGAATGGGT
>DAOUAS010000050.1:0-2750 GCA_034433295.1 Anaerolineales bacterium | reverse complement strand
TCAACCACGTCCGCTCTGCTGGCGAGGAAGAAGAATATCAAGAAATAACTATCCGCTCCAAGTGATGCGCGTCCCTGCCGCCCATGCCGACTTGGAATCCCAAAGCGCGACAGAGCGGGGATTGCGACTATGCTAAAATCAGAGAGGTTGTCTTATCAAAAAGGAGTTGAACATGGACTGGAAGGAACGAATTATTGTTGACCCTAAAATCCTGGTTGGGAAGCCCGTCATCAAAGGGACAAGGTTAGCTGTGGAATTTATCGTCGAATTACTGGCACAAGGCTGGGCGGAAAGCGAAATCACGCGGAACTATCCAGGCATCACCCATGAAGATATTGCGGCTTGTTTAATGTATGCGACAAATATTCTCAAAGCCGAAAAAATCTATCCCTTCGAACTTTCACAGGTTTAGCCATGCGCCTGCTTGCAAATGAAAATTTTCCATTGGACGCAGTGGAAGCCTTGCGATCAGATGGTCACGATGTTGCATGGATTCGCGAAGATTCACGCGGCATATCCGATAACAAAGTTCTCCTCCGCGCACAGAAAGAAAACCGCATTGTCGTCACCTTTGACAAGGACTTCGGGGAATTAGCTTTTCGCTCCAGACTCCCCGCCCAAAGCGGGGTGATTTTATTCCGCATCACCCCTAAATCATCCCAATACATTGCACGGGTCGCTGTTCAAGCGCTCTCAAGTCAAACCGATTGGACGGGACATTTCTCGGTTGTGGAAGATAACAGAATCCGCATGACGCCACTGATATAGGCTGCACCCACCTCAACCACGTCCGCTTTGCTGGCGAGGAAGAAGAATATCAAGAAATGATTTTTCACCTCCCGTGCTACAATTACGGAAACAAGGAGTTTCCCATGTCAGCCACCGAGACAACCTTTAGCGTACAAATCCCAAGCAACTTACTCAAATTAGGAATCAGCCAGAACGAGATTCAAAATCGGGTCTCCGAATGGCTGGTCTTTTCGCTTTTCTCCGAAGGAAAAATCTCATCGGGGAAAGCGGGCAAGTTACTCGGCATCTCCCGTCTGGACTTCCTTCAACTGCTCAAAACTCGCGGCATTGCCTTTATCAATTATTCAGAAGATGAAATTAAAGAAGAGTTTGACGCGGTCAAAAAACTAACTCCAAAAGCCAAAAAATGATCGTTGTCTCAGACACTACGCCGCTGATCGGTTTGTCTTCCATTGGAAGGCTTGAATTATTGCGGGAATTGTTCGAAGAAGTTTATATTCCGCAGGCGGTATTCGATGAGACCGTGACTCACGGACGCGGGGAAAGCGAAGCAAAAAGAGAGGTAGCCAACGCAGATTGGATTCATATCGTTGACGCGAAGGACACGCTGGCGGTCAATATACTGCTCGACGAAATGGATTTGGGGGAAGTCGAAACCATCGTCCTTGCCAGTGAAATGAACGCCGATTGGGTTTTGATGGACGAGAAAAAGGGACGCAGGAAACTTTCCCAATTGAACATCCCAAAGATCGGGACATTGGGCATTCTGCTCAAAGCAAAGCAGCTTGAATTGATCCCGATATTAAGACCCGAAATTGAAGAACTGCAAAAGTCGGGCTTCTCCATATCTCCTTCCATTGTGGATGCAGTGTTGGAAATGGCGGGCGAGTAAATACCAGGCAGGAGACGCCCACCTCAACCACGTCCGCTCTGCTGGCGAGGAAGAAGAATATCAAGAAGTAAACCGTTTGCGCGCAAAATCAAAGAGCCGCTTTCCGATATGGAGAGCGGCTCTTTTTGGGAGAAGTGGAATTATTCTGAAAGCGGGTCAATGACGGTTAGGGATTCGATCCAGTCAAAGTCTTCTGTGTTGTGGGTTGCCAGCGTCAGGTCGTGGTGAAGCGCGGTGGCGGCAATCAGCGCGTCGCCAACAGAGACGGAACGTCGTTGTCTTAATTCAGTTGCAATTTGAAAGATTTCGGTATTGGGGTATAGAACGGTGAGTTCCGAAAATAGTTCTTCGAGGGCGGCTTTTTCTTTGGCGGTCAGTTTGTAGTATCCCAACACTTCCACCAAGCTGACAGCGGAAGCCACGGGTTGATTCTCGGCGAACCAATCCACCAGATGCGGATAATTCCCCGATGCGGCATAGATGATGAGATTGCTGTCGGCAAGGATCATACGGCGCGTCCTGGAAGCGGTCTATCCCTGCGGATTTGCCTTTGCCATTCCACAGGGTTGGCAATCTCGGCAAAAGTTCCCATTGACGCCAGATTCGCCAGAGCGCTTTTGATTCTTTTCTTGCGCGCGCTTTTCATCGAAGCGGACTGGGCAATCCCCGTCCGCTCTTGCAGAAAGGCGACAAAATCCAATACTTCGCTCTGTTTGTCAAGCGGGAGGTTGCTCAGCCGCTGTTGAATTTCTTCCAGTAAGGTCATGGTCTTTCTCCTGTTGAGTGAATTATACCCAACAAGGTCGCAAAATGGCGCGGGCTATTAATGAGCGTTTTCCAATTGCGACCTTTCACAGGAAGCGCCCACTTCAACCACCTCCGCTCTGCTGGCGAGGAAGAAGAATATCAAGAAGTAAACCGTTTGCACGCAAAATCAAAGAGCCGCTTTCCGATGATGGAGAGCGGCTCTTTCGTTGCTTTTATTCAATTCAGACTAGAACTCATCTCAAAAATAGTTTTTGATGAAAATAACAATGCAAGCCAAATGAACGAAAGCGAGGTAATTCTCAAGAAATCGATCATAGCGAACCAGAATACGACGGTAGTT
>DAOUAS010000049.1:0-16623 GCA_034433295.1 Anaerolineales bacterium | reverse complement strand
CACCAGGTCACCGTGTTGACGGCGCACATGCGGGGATTGCCTTTCGAAGAACAAAGGGATGGGATTCGCGTGGCGCGGATACCCTCCCTGCGACGCGAGACCTTCGCCGCCAGTTTTACCACCATGCTGGCCTATATCCTCGCCGGACTATGGGCCGGATTCCGCTTAATCCGCCTCGCCCGCCCCGAAATCATCCACACCCACTTTGCCGTCCCATCCGGCGCCCTGGCTTGGTCCCTATCCATCCTGACGGGAATTCCCTACATCCTGACCGCGCATCTGGGCGATGTGCCGGGCGGCGTGCCGGAAAAAACCGGAAAATGGTTCCGCTGGATCGAGCCTTTCACGCGTCCCATCTGGAAGCGGGCCAAAAAGGTGATTGCAGTCAGCGAATATACCCGCCAACTGGTCTTGAAACATTATCCGGTAGAGGTTCAAGTCATCCACAACGGCGCGGACATCCAGCATCTTTCCCCCTCCAAGATCGCAGTCAACGTCCCGCCGCGCCTGGTCTTCGCCGGGCGTTTCGTGGCGCAAAAGAATCCGCTTGCCATTGTACGAACCCTGTCCCAACTAAAGGAACTCGACTGGCGATGTACAATGCTCGGCGACGGTCCACTGTTCGAAGATGTGAAACGCGAGATCGAAAAAGCGGGTTTGAACGAACGCTTCGAACTGGCCGGGTGGGTAACCCCGGAAGTAGTGATGGAACATTTCTCGAAGAATGACATTCTCTTCATGCCTTCTCTTTCCGAAGGGCTGCCGGTGGTCGGCGTACAGGCCTTGGCGGCGGGACTTGCAATCGTGGCCAGCGATATCGGCGGCTTTTTAGACCTGGTGGATCACAATAAGAACGGCTGCCTGATCGAACCGCGCGAGATTCCCGTCTTTGTGGAAACCCTGCGTGATTTGCTCTCCAACCCGGAGATGTTGTCCAAATTCCGCAGGGCAAGCCTCGAAAAATCGCGCCAATTCGACATCGAAAAAATCGTGGATCAATATCAAGCCATTTTGCGCGAAGTGCAGGGCGGAAATTAAATCGTTTCGGGAGCGCTCCATGCCCAATTTGTCAACTCGAAATCAATGGAAAGCCCTCTTCGGTTTATGGACCCTGCACGGGCTTTTATCCCTGGCACAGCTTCTTGTCTCACAAAACCAGCCTTTTCACCTGTCCATCGAAGAAGCGCTGCTTGCCGGTGTTCTACTATCCTGGACTGTGTTCAATGGTTTCCTGATTCTCTCCCTTTCGCGAAACCCCGCGCCGTTGATTCAGCGGCTCGACCTGATAAAACGACCGTCGGCGCAAGACAGCATCTTTATTCTTGCAACGCTGGCGCTTTTCGCGCAGGTTTGTCTGGGGATTTTCCAATCCATTGCCGATAAGAATATATTCCGGATCGTCGGCTACCTTGACCGCCTTGCCCCCCTGCTTGGCCTCACAGCCATGGTCCTGGCGGAGATCATTGCGTTGATCCTGTTTGTGACTTTCCGCGAAAAAATCGAAGACAAAAAATCCCTGAAATCGTTTTCCGTCAAACTGCTGATCGTGGTCGCGCTGCTTGCGGTCACGGTCTTTTACATCGCGCAAACCGGCATGGGCATCGACCCAATCTACAAGGGAGACTGGGCTCGCGGACAGCCCGCCGTGCCCCTGCTCGAATGGCAAATTCTGCTGTCCTGCATCTTTTGCGCCGGCGCCGTCCTTGCAGAAAACCAATCACGCATATCAAAGATTTCCCATCCCGACTTGTGGATCGCGCTGGCAGTCTGGGCGTTCACCGTCGTTTTGTGGCTAAGCCAACCCGTTGTCCCGAATTCATCCGCGCTGGAACCCCTCGATCCCAATTTCGAAATCTATCCATTCAGCGACGCGCAAACCTATGACGAGTTTGCCCAATCCCTTTTGATCGGCAATGGCTTCGGAGGGGAGATTCCACAGCGGCCGTTGTACGTCGTCTTCCTGACCCTGTTTCACCTGATTGCAGGACAAAATTACGAGAATGTGATTATTCTCCAGTCTCTGATTCTCGCCCTGTTTCCCGTTCTGTTATATCTTTTCGGCAGGGAATTCTTTGGCCGCCCGATTGGAATCTCGATTGCCCTGCTGGCGGCTTTGCGCGATTACACCTCCAATCTCGTCTCGCCTTTCACCGGCAACATCACCCATTCGAAGTTATATCTTTCCGAAATCCCCACCGCCATGTTGTTGGTTCTGTTTCTCTGGATCGGGCTTCGCTGGATCAAGGCGGGGTTCCCGGCGTTCCCGGCATTTCTCATGGGCGGGATTCTGGGGACTGCCATGCTGGTCCGCACGCAGGTGGTGACGGCGTTTCCCGTGCTTTTGCTGTTCGCATTCTTTGTCCAGCCGAAAAAGGTCAACCCCATTTTCAAAGGAGCATTGCTGGTCTCGATAACGATGCTCCTGACGGTCAGTCCGTGGCTTTGGCGCAACTGGAGGATGACGGGGGAGTTGATCTTCGACAACCCCGGCTCCCAAATAGCCAACCTGGCCCTGCGGTACAACCGTTTGAATGGAGTGGCTGTAAACATCCTGCCCCTGCCCGGTGAATCCGACTCGGAATACAACGCAAGACTGGTTGAACTTGCCGATCAGGCAATGGAACAAAACCCGGCGGGAATCGCCAGGGGCATTTTCAACTCGTTTCTCAATCACGGCGTCAACAACATTCTGCTCCTCCCGCTGCGCAACACGCTAAAAGATATCGGCGAAGTCTGGACGCCGGCGAATCCCTTTTGGCAAAAATGGGAGGGCAGGCCTACAACTTCACAATCCATGTTGTTGACCTTTTACATTTTATTATTTGGGCTGGGTGTAACCACCGCCTGGCAGCGAAATGGCTGGATGGGGTTCCTCCCCCTGGGCGTCAACCTGATCTACAACCTGTGGACTTCGATTGCCCTGCTTTCAGGACAGCGGTTCATGGTCTCGATGGACTGGTCCATTTACTTGTACTACGCCATCGGGCTGTTTGCGCTGGTGGGCGCCTTTCTTTTCACACTGGAACGCGGACGGACCGCAATCGTCGGGTGGTATGAAAACAACTTTCGACCTACAGCGATACAGACTTCGCCGACGGGATGGCACGGCTACATACTGGCAGGGATGTTGTTCCTGGGAATAGGTAGTTTACTTCCATTAATGGAAACAATCTTCCCGGAGAAATATTCCAATGCGTACCAGGCCGGATTGTCCCGCGCCATGCTCGAATCCGCCTCGCCCGTTGAAGCGGGGATTTCCACAGCATGTTTGCAGGAAATCCTGGCGCGCAATGATGTCGCCATCCGATATGGGAGGGCGCTGTATCCCCGCTACTATGAACCAAAGGGCGGCGAAGCTTTCACTGATTCCTTCGGCTATAAAGTTTCAGACGAAGGGCGGCTGGTCTTCACCCTGCTCCAGCAGAAACAATCGTTCCCCCGAATTGTCTTCCCAATGGAACAATCGCCGTCGTTCTTTCCTCATGCATCGGATGTTATTTTGATTTCCGGCGATGAGGGGACTGTCTGGTTTGCATTTACGCGGCAGGACGGAAAGTCCGTCTTCCATGTATCGGATAATTTCGATGCTTCAACCTGCGCCCGATGAGTGTGCGGACTCAAAACGCAACATCCAGCCTGTTTTGGGTTGCAAAGCGCCCGTAAGGGTATACTAGGGGCATGAACCAGCTTCCCATCCCATCCTTTTTCAACTCAAGCCGCGTCGGTGAAATCTGGAAAGTGGATTACACAACGCGCGCCGGACAAGCCCGCGATTGGGCAAAGCGACATACCCTGGAGCCCGCCACTGCCTCGAAAAGCCGCATCTCCCTTTTGCTGGTCGACGTGCAAAATACCTTTTGCATACCGGACTTTGAACTCTTCGTCGGCGGACGCAGCGGGCATGGCGCTGTAGACGACAACATTCGCCTATGCGAATTCGTCTACCATAATCTGGGAAACATCACCAGCATCACCGCCACCATGGACACCCACCTTTCACAGCAAATTTTCCATCCCGTCTTTTTCGTAGACAAGGACGGGAATCATCCCGCGCCGTACACCATGATTCAAGCGGAGCAATTGAAAGACGAGCAGTGGAAATTCAACCCCGCCCTCGCGCCGCGTTATGACATCACGCCTGAATACGGACAAAAGATGGTGATCCACTACGCGGAAACCTTGCGCCAGCGCGGCAAATACGCGCTGACCATCTGGCCCTATCACGCCATGCTCGGCGGCATCGGTCATGCGCTTGTACCGGCCGTCGAGGAAGCGATTTTCTTTCATTCGATTGCGCGGCTCTCCCAACCCAGGTTCGAACTCAAGGGCGAACAGCCTTTCACCGAGCATTACTCGGTTGTCGGTCCCGATGTGACCAAAGGTCCGAAAGGCGAGACGCTCGGTAAACATAATAACGCCTTCATAAAGGAATTGAAGGAAGTGGACGCCATGGTCATCACAGGACAGGCAAAAAGCCATTGCGTAGCTTGGACAATTTCCGACCTGCTCAACGACATCCGCAAAACGGGCCCTGAACTGGCGAAGAAAGTTTATCTGCTCGACAACTGCACCTCGCCCGTCGTCGTTCCCGGCGCGGACTTTACCGACCAGGCAAATGAAGCCTTTGAATCCTTCGCTCAAGCGGGGATGAAGATCATCAAATCAACAGACATATTGACGTAATCGATAATTACCAGTTACCAGCCATTAATCACCTGCACGACGAGGAACCATGTCCATATTCGACGGTAAGCGCTTGACCAACGAAACCTTCAAACTCGACATCGAACGCATGAGGCGCGGGTGGTATTCGGATAAATATTTCGAGAACATCAACCGCATGTTGACCGCGCTCGCAAAAGAGGGTTACACCTATTCGGGCAAACATCACAACCTGCCGCAGGGGATTTCCCCCGATCAGATCGCCGTTGGAGACATCGAGGTCGAAATGCAGTGGTTCACCCGCCGCATGGGCAAGACCACTGTCGTTGGCGTGGACAAGGCGCTTGCCATGCTCAAGCATTGCACAGGGTATTTCGAGGGAAACGCTTTCGTTGATATGTCTGACAAATTGGAGGTATGGGCGGTGCAGGATGGCTCCATCGTCAAATATGACGGCGACCCCAAGAACATCCAGCCCGTCATCAAGGTGCGCGGACGCTACCGCGACTTTGCCCTGCTCGAAACGCCCACCCTGGGTATCCTCACCCGCTCCAGCCGTGTGGCAACCAACGTGTACGAAACCTTCGTAGCGTCGAAGGGCAAGCCCGTGTTGTTCTTTCCCGCCCGCTTCGACCTGCACGAAGTCCAGGCGGCGGATGGCTATGCCTATAACATCGCCCTGCAACGCTTCAACCGCGACCACGCCCACGATATCGGCGCTTTCGTCTCGACCGACGCGCAGGGTGACTGGTGGGGCGGCGCGGGCGGCGGGACAGTGGCTCACGCCGCGATAGCCTCCTTCCTCGGCGACACTGCCGAAGCGATGATGGCGTTCTCGCGCATCCTGCCCGCAAAGATCCCGCGCATTGCGCTGGTGGATTTCAACAACGACTCCGTCCGCGACTCGCTGCGCGTACTGGACAAGATGTTCGCGAAATACCGCGAGTTGATGGATGCTGGAAACGAAGAAGAGGCGAAGAAGTATCGTCTGTACGGTGTGCGTCTGGATACCAGCGCGAGTCTGCGTGATATATCCATCCAGCCATTGGGCGATCCCGCCCTCGACCTGGGAGTCAACCCGAGGCTGGTGTTCAACGTCCGTCAGGGGTTGGACCATGCCTGGGAAAACTGGACCCTGCCCGGGGCTTGGAAGGAGCGGGCGCAGGAATATTGCCGACGCGTTAAAATCGTCGTCTCCGGCGGATTCAATCCAGATAAAATCCGCAAGTTCGAAAAGCTGGAAGTCCCTGTGGATATTTACGCCGTTGGCTCGTATCTCTTCAGCAACGGCAACGGCACGACTACCGATTACACTGCCGACGTGGTGCGCGTGAAAGTTCACGGAGAATGGCTCGATATGGCAAAGGTGGGACGAAGAGTGGGCATGAACGACAACCTGGAACGGGTATGGTAGGCTAAGACTGTCCGATCTGCGCCATGCCTGTCAAATATCTGCGAACTTCAGAACTTGCCCGGGCTGTGGGAATTCATCCCAACACGGTCCGCTTGTACGTGGACTGGGGATTGCTTCCGCCTGTAGAACGTAATGAATCGGGCTATCGGCTTTTCACGCAGAAACATCTCGACTGTCTGCGGCTGGCGCGGACGATCTATGCGGCGCAGTATCCCGGCAGGGATTTGCGCGCTTCGGGGAATGAAATCATCCAGCGCGCCGTCGCCGATGACTGGGCGGGTGCGTTGGAAAAAGCGCGGGAACATCTGGTTTCGGTCAGGGCGGAGTTGAAACACGCCGATACCGCAGCAGACCTGCTGGAAAATTGGGCAAAAAATATGGGGGACAATTCGGATGAGGAACCGCTGGCAATCCGCGAGGTTTCGAAACTACTCGGCGTCAGCCAAGACGTGCTCCGCAATTGGGAACGCAATGGACTCATCTCCGTACGGCGCAACTCGTATAACAATTACCGTCTCTTCAGCAAAAGGGACATCGAGCGGCTAAAGATCATCCGCATGTTGAGCAGGGCGGGTTACAGCCACATGGCGATATTGCGCATGTTCATCGAACTGGATGCCGGGAATATGCGCAACTTGAAAAAAATCCTTGATACGCCGCGCCCGGACGAAGATATCTTCACCGCCGCCGATCACTGGCTGACCACCCTCAAGGGACAGGAAAAGCTTTCGGGAAATGTCATCGCGATGATCGAAGAGATCATCCATGCAAGGAGAAAATAGGACAACGGACGCGATTATCGGATCCGCTCGTAGATTTTGATTTCCGGGTTGACCGTGAGGACGGAGACGTTTGGCAAATAGGGCGGCAGAAAGTAGGTAAATTCCTTCATCAGGCGGAAGGTGGTCACTTCGCCTGCAAGCAGCCTCTTGAAGAAATCACACTCCACAGGGTTAGTAGCACAGATGGCGTCGTTGTAGAACCGGTCATATGTGAATGAATCAATGACCAGATAATCCACATCGCGTTCGAGCAGTCCCGCCTCGCCCTGGTTGTATTTCACCCTGCCGCCTGTCGGCGCTATTTCACCGGGATATTTGACGAAGTAGATCGGGTAGTTCCTTGCCGCCCCATAGAATTGCTTTTTGCTGACAATGGGCGGATACAACGTATATTCGATGGTTTTCTTGTACCCGCGAAGGTCGGCAATGTATGCGCTGGCGGGAATGCGCGCATCGTGTGTAAAAAGCAGGGCAATGCCTACCAGCCTCAATGCGGAATATAAAATGCCGGCCGTCAGTATAAGGGCAATGACTGCGGGCGCAAATTTCCAGCCCCTGGCTTTGGTCAATTCGATGATCTCATGGGCGCACAACGCGCCAAGTATGGAAAGGAACGGCACAAAAGGGATGAAGAAGCGCATCACGTAGTTGACCGAGACGAGGAAGGGCATGTCGAAGATGATCACAGCCGCCAGCAGGATGAGTATCCCCTGCGACTGTTTTTCGTCGAAACGGACCCTGCCCATCCGCCGCAGAATCAACTTGACCGCAAACCAGGCAAACCCTAACAGGAAAAGATAATAGGCAAATGTCCCCACAGTTAACTCGAACATCGCCCATTGACCGAACAACCCAACCGGCGCGCCGGAGTTTTTTCCGTACAAGGCGAAACGCTGCATGGCCGGGATGACATTTTTCATGTAATCGAAAAAGTCGATTGCCCTGGGTGTTCCGGTAACGTATCCGCCAAAAGCAAGGACTCCTCCAAGGAACAACATTCCAATCGAACGCAGCCAGTCCTGCCGACGCTCAGACCAATTCATGACGAACAACACAAGGAGCGGGACCAGCAACATGCTTCCGCCCGTGTATTTGCTGGAAGCGGCGAGTCCCACCGCATAGAATGAGGCGTAGATCCAGACTTTGTTTTTTGTCAGTTGATACTCGACCGCAAAGTAAACACAAAGCACGGTAAAGAATTGCAGGTAGAGATCGTTGTGCGCAAAACGCGCGTTCGCAGAGGCGATACTGCTTGTTATGTAAAGTAACCCGGCCAGCAGGGAAATTCGCTTGTTTGCGCCGACTTCCCGCGCAAGAAAATAAACCAGGACAGCCACCCATGCCCCCAGCAATACAGAGATCATCCGCGCGGCTACAAAGAAAGCGTAATCTGCATATCCCATGCTGCGCAGGGTTTTCCCCACCGCGAACATCGCATACTTCGGAAGGGAAGGATAATTGAAATCGGGTTCTGTCACATCGAAAACGAGTTCGCCGCGCAAGGCGCTCGAAACCCGCCATACGAGTTCATCGGGGTTCCACAAGGCGGGCAATCCCCAGTCAATTCCGGGAATGCTCACCGCCAGGAAAACCAAGAACAGAAAAAGCGGGATCAACCTTTCATGACGTTCGATGAAACTGGAAAACTTCGCCGACATTCCTACTCCGTCTCCGAACAGGTCAGCCCCGGCCAGGGCGATGAAACCAGCATTTGGTCATTCACTTTGACGACCAGAGCGCGGAAAAAGTTTTTCTGTTGGCATCCCGCCACAAAAACGTCAGCCGCGTGAGGGAAATATTGCGGCGGCTGTTCCAGCGAAAGAAAAACAAACCCATTTGTGGGACCAATCAAGGTGAACTGGATACGGTTGAACTGGCTGGCCGCCACCAGATTGGGACTCGACTCACCCCAAAAATTTCCCTCTTCGTACCATGACGGATACAACGCCCGTCCATCTGTCACAATCGCGCCTGGTTCCGTTTCGAAAAAAATTTTTAACTCCGAAGCCGTGACCCGCTCCCCGCCCGGAGCCGGGATGCTTTGCGTCACGAACATTTGCACAAGAACACTCTCTTCCTTTTTGGGATAACGCTCGGGGATGCTCCATTCGATCAATGGAAAGGCAGCGCCAACAACCGCAATGCCGGCCAATACGGGAAAAACGTATCCCGCATCGAGGGGCAGGGATGCCTTTTTGATGCCGGACGCAAACGGATATTCCGGCTTCAAGGAAAAGGGAAGACGAGCCAGCATGAATAGTTGAACCAGTCCCAAACCGAAGTATGGCAATATGACCCAATCCACTGGAAGAATGAACCTCCAACCGGACTGTCTGACAATAACAACACTGAGGGAATATCCAAGGTGAAAAAGAATGGGCATTATGCCCAGCCAGCGGTGGCGATGGAATGCCGCGCCAATTCCAAGCGCAAGAATAAGCAGAATAATAAACAGGGCAGGAAAAGACCGGGCGGGTATCTCCCCCAGATAAGGCGCATCCCAAAACCCATGCATTTTCACATAATCGTAGAGGTTGTCAAACCGAAAAGACAAGGGCAGGTAGGCAACAGAGGCAATCTCATTATGCAGAAAATAAGATGAGACAAATCGGGCAACTTTCAGGGGGTTTTCGATAATATAACCTGAGATCTGCCTCATCATCCTGGTTTCATATTGCTCGTCGGTTTCAGAGGCAAGCCGGTCGATATCACCCGGCGCGGAAGAATATGAACTGGCTATAAAACGCGTGTAAAACTCCTGATATTCCACCACAAACTTCCCTGAAACCTGATAATTTCTCCACACCCAGGGGGCAATGATGAGAAAAACGCCCGCCAGAAATATGAGGGACTTCTGCATGAAATTTTTCCAGTTAAAGCCCGGAACCAGCGCAAACCCCAGCAAGGCAATCGGGATGAACACCAGAACCTGGCTCCTGACAAAAACCGACAATCCGAGAAATGCTCCGGCCAGCGCGCCGAGGAACAGCCTGTTTCTTTCATCCTGCAGCCATTTCAGGTAAAACAGGATGAATAACAGAATCAGCAACATCGTCGGCACATCCGACATCAATAACTTCGCGTGCGAGACTTCGATGATGTTGGTAAGAGCAATCGAATTCTTTTCCCGAAGAAGCAGAAGCAGGGCGGTGATGACGCCCGCCGTCCTGTCGCCGACACGGGACGCAAGCAGGTATCCCGCAGGAGGAATAACAGCAAGAACAATAAACTGCAGGAGAAGCACATGCTGAAACCCCAACCCGGCAAGTTGATGCAGCAGGGCCAGGAAAAAAGAATACAGCGGACGGTGGGTCAACCCTGATTGTCTGCTTGTTCCGATGAGGATATTCTGGGCAAATTGATCGTATAGAGCGGCATCTGAATATGGGTAGTACTCAAAATTCGGTGGAGTGGGAGAGGGCGTAAAATAACTGGCGCGGATCATGGGTTCCCTCCACCAAACCAGGCTTGTGACGATCCACAACAGCACAACAATCAGGAAATCCATTTTCCTGCCAGGCTCGAATTTCCTCATCGCCTGCATGAATAATAGACCGATGCCCCAAGCCAGCAATACTTGTTGCGGAAGCAAGGGGGTTCCCTGAGAAAGCCAGCCGCTTGGTTCGCGCCTGATCCCCAGCCCGCTCCAGACAATCCCGGCCCAGATCAGCAGCAGGAATAGAAGGACTCCCAATCCAATCATCAGCGGAGCGCGCTGTTTTCCAAATTCGCTCCAGCGCGGCTTTTCATCCCGTGTCAACATCATGAAAAGCAATGCCTGTCCCGCCATGAGGGAGCCCAAGACAATCAAGGGCGTCAGACGCTGGTATATCGAAACACCCATCCGCTCCGGCGGAGTCAATGCAAAAGTCAACCCCAGCAATATTGCCAGCCAGCACAGGGATTCGAAAGCCCGATGTCTTTCCAATCCTTGAATTTTTTTCAGTATGATTTCCGTCGCAGCGCGGGATGCAACTCCCCAAACCAGCAAAAAAAGGGCCGCGCAAAAAATCAATAGTATGACGCCCATGAGCGCAAGGCGGGAAACCGAAAACCCAAATGGAAGCGCTGATCCGGCTTCTGAAGGGAAACTCGAAAGCGCGTAAAGCGCCCATGCGCTTTCGAGCAGGACAAGCCCTGAAAGCATTTGCAAAAGGAGAATCTGTTTTCGATTCGACATCATTTCGGGATGTTCTATTTTCGGGCTTCTGAAAAGATCGAAATCAGGGACACCGAATCGACAGCCTCGTCTCCTGTCAGAAACTCCGGGCGGATGCGGCTTTTCATGCTCCTGAACTCCTCCTCCAGCCGCCCCAGAATATTGACCTTTACATCCCCAAAGTATTTTCCAAAAACTGCCCGATAGTCCGGCAACCGATACCGATTCAAATTACTCGTCGGATTCAGGAAATTCCTCCAGACGGTATCGGAGTAGGCGAGCATCTCAAAGGGGAATTTAAAATAATGATCGCGCAAATCCACAAAATGCAGGTGCGCGCCGTGTGGGGCGGTCAACCTGGCGAGGGCGGCGGTAATGCCTTCCACATCCCCCAGATGTTCATAAACGGACGTGCTTAGCACCAGGTCAGCAGAAGGAATTTCAGCAGACATTTTCTCGTCACGAATATCGCCATGAATCAGGGTGATATATTCGGGGCGCGGCAGTACTTCACCATGCGTTTTATGAAGGTACTTTTGATATTTGGGCAGCAGACCCTGGTTGCGCTCCCGGTCCAAAAGCACATAATGATCACACAACACAACATGGGATGCGCCTCTTTGCAGGAGTTCAACGGCAACAGCGAACCGCCCACCGTAGCCGAAGACCAGCACCCGCTGTCCCGTGACGGACTTTCCATGTTGCTCCAACCCATTCATGTACTGTTCCACAGCCGCCATTGGATTGCTCGATTCCAGCCCAGGGCGGATAATCCAGCGGTGTTTGAGGAGGAAGCGAGCCATGCCTTCAGGCATAAAGTGGCGGGCAATGCGAAGAATCAGGTAACGGAGGTTCACGGTGTTTTCCTTATGGCAGCGCAGCGGAGCAGTCCACGACGCCTTGTTTGGGGACAAGCAACTGCGCGCGCACGGTTTTCAAGGTTTCCAAAGGCTCATAATAGCACAAGGTGGGATTGGCCACCCACTTCACCCAGGCGTTGTTCTCTTCGCCGAATTGGTAGGAACTGTCCTGTATGGGCGTACGCAACGGCTCGGTAATGATCAGCGAGAAACGTTTCGCGGCAAGGTCGGCATAGTATTTCTGGAAATAGTCCGCATCGCCGCTCAGGGCCTGATTCATGACGAACTTCTTTTCATAATCCGGGACCAGTGGAACACCCGTAATGTAACCGAAGGTCAGAAGTTGGCGCTGATCCATAAAAAGCACGTCTCCATTTAACTTGGCCTGGTCCACCTCGGACTGGATTCTCTGCAGGGCGTCTTCGGTCTCGGTTTGCGTGGGCAACATCTCGAGCATGTCCTTTCGGTCGGCATCCAAAAGAATCCGCAGCCGAACCAGATCATCGCCAAAATTGTATGTCCGCATTTCGATCAGGGGGGCAATGGACGAGTTGACGAGCAAAGCCACAATCGCAACCTTCATGATCGAAGGGATTGCCTTGTCGTTTGCAACCCAATCCCTGCCGCCATTTTGCCAGGCAAGCGCGCCTGCAAACAACAACCCAATCAGGAACATATCCATATTGTGCAAATCGCCGCCGCCGCCAATCTTGGTGCTGGCCACCAATCCCACCGCAAGAAATGCCAACAGCGGCAGGATGAGAAAGGTCTTCTGCAATCCACTCAATTTCCAGATGCCCATTGCCGAGAGGTATGCCAGGACGATGGACAGCGGAGCAATTGCAAACAGCAGCGAGAGCAGGATGCCATTGTCATAGGTTGAATTCGGGAGCAAGCGATACCATAACAACGGCTGATCTTTGACCGCATCGACAACGAACTGTAGATACGGCGGGAGGTCGATCCGGTCTGCGGGAACCGGTGTGGGGGAAAGTTCAGGCTGGGGAGTTGCCGCTGCCGGTTGTTGCGCAGCCACAGGCGTGGATGTGGGTGTTGCAGCCACCGGCGCAGGCGTCGAAGAAAACAACGTTTTCGCCGATCTAAGCATGGCTGGAAGCATAAACGCTCCAAGGATTACCGATCCCACCAGAACCATGAGACGAAGCCAGGGAAAAGATATGGCTTTGCGTTTGAAGACAGTTTCCAGCGGAGCAGAAACGATCTCCAGCATGATAATCCACAGGGCAGGGGCATAGACCCAGGTGAAACGACTGTAGACCATAAAATATCCGGCGCCGGTCATCAACGGAACCGCAAACCATAGCGGTGCGCGCCACGCCAGCGCAACCAAGGCCGCGCCCAAAACCAGCGGAGCGTGAATGGGCCCCTGCTTCAGAAAAAGGAAAGCCCAAAGAACGAGAAGGAACCAGGTGAGTTTACGGTTTGCCTCCGCGCGGAACAGGGCAATGCCGAGAAGCAAGTACGGCACGATCAAAGTCAACCCAATCCAAAACCGCGCTGCGATAATGGTGGTTCCTTTAAAGAGAAACGGCAATCCGCCGATCAGACTGCGCCCAAAATCCAGAAAGGCCGGTATTTTCTTTTCCGCCGGATAGATATACCTGTCCCTGCCGAAGAGGACGGAATAGTCCCAAAGGCGATTTCCCTCCGACCAGCCAAGCGAAAACGGGTAGCCGCTCACATCTTTGAGCGATGCGGCAATCGAGAAGGCGCTGGCGGTCAGGATGAGCGATACAAGGAATTCGTTCCAGCCCGCCAGTCTTTCATGCCGCGATGAGAGAATCGTCAGCAGGCAGACAACGATAACCCAGATGAAAATCCGGATGTGAAGTTTTTGGAAGACGAATCCCAATGCCGTATATTGAAAAAACCAGACCGGGGCAATCAGGATGATCGTCCACAACACCCAGCGCAGGACGCCCATTCTTTGGCGAATTTCAATGATGCGACTGCGAGCAGGGGCGAAAATACCGCTGTTCCAGAGGTAAAACGCCACGGTAGAAAAAACCAAAATACACAAGGCGGCAAACGAATAATAAAAGAACGCCCACGAAAGCGAAAACTCGCCCAGCCAGTTTCCAGTGCCCCATGCGATTGCAAAAAACTCGACACAGGCCCGATAAAGAACATAGCCGGTCAAAAACAGGGCCGGCAGGTGTTTCAATTTTTTCATAGCGATGTCTTTCATTCTATTTTTGAATCTTCCAAATAACGCTCGATCAGGGAAAGGTACTGCTTGCACATTATATCTTCTGTATAGTTCTCCATCACAAGCGACCTGGCCGCGGCGCCCATTCTGCGGGCGGCGGGCGGATCGGACAACAACTCCAATATGGCATCTGCAAGCGCGCGAGGGTCGTCCACTGGGACAAGCAGGCCGCGCTCCCCATGTTTTACCAAATCGTCCATCCCTTCGAGGCGCGTCGCCACCACAGGCAGCCCCGCGCTCATGGCTTCGAGGAGGGCAATCGGCAGTCCCTCCGACCGCGAAGGCAGGACGAAAACATCCGCGGCGGAAAGATATTGGGATACGGCGCTCGATGTGCCGAAGAGACGAACGGTATCTGCAAGACCCATCTTCGCAATCTGCGCTTCCAACTGCGGCCGCAGCGGACCGTCTCCCAGAATACCAAGCCTTGTGTTTGGATATTCCCGCAAGACAAGCGGCATGGCATCCAGCAAAATCTCATGCGCCTTTTCATGCACCAGGCGTCCCACCGAAATCAGAAAGATGTCTCCGTCGCGCAGTCCCGCTGCCTTGCGAATGTCATGCGCCTCCGCATTTTCGACAGGCAAGGGGTTGATTCCATTTTTGATCACAACGATTCGATCGGGACGAATCCCTTCGCGCAGGGCGCTCTGCCGGCTGCGGGAAGAGACCGCAACCATGACGCTTGCCAACCCATGATTTACGAGCCAGGCATGGAAGCGCTCGCGCCAGATGGAATAATTGCTGGTCAGCCCGTGATGCGTTGCCAAACGCACGGGAACACCGGTCAGCCACGCCAGAGGCAATGCAAGGATGTTACCGTCGTGGGTGAACGACATGACGACATCGAATCTGCCGCCGCGCAGGAGTTTCCACAAAGCCCACAAGCCCTTGACCAGTTCCAGCGCGGACTTCGAATCCCATCCCCATTTTTGATGAGCGCTGATGACATGAATCGGATAAACGGAACTCCTCCGCCATTTTTCATGCAAATTCTCCCTGTCATAGAAAAAAGCCGCAGTCACTCTGTGACCGTGGGACTGGAACCAATTTGCCTGGTCCAACAACGCTTTTTGCGCGCCGCCGGTGGCGATTTGTGTTCCAAAAAACAGGATGGAAAGGGGGGTTGCCTGACGCGTAAAACCTGAATTCAAGATTATCTCCGAACAGACGTGGTTACTTCACAAGAAATTTGGCACTTTTAGATTTTACACGTTTACCGAATTTTGGAACAAGCGGAAATCGTGCGCCGCTATGGCACAAGCCCCAACACTTCCGCGTATTGTTGAATCACAGGTTCCAGCCGAAACTGGTCCAGCCATTCGGAGGGGGGGATCCGCCGATCGCCGCGCAGGGATTGGAGGATTGCCGCCGCCAGCGCATCGGGATCTCCGACAGGGACAAGATGCCCATATCTTCCGCCATCTAAAATTTCCGTGGGGCCTGTGGGACAATCTGTGCTGACCGCCGGACAACCACACGCAAGGGACTGGATTAAAACATTCGGCAGTCCCTCCCAGCGTGAAGACAGCGCAAATACAGCCGATTTTTTCATGTATGCGAAGGGATTTTTCACATAACCTGGCAAATCAACCTTGTTACTCAGCCCAAGCGAGTGAACAAGTTCCTCAAGTTTGGCGCGGGCATTCCCTTCGCCGAGGATTAACAAATGCGCCGGCATTTGCCTGCGAACGATGTCAAACGCGCGGATCAAAGTCCCAAAATCCTTCTGGGCGGTCAATCTGCCCACGCCCAAAATCACCGGCGGATGTCCTTGCTGATAAAACGGATGTGCCACTGCCTCATTTGCCTGGCGTGAAATATCATCCGATATGACCGGGTTGTAAATGGTGTGAATCTGCCCAATGGGTATGTGCCCAAATTCGCTTAAATCCCGCGCCGCTTCACGCGAAACGGCAACAATTCGATCCGCCCAAGGGTACATTAACGAAACCAGCCGCCGCTCGATGATCTTTTTGATCGGCGAACGCTTGTGCCGCGAGATTGCCACCGACACGCGAATCACGACCCGCGTTTTTACGCCCGATATGCGCCGCGCAAACAGGGAAGCCAGGCTGGTCAATTCCAAGGCGGACAACAAGACATCGGGGCGAACCGCCTTCAGATAGGCAATCAACTTTGGCAGGCTTAGATACGCGCCGGAAAGTCCCATGTCAATTACATTAACGCGGGGAGATACTTCCGACATCAACACGCCGGTCTTTTGCAAGAGCAGCAAATCCACGAGAATCCCCTTTTCGGAAAAACTGTTTGCCAGTTGTGCAACAACGCGCTCTGCGCCGCCCCCTTCCAGGTTCGGCAGTAAAAAAGCAGCGCGCGATGCCATGTGACTACCGATCATGCTTCTCCAACCATGCCTGGAACATCAATACCGTCCATAAGGGATATTGCCAGTTCTTTCGGTTTTGAATATGTTCGTTCCACCGCCTGCGAATTAATTCGGGTTTCAGGTATCCCTCGCTTTTGATTCGGTTTTCATCCAATAATGCCTCAGC
>DAOUAS010000048.1:0-16881 GCA_034433295.1 Anaerolineales bacterium | reverse complement strand
GAAAAGGACCATGTCGCCCTGGGGGAGCGTGTTTTCCGCGACCGAAGGGTCTCGATTGATTGTGTCAGAGATGCTTCGGGGAAAGAGCGTCCCTCAGCATGACACAAGGCGCGCATGGCGGCAACTTGAGTTAATTAACAGACCCTGAGGGTTTCGGATACCCTCAGGGTCTTGTGGTAATATAAGGGTGAATTTCAATAAAAGGAGCGCGCTATGTTAGGTTTACCACGTGGCATGGAATGGATCGTTATTCTCGTGATTGTGATTCTATTGTTCGGCCCGGGACGCATCGGCAAGATCGCCGGCGAACTTGGCCGCGGGATCAAAAACTTCCGTGAGGGGCTGGGGAACAAGGATGAACAGGGTCAGCAGGCTGAAAACACAGAGGAGAAAAAGCAATAACGACGAAGGAGGCCGCCAGTTGGCGGCCTCCTTTTATGTTATGCATTTGCTTCCTCTGCCATTTTTATCGCCACCCGCTTGATAACTTCAGCCACACCGCCCAGGGGATTTTTCAGGGTCTCGAAGGCCACCTCCACAATATCAGGGGCCATGCGCTTGATATTGCGGAAACGCCGTGCCAGGAAACCCTCATCTGGTTTTGGCTCCTCGAGCGCGGTCTTGATTTCCTGCAATTCGGCTTTCACATCCGCCTTGTCGGCGGGTTTGAGCAAAGGATGCGATTCAACCGACTGGTAGATCGCCTCGAATAATGGGGTAATGTTGACCGTCTGGTTGGTAACTGTATTGTGATCGCCAACAACAATATTACTACCCTGCACGTTTCCGCCAATGACAATGCTGCCATTGCCAGCGTTCAAACTCCGCTTCTTTTCTGCCATGCTTCCTCCTACGAATCCTTCGGCGCGATGACTATGCGGAAACCGAGATCATCGTTGAACATCAAGGGGATGTACCAATTGGAAAACGAAGAGCGCGCAAACCATTGGTAACCAATCCACGATCCGCCGCACACAATGCGGTATTTTTTGTCCTCGTCGTACCAGGAACCAGTCCACTCCCAGACATTGCCGCTCATATCCCATGCGCTTTCTGGACTGACTCCTTGCGGAAATGTGCAGACCGCGGTTGTGCCGCCCAGCCCTGAACCAGTCGAGTCGCTGTCCCAGGTGTTGGCGGCGGTTTTATCGAAGCCTTCGCCCCACGGATACTCGCGCCCGTCCTTTCCGCGTGAGGCGCGCTCCCACTCGTCATTGCGCGGCAGGCGGATGACGTATCCATCCGGCACAGCCACGATCTTTTTGGAAAGCCAGTTGCAATAGGCCTCCGCCTCGAACCAGTTCACGCCCACAATCGGCACGATGGGATTGCTCAATTCGATGCTGTGCCAGTAGTAGGGGACATTGCGTTTTGCCAGCGGACGATGTTCCAGCCAATCCTGCGCCATCGCTTCCACAGTCCTCGAATCATATTTTCCAGTCCGCCATTCCCAGCCGTCCCTGCTCCAATATTCCTGGGTTTTATATCCATCTTCCTTTACAAAACGCGCAAACTGGATATTGGTGACTGGGTACCGGCCGATAAAATACATGTACGGGATTTCCCTGGCATCCTTCTTCACCCCGGCCTGATACTCACCCGCGGGGATTTCCGCAAACCGATCCAGGTCTGCCGGCCGCCAGCCAAGCCTGCCCAGCAACAATCCGGCGCGACGTCTCAACTCAGGGCGGATTTCGCCATCCTGCATGGTGGATTGCAGGGATTGAACCACATAATCCTTGCTCTGCGGCGAGACACCGCCGGGCCAGGTATCCAATACGGCATCACCGGCAAGTACGACAGCCTCGCCGGGAGGGCCAGGCTGATGATTGACCAGCGCCTCGACCACTTCACCTGCCACCTTGGGCAATTGCTGACGAATGCCAAGATACCCAATGGTCAACAGGGTCACTTCACGCCAGGCTTGCTCGCCCACATGCGCTGACAGAGTTTCGATGATGGGCGCGGCATTACCCTGTCCCTTCAAGGCGAGGGCGACAGCCGCAAGGTATTCTTCAAAAGTCAGGTGGATAAACCCATATTCGCCCGGCCCGCGTTCCAGAAGAAGCGCGGCGTGATCACGGACATCCGCCAAAAATTGACGAGCCGCCTGATGCGGCGAAGCATCACTCCGCTCCAAAAATAATTCCTCGAGTTTGCGGCGCATATCCTCGCGACCGACCAATCCCACCCCCGGGCTAATCTCGTGCATCCACAAGGCCAGCGGCGCAAGGATGCGGATGGTTTGCAGTTCATCGATATCGCGTCCCGGCGCACGTCCGCTGAGGCTGCGGGCGCGGTTCCAGGTGGAGAGCAGGGTGGTGACGTACTGGTCGTACAATTGCACGCGGCGTTCGGGAAGAGAGACTCCCTGTCGCTTCATCAAAGCAAGGATGGTCAACAACAGAGGCGTGGAGGCAAGTTGCCGCACCCCGGGGTTTTGCTGGATCGAATCGAGCAATTCCCGTCGGTCTGCCTCGGCATCAGCCCTGGCAATGGAGGTATTTCCCTGCGCCTGTTTTTCGAGCGCCACCGTCCAATAGGAAATGAATTCCTCGATCTCGTCCTCTTCGAAATCAACAATGGTACATTCAGCCAAATCCTCGGCAGAGGGGCGAACGGCGCGGTAACCCACCACGCGGCTGGTCAATACGAATTTATTTCCGACCCGCCGATGGAATGCAAAGAAATCCACCACGCGTTCGACAACGGTGTTACGCAGGTTGATGTCGCGCACTTCATCGAGACCATCAAGCAAAATAAGGGCGCGTCCCGCCTTCAAGGCTTCGCTCAACATGGATCCGATGGGCAGGTCAACTCCGATGCCTGCAAAGTATTCGGCAATAAAATCATCCAAGCGGATGTCGTGGGATTGCAGGGCATTGGCAAAGGCGGCAAGCGGCAGAAGGATGGGCAGGTAGTCGTCGAGTCCGATTTTTTGCCCTTCTCCTCGCGCGAGACGTAAAGCCAGGTACTTGACAAAGGTGGTCTTTCCCGCGCCGGGGTCGCCCAGCACAATCACGCCGGAATGTTTCTGTAAAATCTTCAAAAGGGAAACCGGCTCGCCAAAATGAACGAGTTCCTGCTCCTCGGTTGTCACGTCCCGTCCTGCCAGGCTCAAATCACGTTTCCATGTGTCACCTTCGGGAAGTTCCATGCGCGCCTTCAGCGGCACATACAGGTCGAGGAGTTTCAACTTCAACGGCACGCGGTCTGAAATTCCCATGCCCTTGAGGTTCAGGTAGTAGTGGCGGTCGGTCAGATAGACAAGATATGCCGCGGTGGATTCCCGTAATTTTTCGGCAGGGAGCGCCGGTTTAAGGTCGCGCCAAAAACGGTCCGCTAGGACAATGGTCTGCCCATGGATAATCGCGCTGTCCGTGACAGATCCGCCAACTGCAATACTCTGATCACCAGCCTGAATATCCTGTTCGGAGACGCTCTGACTGGTTGATTTCTTGGGAGAATTTCTCTTTTCTGTCATGTCCTGCCTCACAATTCCTGATAAAAGTATACAGTAAATTGTGAAAACCGGAATTAACTGATTTGCAAAGTCAAATTTGGTCATTGACAACATTTACATTTTGGATATAATCACGAAAATCTATAAAGGCTGTGACGGGAAAAAGTACGTCCTGTACGACGGTTCAGAGAGCAGGCGGCATGTGGTGAGAGCCTGCCCGAAACGACAAGACCGAATGGTTCCCAGAGCTGCAAGGGCAAAAATGGTCCACAAACCGGACTTTGAGTAGCCCAAGACGGGAACTGCGCCCGTTATCCTGCAGGGTTACTAGGAAGGATGATTCCCAGATGATATCCAACCCGCTAACCAAAGAGTGAGGCTGGCTTCCCGTTGCATCACAACGGGTTTTTTCTTTAAATGCCGCAGGCCGGCCTAAGTTGGGTGGCACCACGGACGCCCCGGCGTTCGTCCCAGTTGGGATGAACGCCGTATTTTTTTAACACCAGAAGGAGTAGAAATGAACACAGTTCCCCAAGTCAAACCACAGGAAGTCAATTTGCAGGAATATGGAACGCAAGCGTTGGCCGATGAATCCCTGCCTGCGGCGCAGGTAATCGAGGAACAAAACCCCGGCGCGGAAAATAATAATACACCGCGCTTTATCCCATAATCACTGGAGGAACCCCATGAATAATCAAACCCGCTTTCTATTGAACGAAACCGACCTGCCGAAATTCTGGTACAACATCAATGCAGACAGCCCGATACCGCCGGCGCCAGTGTTGCATCCGGGAACAATGGAACCTGTCACCCCGGATTTTCTATCCGTTCTCTTCCCAATGGACCTGATTTTGCAGGAGATTAGTTCGGAAAGATACATAGAGATACCGGAGGAGGTGCGTGAAATCTATAAACTCTACCGCCCCACCCCATTACTGCGCGCCCACAGACTTGAGAAGGCGCTCGGCACACCCGCGCATATCTACTACAAGAACGAAGGTGTCTCGCCGGCGGGCAGTCATAAACCCAACACCGCCATCGCGCAGGCATATTACAACATGGTTGCCGGCACAAAAGCGTTGACAACGGAAACCGGCGCCGGTCAATGGGGCTCGTCCCTTGCATTTGCCTGCAACGTTTTCGGGCTCGACCTTGAAGTGTACATGGTGAAAGTATCCTACCAGCAAAAGCCCTATCGCCGCAATTTGATGGAAACCTACGGCGCAAAGGTATATGCCAGCCCTACCGACCTGACAAATTACGGACGATCTGTGCTTGCCGAACATTCAAACAGCCAGGGTTCGCTTGGTATTGCCATTTCAGAAGCGGTGGAAGTTGCCGCGACTTCGAACGGCTCCAAGAAATACAGTCTGGGCTCGGTGTTAAATCATGTCCTGTTGCACCAAACCGTCATCGGCGAAGAAGCATTGAAACAAATGGATTTGGCCAACGAGTATCCCGACGTGGTCATTGGTTGTGTAGGTGGCGGGTCCAATTTTGGAGGAATCGCCTATCCGTTCCTGCGTGAAAACCTGAAGAACGGCAAACGCACCCGCTTGGTTGGCGTGGAACCAACGGCCACTCCCTCGCTCACCAAAGGTGTGTATACCTTCGACTATGGCGATACGGCAAAGATGGCGCCAATCGTAAAGATGCACACTCTGGGACACGATTTCATGCCGCCCGGCATCCATGCGGGTGGATTACGATATCACGGCATGGCTCCAAGCATCAGCGCCCTGTATGATGCGGGATATATCGACGCGGTGGCAGTCAAACAAAAGAGCACCTTCGAAGCCGCCGTATTGTTCACAAAGACCGAGGGGATCGTTCCGGCGCCAGAATCCGCGCATGCCATCCGAGCGGCAATGGACGAAGCGCTCGATGCCAAGGAGAAGGGAGAGAAACGAGTCATCCTGTTCAACCTTTCCGGCCACGGTCATTTCGACATGGCGGCATACGAAAACTACCTCAGCGGAAAACTGGAGGATTACGAATACCCCGCTGAGTCTGTTCAAGAGTCCATGCTCAAACTTCCACAGGTGGCGCTGTCTGTTTGACTTGCCAGATGCAAAAAAGAAGCCCGGCTGCTCGAGTCGGGCTTCGGTATTATCTTTCCGCGGTATCCTCTCCAAATACGACCACGACGATGTGCTGATTCAAGAACCTGGGAGGGGCATTCTCATCGGGGATGATCTGTCCGAGAGTATAGCCACCGGCAATCGGTATTTTCGTTCCCAGAATTTCCTGCATCGCGGCAATCTCCACTTCATATTGCGCTTTTAACAGAAGTTGCCATGCAATATCTACAAGCACCAGCGCAAACACCGGTTTTGCATCCCCAAGTTGCAACAGGGCCTGTTGCGTGGCATTTTGCACTGCCCGCTCACAGGCAACACGGCTTCCAACAAGGAGGTATGCGTCGATACCATCTCGAATGGCAGCGTTCATCCGAAAGCTTCCATCTGCCTCCACGCGGATTGGAGATCGTACAACCAGGTCCTCGCCCTGTTCCACGCCAAGCGGATAAAGGCGGGCCAGGTAACTCAACGGAGGGAATGCCCAATCGCGGGCGGGGTAACCGAAGAGGGACGCATAAGTTTCAGAGGCAGGGCGTCCATCCAGCGTGCGCAGCCAGAAACCGCGGGAGCGTGTCACCCGAAACTGTTTCCCCACCTGATCCCATCCATGTCCATGACCAATTCCCATCTTGAGGTTGCCGCGCAAAAACGCAGCCGCCAACCCACTGGAGCCGGTCTGATTGCCAGCCAGTTGATATGTGCTGCCGGTGTGAAGGTCGCCGCTCGAGAGTCCACCGATGGCGTTCAAGCCGGGGGAAAGCACATTGCAAAACTGTTCAGCATCCCCATTGAAACCGTCGGCAAAAAATAGCATTGACTGGCGCTCTTCACGAATAGCAAGATGTTGCGCGACTTTCGAAGCCGTTTCCCGGCCAGATTGGGCATATCCGGGAAACCATTGTGTGTCGGCTTGAAAATCACCACTTAAAAGCGCAATTACAACCGAATGAGGGTGCTGTCCCGCCTGTGTAAATCCGGCAGGAGAGCCAAAACCGAGAACCGGAGTATCTCCCAACAGGCTGGTCACACCATTTAGAACCTCACGCGCCTGGTATTGGTGCGAGGCGATTACGATGGCAAATCCCGGGGTATTTGCCCCGATGCGATTCAGAGCCTGGTGTATTGCCTGCAAACCGGCTTCGCGCCCGTCGAGCGCCTGTGCAATCCCCACGGATGCAACCAAAGTCATGATGCCTCGCTACTCTTCCGCAATCGGGATCGTAAAGTGGAATGTAGTGCCTTTACGATATTCACTTTCGAACCAGATCCTTCCTCCCTGCATTTCGACCAGTCCTTTTGTAATATTCAAACCCAGTCCGGTGCCGGGTGCTTCGCGGGCCTTGGGGTCTTCGGATCGGAAGAATTTTTGGAACATCTTTTGCTGATCTTCCAAAGTCAAGCCAATCCCATCATCCCTGACCCACATGTGGATCACGCGGGCAGCGCCCTGCGGATCCCATTGATTAGCGGTCTCCTCCACTCCGACCTGAATATTGCCGCTATCCGGCGTATACTTGTAGGCATTACTGAGCAGGTTGGTAAGCACCTGTCCAACGCGGATACGATCCGCCCACATGGGGGAAATTTGATCCGGCAGGATGATTTCAAGAGTCTGTTTCTTGTCTTCGATCTGGCGCTTCATCGAACGTACAACTTCATCCACCACATCGGCAGGATTGGTCGCCTTGTATTCAAGGCGCAGGCGTCCCGCCTCAATCTTGGCATTATCATTAAGGTCAGAGACCAGAGTGGACATGCGCTCGACATTGGATTTGATTGTGGTCAGAAAATTGGTCTGCATTTGATTGATCTGCCCCACCGCGCCGCCGGCGAGGAGTTCGGTGTACCCCTTGATCGAGGTCATCGGATTCTTCAACTCATGCGCCACGAATGAAACGAATTCGCTCTTGGCAAGATTGGCGCGCTGGACTTCGCCAAACAATTGCGCATTGGAGATGGCAATGGCGGCGTGGTCCGTTAAGCGGGTCAGGAAGTCAATATCCACCTGCGAATCGCTCGTGCTTTCCAGGTGAAGCAGTCCAATCACCTTTGTTTCACGACGAATGGGAATAATCAACTGGGTATGGGCGCTGGGAAGAAGTTTCTCATTGGAATTGACCACTGCCAGCGATTGAGGCTGTCCGTTTTCCACTGAAAGCAACATTGCAGGTAATTCCACCTTCATGGACTGATCGGGAAGGTCAGCAATGCGCTCATCGAATCCCTGATGGGACATGACGCGCAGTTTGTCTTCCTCCAACATGCCAATCAAACCCGCTTCGGCGCCGGACTGACGCAAGGCCCAATCAAGAGTGATGCGCATGGCGCGATCCATTTCGAGGCTGGCATTGAGTTCGCGGTCGATGCGCTGCATTACCGAAAGCTCTTCGACACGCGCGGCCAATTCCTGATCGGTAAGCATGAACAGGCGCGTATTTTCAATGGCAACAGCGGCCTGCCCGGCAAACGCCGTCAGGAGTTCCTGATCTGCGGTCACAAAGGGACGCCCGTCTTTGCGGTTGATTACCTCAACCACGCCGGTAACGCGGTCCTTGACCTGCAATGGGACGGCCATAAGCGACCGGCTGACAAAACCGGTCTGCTGGTCGACGCCACTAAACCGCCTCGAAGCAGACTTTTGTTCTTCATTTTCGATCACCGGGGCGCGCATCTGGACAGCCCGACCAACAATCCCGGTGCCGGGGGGCAGACGCTGTCCAACGAGATTGGCGGCTACAGGTCCCACTGTCACCCTGAAAACCAACTCCTTGGTCTGTTCATCGACAAGGAACAAACTACCGGCCTCGCAGTTCAAAATTCCAACCGCGTTCTCAAGGATGTTTTGAAGCAGGGAATTCAGTTCGAGCGTGGAGGTCAACTGCCGGGTGATCTCATTTAGCGTGGAAAGTTGGCGCGCGCGCTGTTGCGTTTCCTGAAGCAGCCGGGCTTTGACAATTGCGCCCGCCGTCTGGTCGGCGATTGCCTGCAACAACCCAAGTTGGCCGCGCGTGTATGCAGTAGCGCCGTCACGGCTGCCAATGCTCAACGCCCCAATGGATTCCGCTCCCGCGTTCAACGGCACACCCATCCAGGCAAAAACATTTTCCAGAACGGAGGTCAGGTTGCGCGCCTGGCACTCACGAATGTAATCCTGGGTCATAAGTTGTCGGCTTCTGCGAATTACCTCGGGGCTGAGCCCCATATTTTCCGAAAAAGGCAGATTCTCACGTTCGGGGATGCGTTCGCCATTCTCGACACAAAAACCGTAATAGTAATAATCGCTGGCTTCATTATAGAGTGTAATATGAAAATGCGAAGTCGGGATGATTTGCGCGGTCTGTGCATAGATCAACTCGAGAACATCGTCAAAGGTGAGGGTCACGTTGACGCCTTGTGAAACCCGGGTTAGCGCGTTCATTTCCTGAATCTGACGTTCGAGGTGCGCAACGGTCTGTAAACGTTCGATGGCAATGGAAGACTGATCACAGATATTTTCGAGGAATTGCAGGTCGCGCGGGGTGTAGGGCTGACCTGAGAGACGTGGACCCAAAGCTAGCCAGCCATTGACACGTTGTTTGCCGGGTAGGGAAATGAACAACCGGGCGCCCAATAGTGCCAGCCGTGATTGTTCCGCCTGCAGCGAAGGCGGCATGGACACAGTGTTATCCAGATACAAAGGCAGGCGTTCAGATTCAAAATAACGGACAAGCGGACTGTTTGCCATGAATCGAATGTCGCTTGTCGGCCGCCGGTCATCGCCGGGCAGGGCTGCAAAGAAATCGTTCAGCGTATCGTAGGTATAGACATGAATTCGACCGGGTGACAAGGTCGCGTTGATCTGCTGGCGCAAGACCGAACCAATTGAGTTGAGGTCGAGGGCCGCGGTGAGGCGATGGGAGAAATCCTGCAATTGCTCTGCATAGGCACGTTCACCACGGAAGAACAGACTGTCCACCAGGTTTTGCAGTCGTGTACGAATCGGCTCGAGCAGAAGGACAAGCAGGAGAATGTATCCGCCTGCGACATAAGGATTATCCGCGGGTATGGAGGAATTCAATATCAAACTCAAGCCGACAAGTAGCAGGGCGTATCCGCCTATTACAAGGACGGTTAACAACGCGTACATAACTCCGCGCCGCGCAATATCATCGGTGCGAAGAAAACGAAAGCGCAGGATGGTGTAACCGATCACCAACGGAAAGATTGCCAGCGGCAGGAATAAATAGGGGGAAAAATTGGTGGGGTGCAGGAAACCGAGCACCAGCCAGCCGACCAACCAGATGAAAGCCAGGCTTGTCCCAATGAGAATGGTAAGGGATTGGGTCTTTACCACCGGCGATTGAGCATATCGCGCATGATACAAATTCGTCAATACATAGATAATCGCGCTCAGGGCAATAAACCCATAGATATACTGCCAACTACGGATGTAAGCCGTCGGCTGTTCGAAATTAAATAGAGTTGGAAGCGCAAACGCAAAAAGGATCAGCCCGATCAGGATTCCACCCCATCTCAGGTATGGACGATCAATGATAAAACGCGGTTCAACGGGAAAGGTGACCGCAAGGTTGATCAGCCCGCCGGCGGAAATGGCGGCAGCGGCCGTCCACATGATTGTAAATTCATGGGTTGTAACAAGGTTGAAGTAGGTCCCCGTAACAATCGCAAGCGAGGATGTGAAGAGGGAAAAGGCACGACCGGCTGGCTCCGTGCGGCGCAAACCGAATATCCACAAACTGGCGGCAAGAAAAATGGCACTGAGCGCGGTTGGGATGACAAGATAGATGGTTCGGCTGGTTTGCGGGAAGGAATGCAAGGTAACAGTCAGCACGCGCGTGGCTTCCCCGCCAAGCGGTTTGACCGAGACTTGGACCTGTTCGCCCGGAAAGCGATTTTTCAACACATTGCGAACATCCGCGGCGCTTGTTACCGAAATCCCATCGATGGCAACCAACTGGTCGCCAACTTCAACCTGGTCGAATAGCGCCCACTCAGGTGAGGCTTCAACCGGTCCTGTCCCATTGAAGACCAGGGTGTGCTCGTAAAATGCCCCCAAAAAAGGCTGTGGAAGCCACAGGGTCGTTGCAACATACAGCCCAACCACAAAAAGAACGGCAGCAACAGTCTGATACAAAAACACCAGCCACTGCAGCGCCTGGCTGATAAGCAGCTTATACCTATGAAAGCTTAATTGCATGTTTTGCTGCATGGTCCTAGCAGTCATAATGCTCGAATTTTACTCCACAACCTCATCATTGGTGTATGGTACTTTCATGACAAAGAAGAAAGGTGTAGCTAAAGAACAAAACCCTAAAGGTTCCAGGAACCTTTAGGGTTAAGGGATGAGAACATCGCCGGTTAGATATCCAAATTTCTTACGCTCTTTGCGTGGGTCTGGATGAACTTCTTGCGCGGGTCCACTGCGTCACCCATGAGCATGTCAAAGGTGCGGTCGGCTTCGGCGGCATCCTCCACGGTAACAAGAAGCAGAGTACGGTTGGTGGGATTCATGGTTGTTTCCCACAATTGCTCAGGGTTCATCTCGCCAAGTCCTTTGTACCGCTGGACGCCAACCTTGTCGGTGGCAATATCTTTTATATATTTATCTTTCTCTTTGTCGCTATACGCATATTTGACTTGATTCTTGTGAGCGATCCGGTATAAGGGCGGTTGGGCAATATAGAGATGCCCCTCGTTGATCAGTTGCGGCATATAGCGGAAGAAAAAGGTCAAAAGCAGAGTACGGATATGACTGCCGTCCACATCGGCGTCGGTCATGATGATGATACGCCCATAACGTAAGCCTTCGAGATCGAAGTTATCCCCCACGCCCGTCCCCAAAGCGGAGATAAGCGAGCGGACTTCATTATTTCCCAAAATCTTGTCAAGGCGGGCGCGCTCGGTATTCAAAATCTTACCGCGCAGCGGGAGAATCGCCTGGAAGTGACGGTCACGTCCCTGCTTGGCCGAACCACCTGCAGAGTCACCTTCCACGATGTAGAGTTCAGTCTTGGCTGAGTCTCTCTCGGAGCAATCCGCCAATTTGCCGGGCAGGGTAAGCGATTCAAGGGCCGACTTGCGGATGACGAGGTCGCGCGCCTTGCGGGCCGCATCACGTGCGCGGGCTGAGGTCAGACACTTGGCGATGATCGCCTTCGCCGCCTGCGGGTTCTCTTCAAGGAAGGTACTGAAGGTCTCGCCGACCACCTGGGTAACATAGGTCTGGGCTTCGGGGTTCATCAACTTGACCTTGGTTTGGGATTCAAACTGTGGGTCGGGATGTTTGATCGAGACGATGGCGGTCAGACCTTCACGGGTATCGTCGCCGGAAAAGTTCGGGTCGGCATCCTTCAACAAACCATTCTTGCGGGCATAGTCGTTGATGACGCGGGTCAGCGAGGAGCGCAGACCGGTCAGGTGCGTACCCCCGTCAATCGTGTTGATGGTGTTGGCGAAGGAATAGACCGACTCGGTGTAGGCATCGGTGTACTGAATCGCCGCCTCGATGCCGATGTTCTCGATTTCCTTTTCCACATGCACCACAGAGTGGAGGGTTTCGCGGTTGCGATTCAAATAACGCACAAAGGATGTAATACCGCCTTCAAAGTAGAAGGTCATCTCGCGTTCGGCGCGTTCGTCCACAAATTTGATAGTCACGCCGCGCGCCACAAAGGACATCTCCCGGAAGCGCTGGACAAGGGTGTCGAAACGGAAATCGATATCCTCGGTGAATATCTGCTTATCGAACTTGAAAGTCTGCTTGGTGCCGGTCTCGTTCTTGGCCTTGCCCGCTTGCTTGATGGTTCCCTGCGGCACGCCGCGCTTGTATTCCTGCTGCCAGAGCTTGCCATCACGCTTGATCTCTGTCACCATCCACTCAGAGAGCGCATTCACCGCGCTGACGCCGACGCCGTGCAGACCACCGGAGACCTTGTATCCGCCGCCGCCGAATTTGCCGCCCGCGCCGATGACTGTCATTACCACATCCAGTGTTTCCATCGGTTTGCCGTTGGCGTCCTTCTTGGTGGGATGCGGTCCAACGGGGATGCCGCGCCCATTGTCTTCGATGGTGACGCTGCTATCGGGATGAATGGTGATGTCAATCCGGTTGCAGACGCCTGCAAGCGCCTCGTCAATCGCATTGTCAACGACTTCGTAAACAAGGTGATGCAGGGCTTTGATATCCGTTCCACCCACATACATGCCGGGGCGTTTTCGCACATGCTCGATGCCTTCAAGGGCCTGGATCGAACTTACATCATAGTTAATTTGATTATCCTTTTCAGACACAAAAACCTCCAACGATCTTTCCAAATCTATACTTCTAGGCGCGCTTGAGTTGATTCAGTTTCATGTATTCGATTGCGCTTTGCATCCAGGCATTGATATCGCGGTAATAAACGAAACTGGATGCCAGCAGGGCGGTTGCAACAAAGGAATGTCCCAGAATACCGACCAAAGTCATCCAGGAATCCCCGGGCGGAATACTCCAAAGAAAGTTCAAGCCGAAGGAGAGCAGAAATATTGTCAGCACGAACAGGCTGCTGGCAGGGAGAGCAAAACGCGCCATCTTTAAACTACTCCACATCGCAGTAAAAACATTCTGTCGTTTTATAAAAATACCGTGGGGCCAAAAAAACAAAGGCACAACCACCCACATCGAAGCCAGGCTGAAAAACAGGATGAACAGGTTGCCGATGAAGGAACTGAACTGAAGCATCAACATCAGGAGCATAAAAGCGGGGACTCCAATGAATAGGGATAAAAGTCCCCATGAAACGGAGACCAGTATCGTCTGCAGGACCGCGCGAAACAAACCGGGGAAACCGGCGCTCTTATCGGGCAGAGCCAGCCACGCTACACTGCGAAAATACAGCCCACCGCCAATCCATCCGAGGAAGGTCAACAAAAAGATCCAGCCGAACAATCCAGCCGCGCCGACCTGTAGAATGGATGGGTCGCCCAGAGGCGTTTGGGAGGTCCCTTGCGGCAGGAACAGGCTGGAGATGCCAATTGGAAATGTGCGAAAGACCCAAAACAGGTTGATTTTCGGGATGATGGTCTCGTACAATTCCATCGCGCGCTGGATGTCGCCGGCGGGAATTCCTCCGGCTTTCCAGATCGCAACCATATCCGCCTTGATCGAATCGAACAGGCCATCCATCCGCAGGCGCGGACCCAGCCAGAGGAATAAATTCACCAGAAGCGGCAATACAATCGCCGTTAGATTGGTGGCAATCAGGTCGAAGCCCGTTTTGAGTGAACTGATGATACCTGGCGGCGGAGGCAGGTTTTCCATTCTGGATATGCTCATAACAGGTTGATTCTACCATACCCACTGCTTGCGCCCGCGCCCTGCCGCAGGTACAATCCCCCCTATGCAAGAAAGTCGTTCCAACCTGCCATCTGTAAATCGTATCGGTATTCTAATTGCCGCCATTCTGCTGGCGTTTTCGCTCACCCGGTTGATACAGTCACCACGCTTTACCCTGGCCATTACCCTGCCCGGTTTCTTCTTTGCCTACCCGCTCACCCTCAAAACAGCCTTGACCTTTCTCGCCGCAATACTGACAGCAACGGGCATGGACTGGCTGATTCGTGATCACCCTGGATTTGCAGGAAAGCGCACCCTCGAACACCTGATGCTTCCAACCCTGACAACCTTCGTTGCGGGCGCCCCGCTCTCCCTGCTTTCGGATGAAACCGCATGGTGGGCCGGCTTCGCGATGAACGCGATTTTGCTGACAGGTGTGTTTCTCGCCGAATACATTACCATAGACACTTCTGCCCCGCAATATGCCATCGCCCGTTCGGGGCTGACCGCTCTTGGGTACGCATTATTTCTGATTCTTGCCACCTCATTGAGGTTTTCAGGCGCAAGGTTGTTCGCGCTAATTCCCATTGTCTTCGTCGCAGCCGGATTGATCAGTTTGCGAATCCTGCACCTCGACGGCACAGATCGCTGGGATTTCCCTTGGGCCGTCGGCATTGGCATCGTCTGCGCCCAAATCGGGGCCGGATTGCATTACTGGCTTCTGACACCAATCCAATTTGGATTGGCGCTCACCGGGCCTCTTTACGCTTTGACAATGCTGTCTGCCAGTCTGACAGCAAATATCCCGCTGCGCCGCGCCATAATCGGACCGGCCGTCATTCTGGGGATTGCCTGGGGCTCGGTCATCTTTTTGCGGCAATGAAATCACTTTCATTAACGAATGAACAACTTGGGCGGATGACCGTCCACGCCAACAAAAATGCCCCGCTCGAAGCGTGCGGGCTGTTGGCTGGTCTCGACTCGAAGGTGGAATCGGTGATCGAGGTGACGAATCAGGTCCAAAGCGCGGTGCGATTCGTGATGAACCCCATCGAACAGTTGAAAGCCTTCGAGTGGATCGAATCCAATCACCTGAATCTGGTTGGGATATTCCACTCCCATCCAGCGGGGCCCGAAACGCCCTCGGCGACAGACGTTGCGGAATCGGCCTACGCCGTTGTTTGCGTCATTCTTTCACGCAAAAATGGAACGTGGATCGCACGGGGATTTTGGATCGAGAATGGGAGTTTCAGCGAGATTCCATTGCAAATCGGTTAAGCAACCATCTTCGGTGTTTTGTGTTTTATGGATACACTCAAACTGGAGGAGCGTCAATGCAAAGCATGTTGAATATCGGGATCATTCTACTGGCATACCTACTGGGAGCGATTCCCTTTGGCTTGTTAATTGTAAAACTGAAAACAGGAAAAGATGTCCGCAACGTGGAAAGCGGTCGTACCGGGGGGACAAACGCCATGCGCGCGGCCGGGTTTTGGGCGGGTATTATTACTGCCATGTTGGATATACTCAAAGGCGCAGGGGCGGTCTGGCTGGCAACCTGGCTCACACCGGATCATTGGGCACATGTAGCCGCGCCGCTTGCCGCCATTATCGGTCACAACCATTCCATCTTTTTGGTTGAGCGCGACGAGCGCGGGAAGTTCATGCGTTTGGGAGGCGGAGCAGGCGGAGCGCCATCCGTCGGCGGCGCAATGGGACTCTGGCCCGGGTCGATCCTCATCATCCTTCCGCTGGGTATGTTGACCTTCTTCTCGCTCGGCATCGCCTCCGTGACAACGATGGCGGTGGCTTTATTCGCCACGATCATCTTTGCCGTCCGCGCTTCGCAGGGATTGATGCCGTGGATAGACACCCTGTACGGTGTGGGCGCGGAGATTTTGCTTGTTTGGGCATTGCGTCCGAATATCAAAAAGTTGTTCGAAGGAAACGAACGCGTAGTGAAATATAGCCTGAACGGCTGGCTGCGCGCGCGAAGGGAAAACAGGAAAATATAAAACAGCACGACAGCAAAAAAGAGACGCGTGACCGGTCTCTTTTTTGCTTCAATGAAAAAACGCCTCATCGGCCAAAAGTTCCATTTTAATGACAAAGGAACTGCAAACCTCCCGTGTTCGTGTAAAATCATGGGCAAGAGTTATTCATGCGAATCGCCTTTCTCTCAGACATCCATGGAAATTTCATTGCCCTGCAAGCCGTTCTGGCGGACATGGAGTCCCAGTCGGTTGACCGGGTCGTTTGCCTCGGCGATGTTGTCACCCTGGGACCACAACCAGTCGAGGTATTGAACGCGCTCAGGGAACTGGAGTGCGCCTTTATAAAAGGAAATCACGACGCAGCCACGCTCGATCCCGAAGGTGCGGAACGGTATGATATTGCGAGCCATCTGATCCCCGATTTGCACTGGTGCAACGATCGGCTTTCGGCAGATGACCTTCGGTTTATCGATTCATTCCAGCCGACGCATGAAATCCCCCTGCCAAACGGCAGTCAAATCCTCGCTTTTCACGGGTCGCCGCTTTCCTACACCGATGTTATTCTGGCGAACACTCCCGAAGAACGACTGGACGCCTATTTCAAAGAGCAACAGGCAGATATCTTCATTGGCGGTCACACCCACATCCAAATGGTTCGACGCCACGATGATAAACTGATCCTGAACGCAGGCAGTGTCGGAAACGCCTTCAGATTTGCCTACACACCCGGCAAACCTGTGTATCTACTACCCTGGGCAGAATATATGATCATCGAACAGAAGGGTGATACTGTCGGGGTGAACGCCCGCCGGGTGTACTTCGAAACGGGGCAACTCATACAAAAAGTGCGGGAAAGCCAAATACCCTGCTCGTCCTGGTGGATTAGGCAATACATTAGACCTCTTGCAAAAGTAAGTTAGTAAACCATTTTGGTCTCGAGGTCGCAGATGGCAGCGATCAGGTTGAAACGCAACCCATGCCACAACAAAAGTCTGTTGCCAGAATTTCTTCTGTCGCCAAATTGGCAAT
>DAOUAS010000047.1:0-42128 GCA_034433295.1 Anaerolineales bacterium | reverse complement strand
TCAGGTGTTTGGCGTTGTTGACGTGTCCCTGCGGGTCCAAATCCCCGTAGCGGACTTCGATGGGATGGAAGAATTTGTAGTCGGACATGTGGGGATTATAGCCAAATAGTCAGTAGTCGAATAGTCGAATGGTGGCTAACAAAAAGTCGCCGGTTGACAATCAACCGGCGACTTCCAATCTCCAATTACCAATCTCCCTCAACCGCAAAATCTCATCAGCCCTTCCTTATTATGGACGACAAAACGTCCGTTTGCGTCCGTGCTGACCAGCCCCTGCTCCTTGAAGAAGACCATCGTCTGGTTGACGCGCTTGCGTGATGCGCCCACCAAATCGGCGAGGTCGCTTTGGGTCAGCACAATCGGGACCAGCGTGCCGTCGGCTGTCTCGTGACCGTAGCGTTCGGCGAAGGCTAAAATCTGGCGCGCCACCCGTCCGTTCACGTCCAGCGTGGCAAGGGACTGAATCACCTGATCCGAGAGACGCACACGGGCGGAGAGAATCTTCACTAGGTTGCGCGCCACAGGCGGGAAGTTATCCAGCAGATAATTGAATGTAGTCTTGTCCATCCACAACATGAGCGAGTTTTCCAGGGTCAACGCGCTCGCGGAGCGCCCCACACTGTCGATGAGACTCATCTCGCCCAGCAGGTCGCCGCTCCCCAGCACCGAGATGATCACATCGCGTTCGCCCTGCTCGACGTGGATTTTCACCGTCCCGTGCAGGATGATGTACACCGCTTCGCCGGGTTGTTCCACCGTCATCACATTCATCCCCGCGTTGAAGATGCGACGATGCGCGTGCTTCGAGATCCAGTCCAGTTGTGCCGTGGTCAATCCCTCGAACAGTTGGATGTCCGAAAGCAGGTGGCGGGTGTCGTCTCTTCTGAGGTCGTTCATGCGTTTCATATTTTACTTCCATTCAAAGCTTTCTGTCATTGCGAGCCAACGTTCTTTGGTGGCGAAGCAATCCCCGCATTATGGGTAAGATTGCTTCGGGCAAGGGCAAAACCGCCCTCGCAATGACGTGAAATTTTCAACTTGATTTCCAATCCTTCGCGCGCTGCGCGCGAATCAGGGAACAACTTTTGCGCGGCGGTTTCCTGCGCGGCGACCCAATCGTCAGAGTAGGCGGGGTCGTGATGAAACAGGATCAACTCTCCCGTCTCGGCGGCGGCGGCAACTTCCGCAGCCATCGTCACCGTCGAGTGTCCATATCCCTGCGTGGACGGGAATCCCGCCAGTCCTCCGCGATAATGTTCCTCGTTGTACTGCGCGTCGTGGATCAACACATCCGTATCGCGGGCGAAGGCGACCAGTTTGCGATCCATGCCGACGTAGCCTTCGGTATCGGTTGCGTATACGACCGACTTGCCGCGCCAACTGATGCGATAGATGTAGACTCCGCCGGGATGCGCATGAGATTTGTGGATGTGGATGACCACCGCGTCGGGACTTGCGCTCGAAGCTGATTCGCCGACCCAGACTTTTTCTTCATCCCAGACAATGACCTGAGTCTCGCGCACCGACTCGAAGGTCTTTGCGGCTGGCATATCGCGCAGGCTGAGCGGGAACGTCTCTGACGACTGGTTGCGTTCCAAAATCTGCTTCAAGGTTTCGGGCGTGCCGCCCGGTCCAAAGACGCGCAGGCGTGCGTTCGGGAAATAGGCGGGCGTGAAGAACGGGAAGCCTTGTGTGTGGTCGTGATGCAGGTGACTGAAGAGCAGGAGCAATTCCAGACCGCGCTTTTGTTCGATGGCGCGCCTTGCCAGTTCGCGTCCGAGCGGAATGATGCCAGTGCCGGCGTCCAAAATGATGGTACGCCCACCCGCGTTGATTTCCACGCAGGAGGTGTTCCCGCCGTATTTCACCGTCCCCGCTCCGGGCGCGGGATAACTTCCACGCGCGCCCCAGAATTTGATTTTTAGTTCCTCGTTCATGGCGCAATCTCCTTTCGGTTCATTCATCCTGCAACCTCATTATCTCCGATGCGTATTTTTTCTCAAGGAAAGTTTGCACAGCGCGGCTGGGAAATATTTCACACCCCAGCCTTACTTTCAAGGTCTTACATGAACATGGCTTATAATCCTTTCCATGCTTCCTGATTTGCAAATGAACGACCACCTGCGTTTGCGAAAGCCGCATCCCTGCGGCTCCTATGAATGGACGGTGATCCGTCTCGGCGCTGACATTGGGCTGGAATGCAAAGGCTGCGGTCATCGCGTCATGCTCACCCGCCGCGAACTGGCAAAGCGTCTGAAAGTGAACCTGACGAAGCGTGAAGAAAAGACCGAGGAAAAACCGTAGCCAGAAAGAAAACCAAGAGGAGAGATTCAAAATGGCAAAAAATGAAGCAAAGTCCCCGACAAAGCTCGCCAAAGACCTGACGAAAACACTTACCAAAGACTTGCCGGAGAAGATTACCAAAGACCTGCCCCAAAAAATCACAAAAGATTTGCCTGAAAAACTGACAAAGGAATTGCCAAAACAAGTTGCCGAGGCCATAAAAAACGATGCCGCCAGAGTAGCCAAAGAACTGCAAACATTCACTAGAAAAATTACAGAGAAACCCAACACGGCTCCCCATCTGGGCACACTTCGAATTGGCTTGTTCACCGACACGTATGCGCCGCAGGTCAACGGTGTTTCCATCTCCCTGCAATTGATCTTCGACGGTTTGCAGAAAAGGGGACACCAGGTCACGGTCTTTGCGCCGCGTTTCCCCGGTTATGAGGATAACGAGCCCGGCGTGGTCCGCCTTCCATCTCTGAAATATTTGAACGACCCGCCAATTTACGTCGCCGTGCTGGGGACACCACGCAGCACCTGGTCTTTGTCACGCAAACATTTCGATGTGCTCCACGCCCACAGCCCGTTGACGGTGGGTTTGCTGGCGTATCTCACGGCATCCACCAAGAACCTGCCTCTCATTTATACCTATCACACCTCGGTTACAGATTACACCCATTATGTCAAAGTCATTGGCGGGACGGGCGTCATCCGTTATGCGGCACGCTGGTTCAGCGCCACCTCCACCAATCTTGGCGATCAGATTGTGGTGCCATCGCCCAAGTTCCATCGGTTGCTGTTGGAACAGAAGGTCAAGAAGCCCATTCACGTCATCCCGAATGGAATCGACTTAAGCAATTTCAAGACGGCGAAGAATCCCGGCGGTTTCAGGAACAGGCTCGGGTTGAGCCCCGATGCGCCGATTCTTTTGTCGGTTGGCCGGATCGACCCCGAAAAGCGGCTGGACTTTTTGATCGATGCCTTCACGCGCATTGCAGACCGAATCCCCGATGCGCACCTTGTCTTTGCCGGCGACGGTGGTTCGCGTAAAAAATTAGAGGAGCAAGCCGCAGCAACACAAGTCAATGACCGCATCCATTTCCTGGGCATGGTCAACCGCGCCGAGCTGCCTAACCTGCTGCACGATGCGACCGTTTTTCTCTCCGCGTCTACAACCGAGGTGCATCCCATTTCGGTCATCGAGGCGATCGCCTCCGGTCTGCCCCTGGTTGCTGTGGACGATGAAGCCTTTGAGGGGATGATCGTGGAAGGTGAAAACGGTCACCTGACTCCGCTCGATGTGGATGCCTATATCGAGACGCTGGCGAAGTTGCTGGTCGACCCCGAAAGGCTGGCACGTTACGGAAGACGCTCGCTCGAATTGAGCGAGAAGTATTCCATCGAAAACCAGGTGCGGACGCTTGAACATTTGTACATGGAATCCATCCTGCAAAACTGGCGTGGGAATTTCGCCTCGCGCATCTCCGAAAGGTTGAAGTTCTAAAACCTGACCCAGACTTCGGAAATCTTCGAGATTCCCGAAGTCTGACTTCAGGGTAATTTATCAGGGGGTATAATTCGCGGCGATGCCCATTTTGGATTCACATACCATCGAATTTTTCAGCCGCAGCCCCGAACAGACACGCCGCATTGGAATGCGTGTCGGCGCGGAGATCAGCCCCGGTGATGTCATCTGCTTGCAGGGTGACCTCGGCGCGGGCAAGACAACCTTTACACAAGGGCTTGCGCAAGGCTGGGGATCGATTGATTTTGTTTCCAGTCCGACGTTTATCATCGTCAACATGTATCGCCGCGCCAACGGCGGGAAACTATTTCACCTTGATTCCTACCGGCTTGACTCTATCCCCGAGGCCGAGGAACTCGACCTCGATGCCATGCTGGCCGAAGGCGCGCTCGTCGTCGAGTGGCCTGAGCGGCTGGGCGATTTGATCCCCAAAGAGCGGATGTGGATCAACCTTGACCACATCGAGGATGAACACCGTCAGATGCGTTTCAACGCGCACGGTAAACGCTACGACGAATTGCTCGAAGCCATCCGCCAGTCCATGTTTGGAGGGTCGTAATGTTACTTGCCATCGACACATCCACCGCGCAGGTTGGGCTGGCTCTATACGACGGGATTCAGATCCTCGGCGAGATGACGTGGACAACACGGCAACATCACACCGTCGAGCTGGCTCCTGCCCTTGCCGGACTTTTGAAGCGGAGCGATGCTTCGGCGGACTCAATCAGCGCTTTGGGTGTGGCAATCGGTCCCGGGTCGTTTACCAGTTTGAGGGTTGGTCTGGCTCTGGCGAAGGGGATTGCGCTGGCGCGTCATCTGCCGCTAATCGGCATTACCACTATGGATGTCATCGCAGCCGCCCAGCCTGCTGGGACTCACCCGCTGGCAGTGGTGATTCAAGCCGGGCGCAGGCGGATTGCCCTCGGCTGGTACCAATTTTCAGAAAACAGGTGGCAGTCCCAGGGCGGAGTCAAGAGCGGGACAGTTGACGAACTGGCTGACCAGATCGAACATCCGACTTATGTCGCGGGCGAGTTGACGGCCGAAGACCGCAGCCGCCTGTCTCGCAAGCGGACGAATGTCCTGCTGGCATCACCTGTTAATTGTGTTCGCCGTCCATCGATTCTCGCCGACCTGGCGTGGGCGCGCTTTCAAAAAAATGAAGTGGATGACCCTGCCTCGCTTGCGCCGATTTACCTGCACGTCGAGGGGATGCCGATACAATAAATCACCCAACCGGGCTGAGAGAATTTTCTTCCATGGATGACCTTTCACTGCGCGCGCCTGAAGATAAGTCAGGTCTGGTGATTCGCAAGATGACGTTGGACGATTTGGAGCAGGTGGTCGCCATTGACCAGTCATCGTTCAGCCTGCCCTGGCCCCCGCGTTCGTTTCAATTCGAGTTGACCGATAACCCGGCTTCGCGCTGTCTGGTGGCGGAGATTGATGGGCGCGTAGTGGGCATGTTGGTCGGCTGGTTCATTGTGGATGAAATCCACATCGCGACCATTGCCACACATTCCGATTTCCGTCGACGCGGCATCGGCGAAAAATTGCTCGCGTCTGCCTTGCAATCTGCGAAAGAGGAAGGCGCGGTTTCCTCGTTTTTGGAAGTCCGTGAGAGTAATACTGCTGCCCTTGAGTTGTATCGAAAGTTTGGCTATGTGGAGGATGGACGCCGTGAAGGGTATTATAAAGATAACGATGAAGCCGCCATCCTTATGTCTGCCCCGTTGACTCCCTAACTTGCCGAATCGCTGAACCTTTGAATCGCTGAATCTCCTATGCCCACAGAACAAACCCTCTCTCGCATTGTCCAGGAAATTGCAATTTGTACGAAATGCGCCTTGCACGAATCCCGCAAAAAGCCGGTGCCGGGTGACGGCCCCGCAAACGCGGAGATCATGTTCATCGGCGAGGGTCCCGGCTTTCACGAAAACGAGCAGGGACACCCGTTTGTCGGTGCGTCGGGCAAGTTTTTGGATCAACTGCTGGCACAGGCTGGCGTGACCCGCGAAGACGTGTTCATTACCAACGTGGTCAAGTGCCGCCCGCCGGGGAACCGCGACCCATTGCCCGAAGAACTGGCAGCGTGCGACGGTTATCTCGAAGCGCAGATTCAAGCCATAAATCCGAGTATCATTGTGACTCTTGGCCGTTTCTCGATGAACAAGTTTTTCCCCGGCGCGAAGATCAGCGCGGTGCATGGACAAATGAAAAAAATCGGCGGGCGCTTCGTGATTCCCATGTTCCATCCGGCGGCGGCATTGCATCAGGCGGCATTGAAACCGTCCATTTTGGGAGATTTCTCCAAGTTGCCCGATCAATTGAACGAAGCGCGCGCGGCATTGGGCAGGTCGATTGTCGGCCGGAAAAGGAAAATGGAAGAACCCGCCAATGATCGTCCGAAGCAAATGAGTTTATTCTAAAAAAAAATCAGATGATTCTGTAAGGAGAAAAATGTCTGCAAAGGAAGTTCTTGTAAAAAAGTTGAAGGATAAAACTGCAAAGGTTGCCATCCTTGGGTTGGGCTATGTTGGTCTGCCTTTAGCCGTTGTCTTTGGCGAGGCTGGTTTCCATGTTACAGGTGTTGATCCCGATAAGCGCAAGATTGATTTGCTTTTGCAGGGAAAATCATATATTCCCGATGTGAAGACGGAAGCGGTTGAAAAGCTGGTCAAGGGCGGATATTTCACTGCCACGACGGACTTTTCCGTTTTGAAGGAGATGGATGCGGTCAGCATCTGTGTGCCGACTCCCCTGCGGCAGACGGGCGACCCCGACATGTCGTTCATCATTTCCGCGATGGATGAACTGGCGAAGTACATGCACAGGGGCATGGTGGTCGTTCTGGAATCGACCACCTATCCTGGCACCACCCGCGAGTTACTCCTCCCCAAATTGGGGGCCGAAAACGGACTCAAGATCGGCGAGGAGTGGTTCCTTGCCTTTTCGCCCGAACGCGTCGACCCGGGACGGGAGGACTTCACCACCATCAACACGCCCAAGGTGATGGGTGGCATCACGGAAACCTGCGGCGAAGTGGCGACCATCTGGTACGAAGGCGCGATCAAGACTGTGCATCACGTCTCCACGGCGGAGGCGGCGGAGATGTCCAAACTGCTGGAGAATACCTTCCGCATGATCAACATCGGGCTGGTCAACGAACTGGCCATCATGTGCGAACGCCTCGGCGTGGATGTTTGGGAAGTAATCGATGCCGCGGCGACCAAGCCGTTCGGTTTCATGAAATTCACACCCGGCCCCGGCTTGGGCGGACACTGCATCCCAATCGACCCGCTGTATCTCTCGTGGAAGATGAAGTCCTTCAATTACAATGCCCGCTTCATCGAACTGGCATCCGAGGTCAACACCAACATGCCGCGCTATGTGGTCAGCCGCGTAATGGAAGGATTGAACGATCGCGGCAAGGCATTGAAAGGCTCGAAGGTGCTTGTCCTCGGCGCGGCCTATAAGCCCGATATCGACGACGTGCGCGAGTCGCCATCGCTGGACGTGATCGGACTGCTCCGACAGAAAGGCGCGGTGGTCGAGTATCACGACCCATACATCCCGCGCATCCATCACGAGTACGATGGCTGGCACATGGACAGCGTGAAGGACATGATGAAGTCCGTAAAGGAAGCCGATGCGGTGGTCATCATTACCAATCACAAGGTCTACGACTACGCGGCGATCATCAAGGAAGCCAAATTCGTCTTTGACTCGCGCAATGCGACGGGCAAAATCGCAAAAGGCAACGGGAAGGTTGAAAGGTTATAAAGCGGCTGGCGCCAGACAATTTACACCTGAAACCTGAAACTGGAGAACTTATCATGGCACATTATCTCGTCACCGGCGCGGCTGGCTTTATCGGCGCGCGGACTTCGACCATGCTGATCGACCAGGGGCATACCGTCGTCGGCGTGGACAATATGAACGACGCCTACGACCCGCGTATGAAGGAATATCGCTTGCATAAACTTCAGGCGTTGAACGGCTTCGAGTTTGTCCGTGACGACATTTCGGACAAGGGGATTCTCAATCGTCGATCTGCAATCGTCAATCGTAAATTCGATGGCGTGATCAATCTTGCGGCGCGCGCGGGAGTGCGTTTCAGCGTGGAAAATCCCTGGGTGTTTTTGGAATCAAACGTCATGGGAACGTTGAACATGCTGGAACTGTGCCGCCAGACAGGATGCAGGAAATTCATCCTTGCTTCCACTTCCAGTATCTACGGCGAAAATCCGCAATACCCCACGCCGGAAACCGCCTCAAGCAGTCAACCGCTCCAGCCATACGCTGCCAGTAAGAAGGGCGCGGAGGTACTGGCTCATTCCTATCATCACCTGTTCAATATCGATGTGACCGTCCTCCGCTATTTCACTGTTTATGGCCCTGCGGGACGTCCCGACCTCGCCATCTTCCGCTTCGTCAAGTGGATCATGGAAGGCGAACCGATCCGCATCAACGGTGACGGGACGCAATCTCGTGGTTTCACCTACGTGGACGACATTGCCCGTGGGACGATTGCCGCGCTCAAGCCGCTGGGTTACGAGATCATCAACCTCGGCGGACATGAAGTGATATCGATTAATGGACTGGTTGAACTGCTCGAAGAATTGACCGGCAAAAAGGCGAACGCGCAATACGGTCCACCCAACCTTGCGGATATGTTCATGAACCAGGCGGATGTGAGCAAAGCCCGCGCGATGCTTGGCTGGGATCCGCAGGTCAGGCTGGCGGAGGGAATCAGCAGCCTGATCGAATGGTACAAGTCTGAGCAAAGTTGGGCGAAGGACATCTTGACCCCATAGCAAATAAAGGCCTCCGGGGTTTCCCAAACCTCGGAGGCCTTTTCGTAGAGCGTTTATAATTTCACACATGTCTTTTCTTTTGAAATTCAAAGATGACCCATTGCTTGCGCGGGTTGTCCGTTCCAGCGGAAAACTGTTCAGCGCGAACACCGTCAGCCTGGGACTGAGCGTCTTGCAAGGCGTGATGGTGGCGCGTTTGTTGCTACCCGAAGGCCTGGGACTGGCGCGCGTGGTGATGGCGTATGCGTCCACGGTGAACAGCCTGCTCTCGTTTCGTATGAGCGAACTGGTTGTCCGCTACGGAGGGGAATATCTTGGTCTTGAGGAAAAGGACAAGGCGGCGGCACTGATGAAAGCCGCGAGTCTGGTGGAGGCGCTGGTTTCCCTGCTGGCATTTTTCATCGTACTGGCGACGGCTGGACTGGCGGAAAAATATCTCACCGAATCAACGGGTATTGCCTGGATGTTTGTTTTCTACGCTGTTGGACTGCTTGCCAACTTCAACGTCGAAACTTCCACGGGTATTTTGCAGGTGACACACAGGATCGAATTGCAGGGCGTTTTCAACCTTGCGCAGCACATCCTTGGGACTCTCATTATCGGCGCGGCATTTCTTTGGAACGGGACCCTGCCCGTTGTGCTGGGCGCATATCTGCTCGGCAAGGTCATCCTGGGACTGGGAATGTTCATCGCCGCGCAAGTTCAATTACATAAAATTCTCGGCGGAGGATGGTGGCGGGTTCCGCTTTCAAAGTTGACCACTGCCCGCGACTTGATTCGATTTGCGGTCAGTTCCAACATCAGCGCCACCATCATCAAAATCTTCCGTGAAAGCGAGCTGCTTTGGGTGGCATTCTTCCTGCCGACGGAACTCGTCGGGTTGTACAGCGTGGCGTACACCCTTGCCAGTTTCATCGCCATTCCCGCCGACCCGCTGATCTCCACCACCTTCCCAGAAATCAACCGACTGGTCGTCCAAAAAACCTGGTCCAAACTCAGGGACTTTTTGCGCAAGGTCACCACGCTTTCCTTCGTCTACAACCTCGCGCTTGGATTGGGATTCATCCTCTTCGGGCGCTGGATGATTTTGATCTACTCCGGCGCGGAGTTCGTGGACGCCTATCCCGCGCTTGTTGCACTCACCATCGGGCTGGTCTTCAACTACATCCTCTTTTGGAATCGTCCGCTTTTGCTTTCGCTGGGCTTGCCCGACTTCCCGATTTGGGTCACGCTCTCGGTGGGGCTGGTGAAACTGGCGCTGGCGTTCTGGCTGATTCCCAAGTATGGCATCGTGGCGGCGGGCGCGCTGCTTTCGTTCTATTACATTGCTTCGGTGGGCATCATGGTTTTGCGGGGCGCAAAACAAATAAGGATTAACGACACACACGCTCCATTGGGGGGCTAAGCCTCCAATGGAACAAGGATGAAGGATGAAGATTGCGCTGATTACAAACTCACGAATCCCCTCGCTGACCGCCAACTCGATTCAGGCAATGAAGGTGGCGCAGGCATTGATGCAGCTTGGACATGACGTACGGATGTTTGCTCCTGCTGAGGCGGAACCTGCGACGCACGAAGCTTTACTTGCCCATTACGGCTTGCAAGTCGCTCCACCCCTCAAGCTGATTCCGTCCTTCAGGCTGTTTCGCCGCCTCGACTTTGTCCTCCGCGCCCAGGCTGCCGCCGAGAAATTCGGCGCGGACTTGATCTACACCTGGCTGCCGCAGTCCGCCGTTTTTGCTTTGGTGCGGCGCGACCCCGTCGTCCTCGAAATGCACGCGGATGTGGCAGGCAATGGCGCATGGTGGCTGCGTCAATTTTGGAAGCGACCTGGACGAAAGCTGATGACGGTCACGACGTCAGCTTTGAGAAAGGCTTTGGAACGCTCGACCAACTTGCAGTCTCGCCCTGAGCGCAGTCGAAGGGTCGATGAAACGTCGCTGCTCGTGGCGCCCAATGGCGTCGAGTTGGAAAAGTATGCGGGTCTGCCGAGTCCCGTCGAGGCGCGTCAGCATTTAAATCTAAAAGAGGGGTTGACGGTTGGCTTTACGGGTCACATCTATCCGGGGCGCGGCGCGGATTTGCTCTTCGAGCTTGCAAGGCAGATGCCGCAGGTCAATTTTTTGTGGGTGGGCGGCGCGCCCGATCTGGTGGATTTCTGGCGCGGCAAGCTGACCGATGCCCACATGACCAACGTGACGATGACGGGTTTCGTGAAGCACGAGGTCATCCCGCTGTATCAGGCGGCGGCGGACGTGCTGCTCATGCCGTACAGTCGCTCCATCTCCGCCAGCAGCGGACAGGATATCGCCGAGGTCATCAACCCGATGAAGATGTTCGAGTACATGGCTTCGGGGCGGGCGATCCTTTCGGCGGATTTGTCTTCGATTCGCGAGGTGTTGAATGAGGGGAATGCGGTGCTGTGCGAGCCGGGAGAGATCGGTAAGTGGAGATTGGAGATTGAGGCTTTGCTTACGGACGAACCCCGCAGGCTGGCATTGGGCGCTCAGGCGCGGAAGGATGTGGAGCAATTGACCTGGGTCAAGCGGGAGGAGAGGATAATGTCAGCAATTGCTGGAAACGAACTTCCCTAATCTCAACTCAATATGCCAATGGTAATGAAAACGAGGGTCGGCAGGTTGTAAAAAAGCCTCTGAAGGTTTCGAGAAGATTGGGGGATTTTTCCTTTTACTGTTTCCGTTTATCTGGAAAGGGGGCAAACTGCCGATATCCCTCCCCCACCTTCGACATGATCTTTTCGAACCTTTTGGTGGTTCTTTGATTCATGGGAATGATTTGCTGCCAGAATAATTCGCCGTATGAGGTCACGGCATAATGTGATTCGACCCCCACGACGGCATTCGAGCTTTCAGGGTCCGGTTTCCCAATGGGGACCGAGTAATAATCGAAACTTTCAAAAAGCATCTTGCGCCAATATCTCTCGAGGGTTGGATAATTTTTGACGTTGCGAAACTCCTTCATCAAGGCGGCAAAATAGGGCTTGTGCCGGATGCGCATTGTCCGCCTGCGGAAGTGGCGCAGGTTGACGAGCGCGAGAGTTTCCCACAGGTTCGTGTTTGCGGTATCCTGAAAAGTCGAATCTGCGTGGAATATGTAACGCATCATATTATATCCATCCGGGACAAGATGCGCTTCGTTCATCAGGGATTTGGGGGTGTTGTAATAATCGAGCGCGCAGTAATTGGCCAGCAAGACATCGCAGAAAGAGTCGATGACAAGAACCGGCATCGGAATACAGCCGATGTGCGACCCCGTTTCCCTGATAAAGGCGGCAGGGTCGAAATGCGCCTTGTCGCGCGGGTTTTCCTTTCGAGCCATGTCAGTTTCTGTCACGCCATTGGCCGCAAACAAAAACTCCCGTCTTTCCATGGTGGTCAGTTGAAGACCATCGGCCAATTTTACGAGAATATCGTCTTTTGCAAGGGTTCTTCTCGCGCCGCGTTCGATATTGCTGATCACGGATACATCCACACCCGATTTCTCAGCCAGTTCCAATTGTGTCCAGCGCATCTCCTCCCGCAGGGAGGAAACCAATATACCAAACTCGAAACGGTTCATACGAGACTCCTACACAATAATAGACTCTATCGGAAATAAGAACTTGACAAGCAAAATACCCTTGAAAATAGGTGTTTTGACGCCAAAAACATTATTACCGATAAAGTCTAATATAACTCGAAAAAATCTTCGAGTCCATCCCTTGTTTTTTGACGGGAAACTCTAAAAATATTTTTTGGAATTTCTTCGGCAATACGCGATAATTTGTTGAAACCATGTCAGCATTGCCGCCGATAGCGACTAGGCTACCGCAGCTAGGGGAAACGCTTCGGAAAAAAACAGTCCCCATGGGGCAGTCCAATGGACTGCCCCATGGGGACTGTTTCCGAAATATCCCATGCTTCGATGGTCAGTCCAAAAATCTAACACACCTCTTACGCCCCGCCTACAGACCGCAAATCCCGCTTTTGTTATAATCGCCTTTGTCACAGACCCCAAAGGTCTTTGAGACCTTTGGGTCTCAGAAAAGGATGTTTAACATGATGCGATTTGACCGCTTTACCGAACGAGCGCAGGAGGCAGCCCAACGCGCCGCCGAAATCATCCAGCGCTACGGACATAATCAGATAGATACAGAGCACATCCTGCTGGCGCTCATCGAGCAGCCCGGCGGGGTGATTCCCCAAATTCTCGAAAAACTCAACGTCAGCCCCGAAGCCCTCACCGAGCGGCTCGACGCCACCCTGCGCGCCAGTCCCAAAGCCAACATCTTCGGCGGCGGCGCGGGACAAATTTTCATCACCCCCCGCGTCAAGCGGATCATCGACCTCGCCAACGAGGAAGCCAACCGCCTGAAAGATGAGTACATTTCCACCGAGCATATCTTCCTCGCCATTTTGACCGAACGCAACACGCCCGCCGCCCGTATTCTCGAATCTGCCGGGCTGACCCGCGACCGAGTCTACGATTCGATTCAAGACCTGCGCGGCGGACAGCGGGTGACTGACCCCCAGGCTGAGACCCGCTACCGGACTCTCGAAAAATATTCCCGCGACCTGACCCAACTCGCCCGCGAAGGCAAACTCGACCCGGTCATCGGCCGCGACAAGGAAATCCTGCGGCTGATTCAAATCCTCTCGCGCCGCACCAAAAATAATCCCGTGTTGATTGGCGAAGCTGGCGTCGGCAAGACCGCCATTGCCGAAGGACTCGCGCAGAAGATCGCCACCAACGACGTGCCTGAGATTCTTTCGGGTAAGAAGGTTATCGCCCTCGACCTCGGCGCGATGATCGCCGGCTCCCGCTTCCGTGGCGAATTCGAGGAACGCCTCAAAGCCGTCATGGACGAAGTGCAGCGCGCCAAGGGCGATGTGATTCTGATGATCGACGAACTGCACACCGTCGTCGGCGCGGGCGCGGCGCAGGGCGCAATGGACGCCAGCAACATGCTCAAACCCGCCCTCGCGCGCGGCGAACTCCAGTGCATCGGCGCCACCACGCTGGACGAATTCCACAAGCACATCGAAAAAGATGCCGCGCTCGAACGCCGCTTCGCGCCCATCTACGTGGACGAACCGGGCGTCGAAGACACCATCAAAATGCTGCTTGGACTGCGCGACCGCTACGAAGCGCATCACAAAGTCCACTTCTCGGACGAGGCGCTCACCGCTGCTGCCCGTCTGGCTGATCGCTACGTCACCGACCGTCACCTGCCCGACAAAGCCATTGACTTGATCGACGAAGCCGCCGCCAAAGTCCGCGTGGCGTTGTATTCGATGCCGCCCGATTTGAAAGGCATGAAGACCGATATCGACCGCTTGCGCGCCGAAGAGGAACAAGCCGGCTTGGAACGCGACTACGAACGCGCCGCGCAAAAGAAAGCCGAGCGTCTGCGCCTCGAATCCGAATACACCGAGAAACGCGATAAATGGGAAACCGAACACCAACTCGACGAGGTGGTGGATGTGGACGATATCGCCGCCGTCGTCAACCAGTGGACGGGAATCCCGGTCAACCAGATGATGGAGACCGAGTCGGAAAAACTCCTGCACATGGAAGCCCGCCTGCATGAACGCATCATCGGGCAGGAGGAAGCCATCCACGCGATTTCAGATGCCATCCGCCGCGCCCGCTCCGGGCTGAAAGACCCCAGCCGTCCGATTGGATCGTTCATCTTCATCGGCCCGTCAGGCGTCGGCAAGACCGAGCTTGCCAAGGCCCTGGCCTGGTTCATGTTCGACGATGAGGATGCCCTTGTCCGCATCGACATGTCCGAATACCGCGAACAGCACACGGTCAGCCGTCTGTTTGGCGCCCCTCCCGGCTACGTCGGCTACGAGGAAGGCGGTCAGCTCACAGAGGCAATCCGCCGCCGTCCCTATCGCGTTGTCCTCTTCGACGAAATCGAAAAGGCGCATCCCGAAGTCTGGAACGCCCTGCTGCAAATCCTCGACGATGGGCGCCTCACCGACGGTCAGGGCAAGGTGGTGGACTTCCGCAACACCGTCCTCATCATGACCTCCAACCTCGGCACGGAATACGTGACCAGGGGCGGCACCCTCGGCTTCTTCACCCAAAAAGCCGACGACGACGAACGCGCCATGCACAGCAAGATCGAGAAGGCACTCAAGGGCGCGTTCCGCCCAGAGTTCCTCAACCGCGTGGATGAGACCATCATGTTCTCGCCGCTCACGGTCGAGCAGATGGAGGAGATCGTCATCCTGCAAATGAAGGAAGTGCAGGATCGGCTGAACGAGCACGACATCACCGTCCAGTTGAGCGACGCCGCCCGGGGCTGGCTCGCCAAAGAGGGCTATGACCCCGCCTTCGGCGCCCGTCCCCTGCGCCGCGCCATCCAGAAATATGTCGAGAGTCCGCTTTCGGTGGAACTGCTCGGCGGCAAATTCAAGGACGGGGCCGTGGTGACAGTGGATGTGGAAGATAACAAGATCGCCTTCCGCTCCGAGGCAACCACGCCGAAGAAAAAGTCGAAGCAGAAGGTGGAAGCGTCTGTGAGTGAAAAGTAACCGGCGGATGATTGAAAGAAAGACGGAGAGCGGCCTGCCGCCTCCGTCTTTTTGTTGTGAAACGGGACCGGTGATCGACCCCGCCGGATATGCACAGTTCACATCGCAGATGTCAGGAACCTCTGGACTCCGAACGTCGATCGGCCGAACGGGCATGGGCTTCGAGACCTTCGGAACGGGCAATAACAGCGGCAAATTCGGATAACTCTTTGCCGGTCGACTGGTTAAGGTCAATAAGGCTGACGATGCGGACAAAATCCCAAACGTTGAGCGGGGAAGCAAAACGCGCCGTGCCGCCTGTAGGCATGACATGACTCGGCCCGGCGACATAATCGCCAAGCACTTCAAACGAATATTCGCCCACGAAAACGCCGCCCGCCGCGTTGACCTTTTCAGTCCACGCCCAGGCATCCCTGACGGCAAGGCACAGGTGTTCCGGTCCATACGCATTGGAAAGTTGCATGGCTTCATCCAGGTCAGCGGTGAGGACAATGCCGCCACGATCTTTCAGTGATTGGACAACAACCCCGGCGCGGGGCAGGGTCTCGACCTGACGAGCCACTTCCACTTGGACGGCTTCGGCAAGTTGACGGGACGGCGTGAGCAAAATGGCGGATGCAAGCACGTCATGTTCGGCTTGTGCAAGCAGATCGGCGGCAACCCAGGACGGGTTCGCAAACTCATCGGCGATGACCACCGTCTCGGTGGGACCAGCCAGCCCGTCAATACCCACTACACCGAAGACTTGTTTCTTGGCAAGGGTCACGAACAGGTTTCCAGGCCCGAAAATCTTATCCACCGCGCGGATGGACTCTGTCCCGTAGGCGAGCGCGGCAATCGCCTGGGCGCCTCCCATCACGTACACTTCGTTCACACCGACGAGGGCGGCGGCGGCAAGGATGACTGGGGCAATTCTGTCTGTATCCCGCTGGGGCGGCGCCGCCAGCACAATTTCCTTCACACCCGCCACTTTTGCCGGGACGGCGGACATCAACACACTGGATGGCAAGGCCGCCGTGCCGCCGGGGATGTACAAGCCGACACGCTGGATGGGGCGGATCAATTGTCCCAGCACGCCGCCCATTTCATGTGTAATCCACGAGGCAAGCGGTTGTTTTCTATAAAAGGCTTCGATGCGCGCGGCGGAAAGTTCGAGCGCGGCGCGTTCCTCTCTGGAAATCGACTCAAGGGCAACGCGAAGCGCGTCGCTCGAGATGCGGAAACTGTCCGGGCTTTTGCCGTCCAGTTTTTGGGTCCAGGAGCGAAGCGCGGAATCGCCCCGCGCGCGGATGTCGCGCAGGATGCGCGCAACCGCCTCCTGTGGCTGAATCCGTTCTCCAAAGGTCTGCTCGATGCGATCCAAAACCGAAGCGGGGATTTCCTCGTCGCCGGGCATCACGCGGCGCAGGATGGTCTGTTGGGCTTGCGTGGAGTTGAAAATTTTGATCATGGGTCACCTTAAACAAAAACTCCCGTTGAACGGGAGTCTGCAATTGGATGCGCAAAAGCAATGCGCGTTTAGACCGCCCGTCCGGTGGAGGGAGTGTCGACGTGATGATGGCGGCGGTACTGGCAGAACATATTGGGCGCTATTCTATGCAGGTCATGCGGATGCGTCAAGGGGAAAAATCACCATGCTTTCACGCCCCGTCCCGCCTAATTTCCTAATCTCATCCTCACGCATACAGGGTATCATCTGCAAACTTTTATCACTGGAGAACCGAATGACCGAAAACAACGGAACAAACAAATCAGGTATCACCGCCTTGATCATTGGTATTGGGGTTTTGGTCTGCTGTATTTGCCTGCTGGCGGCCGGCATCGTGGGATACGGTTATTATGCCTATACCCGGGTCTCGCCAACCATTACCAGCAATCCCATTTTCCCCATCGAAACTGCCGAGCCTGCTTCCCCAACAGAACTCTTTATCCCGGCGGAAGGACCTGTCTCGAAAGAAACGCTCGACACCCTTTCACAATCCATCGTCCCGGAAAACGATATCTATGAATTGGCGTGCCGTCTGCAGGGCATTTGCAATATCTCCAAGACCCTGTCAGCCCCCGCCGCGCCGTTGACCGCCGGCACGGTCGAACAGTTCTGGCTGCTCAACTCGGATACGAACCAGCACTTTCAAATCGACGCCGAATTGCTGTATGTCACCCCGCAGACCTATTTCTGGGCTGAAAAGGGAACGCGGGTCAATTTGAATGAAGTGAAAGCCCTGATGGATACCTTCGACCAGAAGATCATCCCCACCAACCGCGAATTCTTCGGCAGTGAATGGAATCCCGGTGTGGACGGTGATCCGCACATTTATGTTCTCTATGCGGGAGGGCTGGGGAGCAATATCGGCGGGTATTTTTCCTCCTCGGATTCATATAATCCGGTGGTGCGCGAGTATTCCAACGGGCACGAATTGTTCCTGTTGAGCAGCACCCAGCCCATCGGCGACAGTTATGCCTATAGCACGCTGGCGCATGAATTCGTCCACATGATCCAATGGGCGACGGACCGCAATGACGTCTCCTGGTTGAGCGAAGGCTTTGCCGAAGTCGGCGCATTCCTGAATGGCTATGATGTCGGCGGCGCGGACTGGTTCTACGTCCAAAATCCCGACCTGCAACTCAACGATTGGGCGACCAACGACTCTCCCGATTTTGGCGCGCATTACGGACAGAGTTTCCTATACCTGGCCTACTTTCTCGACCGCTTCGGCGAGGAAGCCACCAAAGCCCTGACCGCCAACTCCGAAAACGACCTCGCCAGCGTGGACGATACGCTCAGGACGCTCAATGCTGTTGACTCGCAAACCGGCAAAGTCGTCACCGCCGATGATGTTTTCATGGATTGGGCGGCGGCCATGTATCTGAAGGATAAGAGTGTGGGGGACGGCCGTTATTATTATCACAACTATCCCGATGTCCCGCAGACCTCCGACACGGAGGCGGTTTACAACTGCCCGCAGGAACCCATGTTGCGGGATGTGCATCAATACGGCATCGATTACGTCAACATCGCCTGTACTGGCGAGCACACGCTCGTCTTCACCGGTTCCACCGCAGTACAAATGCTCCCCGCCGACCCGTATTCAGGGAAGTATGCCTTTGCCACCAATGAAGGCAATGAGTCGGATATGATGCTGACCCGTGAGTTCGATTTTACGAACGTTACCGGCAAAATCGTCTTCTCCTTCCGCGCCTGGTACGATCTGGAGGAGGATTACGACTATCTTTATTTCGAGGTCTCGGAAGATGGTAAAAATTGGCAGATCATTACCACTCCTTCGGGGACTGGTGAAGACCCATCCGGCAATTCCTATGGCTGGGGTTATAACGGTGCGACCAACGGCTGGATCGAAGAAAAGATCGACCTCTCACAATATACCGGAAAGAAAATTCAAGTTCGCTTTGAATATGTGACCGACGCGGCAGTCCTCGGCGAGGGCTTTCTGCTGGACAATGTTTCAGTGGATGCCATCGGTTACAGCACCGACTTTGAAACCGACGATGGCGGCTGGCAGGCGGCGGGCTTTTCGCGTGTCCAAAACATCCTCCCGCAAACGTTCAGGCTTGCGCTTATCACAAAAGGTTCCGCCGGCACAACCGTGGAAATGATTCAGCCGGATACCAGTCAAATTGCGGAGATACCGCTCAACCTGCGGAATGGCGAAAGCGCCACCCTCATCGTCTCCGGCATGACCCGCTATACCCGCAACAGCGCCGCTTATCAGATTGAGATAAAGTAACCGCAGGAGGGGAGCTCACAAATTGAAAAACTCACCGCCCGTATAGCGCGGTGAGTTTTTTGCAAGCATGGAATTGGAAAACCGAATGGACGGCATAAATGTGTCTCCAAATACCAACCCCATCTTGTATTCAACTACAAGGCGTTTTTCGTCATCAACTTCAAAATCGCCAATGTCTCGGCTTTGCCGCCGATACCGTTCTCTCCGCCGGGTCCCACGCACGAGGGACAGCCGTCTTCGCACCCGCACTCGCTGACCAGTTCCAGCGCGCGCAGAATCAATTCATCGTGGATTTCGAATAACCTTTGGCTGAAGCCAATCCCAGCAGGGACGAGGTCATAGAGGACGACGGACGGCAGACCGTTTGCGGGTTTCCACGCAGGGTCGGTGTGCGCGCCGAGGTCGCGCGGATCGCACATCAAAAACAGCGGGGCGAGGTTGCCGAGCGCGAAACCGAGTCCAGCCAGCCCACTGCGGATGCGAACGTTCTGCTCCACTTTTCGGTGACAGCTATTGCAGAGGGTGGTCAGGTTGTCGAGACGGTTGGCTTCCGCTGTGGATGTAAATGAGCGGAATGGTGTTTTGTGATGCACGTCATGTTGGCGCGTACTTTCAACCGTTCCACACACCTGACAGCGATACCCGTCTCTCGCGCGCGCACGGTCGCGGATGCGTCCCCAGTCGGGACCGTAATTGTTCGGGTCGTTGGACCAGTTCCCAGCTTCGCGCAAGCGGGACAAGGCTTCTTCGGAAAGCGAAATCCAATAGCCGGTCGTCTGCAACTCGGACGGAGGCATGTCCAAAGGTTCTTCTCCCAAATTCTCCAGCGTGAACCAACGCAATTTTCTAAACCCGACCACCTGCGTGGTGACTTGAATTTCGCCGTATGCTTTTTCGCCGATCTCACCCCCAACCCCTCTCTTCGTAGGAGAGGGGAGTGAGGCGCGTTCGATTTCGTTTGTCACTTGAATTTCGGATTGGCGTAAGGCTTCGGTGTAGTAATCCAGCCCGACGGGAACCAACTGCGCGAGGTGATTTTCGATGTTGTACTCCTGCACAAAATATTGCTGACCTTCGTGCATGTAGATCGCGCCAGGGTGGACCATCCACGCGGCGCTCTCGCCGTCCACTGTGCCAATCGTGGTCGGTCGTCCATCGTCCGCTGTTGATTGCAACACCACGCTTTGCGGCGACGCGGAACGCAGCGAAATGTTCGCGGCGGGATACTGGTCTTTCATCCAATAATATTTTTCGTTCGAGAAGTGTGCGTCCTGGCTGGCGACCATGAACTGGAGATACTCTTCGAGGAGTTCATCCGAGATGCCACCGAAGCCCTCGCCTTTTTTGAATGGCAGCTCGAACATGGCACAGCGCAAATGCTCCAGCAGAATGAGCAAGTGGTTCGGGTTGACCAATGCCTGCTCCGGCGAACCACCAAAGAAATAATCTGGATGATGCGCGAGGAACTGGTCGAGCGGATTGGGCGACGCGATCAGCACCGACACTGCGGGCGAATCTCCGCGACCCGCCCTACCCGACTGCTGGCGCGCGCTGGCGATGGTCCCCGGATACCCGACGATGACTGCCGCTCCCAGCCCGCCGATGTCGATTCCCAACTCGAGGGCGGTGGTGGCAACGACGGTTTTGACCGAGCCGTCGCGCAGTCCCTGCTCGATCTCGCGCCGCTGGTGTGGGAGGTAGCCAGAGCGATAGCCACGGATAGGGAATGGAGAATGGTTAATGGAGGAAGGTTGGTTTCCATTAACCATTCTCCATTTCCCATCTTGCAGGTACGTCAACATAATCTCCACGCTTCTTCTTGTCCGCGCAAAGACAATGGATTGGATATCATGATTGAAGAGATCGGTGGCGAGCCGCACGCTTTCGAGCAGGCTGCTTTTACGCAGACCAAGCGCAGCGTCGGTGACTGGCGGGTTGTAGATGATGAAGTGACGCTCGCCACGCGAGGAGCCGTCGTTATCGATGAGTTCGACTTCTTCTTCGATGAGGGCTTCGGCAAGTTCCTTTGGGTTTCCAATCGTGGCAGAGGCAAGAATAAACTGTGGATGTGCTCCGTAGAAATCCGCCACGCGTTTGAGTCTGCGAATCACGTTGGCAACGTGCGAGCCGAAGACTCCGCGATAGGTATGGGCTTCGTCGATGACGATGAATTTCAAATTGGAAAAGAAACCGCTCCAGTTGGCATGGTGCGGCAGGATTCCCGTGTGGAGCATGTCGGGGTTGCTCAAAACGATGCGGGCGTTTTTGCGGATAGAGGGGCGATCTTTTTGCGGCGTGTCTCCGTCGTAGATGGCGGTTTGAACGTTAAACGTTGAACGTTCAACGTTTAACGCTGATAACTGGTCTTGGGCGAGGGCTTTGGTGGGAAAAAGATACAAAGCGCGGGCTTCGGGGTTTTCGAGCAATGCGGCGAGGACGGGCAGGTTGTAGGCAAGGGTCTTTCCGCTGGCGGTGCCTGTGGCGAGGATGATGTTCCTCCCAGCACGGGCGTGAGTCCATGCCGAGAGTTGATGGGAGTAGAGCGACGAAATGCTCCGGGTGGACAAAGCCTCTCGAAGCGGAATCAGCAAATCGGGCGGGAAGGTACAAAACTGCGCGGCGCGAGGCGGGGTTGTCCGCCATGCCGAAATGTTCGGCGCGGTTTGCTCGTCACGTTTCCAGTAGTCAAGCAGGGTCTGAAGCATGGTCAAACCGAGGCGGGTTGGTCGCCACGCGCATGCAGGGAACGGAACGCCCATGCGCCGACTCCGAATGGAACCCAAAAAGTGACCGTGCGGTAAGTGAGGGTGATCAGGACTGCATGGCTCCAACTCACATTGAGCGAGGTGAGCGCAATGGGCATAAGTCCTTCGACGATGCCGATGCCCGATGGGGTGGGCGATACAATGAGAAAAAGATAGGCGAGGGAGAAACCTGCGATGATGGTTCCGGCCGAAAAGGAAACCTCAAAAGACAGGAAGCAGAATATCAAAATGAACATCATCAAGGTTTTGTCGAGAATCCCCCATAAGATGGGACGCAACAGGCTGATCGGTTTTTCGGTTAACCCGGCAAAGCCTTCGGTGACTTCATGCGCAAACTGGTGGGCGCGGGCTTCGCTCAGGAACTCCTTTTTCATGAGGAAGAATTTTGCAATGCGATTGGTAATCCGGGCCGCCTTTGCCAGCAGGTTGCCCAATTTTTCCTCCGAGCGATAACCAAGGTACAAGACAAAGGCGTAGGAAATGGCAATACCAAGCAGGATCAGCGAGGCGGTGATTTCACTGGGAACTAGGTCATTGCGGCGGACCAGTACAATCAATCCCAATGCGAGGATGATCAAAAAACCGGCCTGGTCGAGCAGAAGAAACAACGCGGCTGCGACTGTCACCTTGCCGGTTGGATGTCCGCGCCTGTGGGCTTCGGTGGCGAACAGGGCGACTCCGCCCATCCCGCCAGAGGGGGCAACAATATTGATGAAATTCGCGGCTGTGGCGATTTTGCTCAGAGTCAGCACGGATTCATGCACGCCGAGCAAATGAAAAATGGACTGGTACATGCGCCCCGAAGTCACGAACCAAACCATTTGCACGAAGATGGCAAACAGGAAGAATATCAAGTGCGCTTTTCTCAACGTGGACATGATGATTTCGAGTTCACCGAAACTGAGCGCCACAACAGCAACGCCAAGAAAAAGCACGAAGATGACAAAAAGTTTTTTCATCGAGAGGGGATTGTAACCTGAGCTATTCGTCTTGAGCGCAGCCCAAGGATGCCGCATGAAAACTGTTTAGACTGCGCTCAATAGAAATTAAAAAGAGCAGACTTTCTGCCTGCTCTTTTATGGAGTTTTAGTCACGGCTTCTGCCGCCCACGAGGGAGACGTAGTACAGAAGTTGCATAATGGCTGTAACCAGCGCCGCTACATAGGTCAACGCAGCGGCATTCAACACCGCGTTGACTCCGCGTTCCTCCTGCTCGGTCTGAATGATGCCCGTCTGCACGAGCAATCGTTTAGCGCGGGCAGAAGCGTCGAATTCCACCGGCAGGGTGGCAAGGGCAAAGACCGCGCCGCCTGCAAAGATCAGCACTCCCAACCATGCAAGTTGGGTAAAGTTTAGGAACAAACCGATCATGATCAAAATCCAGCCGAGGTTCGAGCCGATGTTGACCATTGGCACCAGCGCGGCGCGGAAGCGCAAGGGGAAGTAATCCTCCGCATCCTGCATGGCGTGACCCATTTCATGAGCGGCAATCGCCACCGCCGCAACAGACGGCACGTTGGCAACTCCCTGCGAGAGATACAGGGTCTTGTCGCGCGGGTCGTAGTGGTCGGTCAGGTTGCCCGCTGTGCCGCGAATTTGCACGCCGTACATCCCGCCTGTGGAAAGGAGTCTCTGCGCGGCTTGCGCGCCCGTGAGCCTGCTGGATGCCTGCACGCGGCTCCATTTGTTGTAGGATGATTTCACATACCATGACGTCAGCACCATCAGGATGAAGGCCGGGATCATGTATATGAGATACCGTATGTCGAAGAACATTTTTACCTCCGGTAATTGCTATATGTAATATACGCTCAAAATCGAATTTGGGTTGGCTACTTTCCAGCCATCCCCAGGACGACTTCGACCGCCTTGTCGAGTTGGGGGTCGAGATTGGCTTTGAAGTCCTCTTCGGTCCGTTCCACAACTATATCAGGAGTCAGCCCAATTTCGTGGATGGTCTTTTCCTTTGGGGTGAGCCACTTGGCGATTGTGATTCTCACCGCGCCATTGTCGCCGCTGAGCTGAATCCAGTTTTGCACCGAGCCTTTCCCAAAAGATGTCTCACCGACCAGTTTGGCGCGTCCCGTATCCTGCAAGGCGCCAGCGACGATTTCCGAGGCTGACGCGGAACCCTCATTAATAAGCACGACCATGGGGATTTTTGTGTCGGCGGCCAATCCGCCTGGGATGACGTCGAAGGTCGTGCGTTTCCCATCGCCATATTGTTCGTACAGCACAACGCCGTTATCCAGAAATTGTGAAGTGACTTCAACCGCGGTCTGCAAATAACCGCCGCCATTGTTACGTAGGTCTAGAATGATACCCTTTGGGTTTTGAGACATCAACTCCTTCAAGGCTTGAAGCAGTTCGGGCGTGGTCTTGTCTCCAAAAGTTGTAATCTGAATGTAGGCAACGCCGCTGTCGAGCATTTTCCCTGACGCCGATTTGATGGATATCTTTTCACGAGTCACATCGAATTCGAGGAGCTTATCCTCTCCTTCGCGCAGGATGGTGAGATGCACTACCGTGTTGGCGGGTCCCAGCACTTTGGTGCGCGCCACCTCCGCGTTGATACCGGTCATGTCCTCGCCGTCGATGGCAACCACTTGATCGCCTGGCAGGAGTCCGGCCTTCTCGGCGGGGGAACCGGGCATGGGGCTGGTGATGGTCAGGTACTTGGTAGTGGTATCCACATACGCGCCGATGCCTTCATATTCGCCTTCGAGACCGGCATTGGCATCCGCAAAATCCTTGGGACTCATGTATGAAGAATGCTGGTCACCGAGCGCCTCCATCATACCGTTGATCGCGCCGCGCATGAGTTCGACATCATTCACGGGCTGATCCACATAATTTTCGTGGACCAGAGTCCACACCTCCCAGAAGGGCTGGAAAAGCGTCTGGAGTTCAGAGGGCGTCGCAGACTGCTGTTGGGGCGATACTGTGGGCGGGGCCACTGTGAGGGGTTCGGATAATCCGGGGATACCGGCAACCGGAATCATATGTCCGGCGACGAATCCGCCGGCGAAGGAGCCAAGTCCCACCACGATAATGACAAGTATCACAAAAATATACTTCAAACTTTTGTTCAAAACTGCCTCCAGTTCCTGCTTTCCGGGAAAAGATACCATTCAGGGATTAACGTTTGCTGAATTTTTTATTCGATTTATGTAAGAAACCCGGTGACAGACAAACTGCCTCCCTGTAAAACTTGTCATTTGATAAATCAAGATGTAAGATGTAGAAAATATTCCCGACAGGAAAGATCAGCAGACATGGATGTCAATTATTGGAACGGGTTCGCAAATGAGTACGATGAGCATGTGATCGACGCCTTCACCTACGGTCGTTCGAAAATGATCGGTCAGCAGGTGAAACGGTTTGCTTCACGCGAAAAGGATGTGGCCGATTTTGGCTGCGGACCCGGCAAGATGCTGCCCTATCTTTCCGAAAAATTCCGCGCGGTGTATGGATATGATTTTTCAGACAAACTGCTCGCATCCGCGCGAAAACGCTGCGCTGATTTGAAAAACATTCACATCGAACAGGCGGACTTGTCCCAGCCGGTGGAACACCTTCCGCTGGTGGATGTGATCGTTTCGCTCAACGCGGTGTTGATGCCCGACCCCGATCTGCGGATGAACTTCCTGTGCGGCATGGCGTCCCGCCTCAAGCCCGGAGGACATCTAATCCTCAACGTGCCGTCAGTGGAGTCGCTGCTCTTCAGCTACTTTCGTGAAACGGAATGGTATCGCAAGGAAGGCATGTCGCCGCGCGAAGCGGAAGCCGAGGTGGATGCAAGTTACATCATCCGGCCAGACTGTACGGTGCAAGGCGTCTTCATCCGCGGCACCGAGCCGACCAAACACTACCTGCGCGAGGAATTGCTTGTGCTGGCGCGCGATGAAATGAATCTCGAACCACTCGAGGTTGTGAAGATGGAATATGACTGGAAGACCGAGATGGAAGATGACACGGTGCCGGAATGGATGGGGGAACCGTATCCCTGGGATTGGATTCTGGTGGCGAGGAAGAATTAAACCTTTGCCACCAAAGGGGCACAAAGGAAGGCGAAGGAACAAATCGTGTGAGGCGGGTTTTCTGCTCACTGCTCAATGCCCACTGAATTACCTCTTCAACTTCTTCTCCACTTCCATCACCACAAACACCAGCACGCCCGCGCCCGCCGCAATGGACAGGTCACAGCCGCTGAGGGGGAGGACTTCAAAGAAGGCCGCCAGCGGAGGGATGTACATCACCGCCATTTGCAAAGCGACTACCAATAACGCCATTCCCGCCAGCAGGGGATTGCTCAACACGCCCAGTTTGAAAAGTGAGTTTTTGGACGAGCGCGAAGCCAGCGCCTGAAAGACCTGCATGAACGCCAAAGAAGTGAAGATCATCGTCTGCCATTCGGGACGACCAGAGAAGAAATACCACAAGCCAAGTCCGAGGGCGATGGCGCCGATCATCACGCCGACCCAAATCGTTTGCACACCGGCGCCGCGCGAGAAGACGCCTTCCTTCGGCGAGAACGGCTTGCGCTTCATCGTGTCTACTTCGGGGTTTTCCACGCCCATGCCCAGCCCCAGCAGACCATCTGTCAGCAGGTTGAGCCAGAGCAATTGTAAAGGCAGCAGCGGAAGCGGCTTCCCCAAAAACGGCGCGAGCAGCATCACCAGCACCTTGCCGATATTCCCCGCCACGCTGAAACGCACGAACTTGCGGATGTTGTCGTAGATGGTGCGGCCTTCGCGCACCGAAGCCACGATGGTGGCAAAGTTGTCATCGAGCAGCACCAGGTCGGAGGCTTCCTTCGAGACGTCCGTGCCCGTGATGCCCATCGCCACGCCAATATCCGCCTTGCGCAGGGCGGGCGCGTCGTTCACGCCGTCACCGGTCATCGAGACGATGTGACCCTTTTCCTGCAATGCCTGCACGATCTTCAACTTGTGTTCGGGCGCAACGCGGGCAAACACGTTGACTTCCTCCACGACATTCTTGAGTTCATCGAAACTCAGGTTTTCGAGTTCCACGCCAGTCAACGCGCGCCCGTTATCGGTGATGCCAAGCTGACGTGCAATCTCGATGGCTGTCAATGGATGGTCACCTGTGATCATCACGGGTCGGATACCTGCGGCGCGGCAGGTGGCGACGGCATCTTTCACTTCGTTACGCGGCGGGTCAATCATGCCGAACAGCCCGACGATGGTCAACTGCTGTTCGAGGTCGGTCTGGATCACGTCGGGGATGGAATCCATCAGGCGGAATCCGACTCCGAGGACGCGCATCCCCTTTTTCGCGAGACGTTCATTCGCCGCTTCGATTCGGGACCTCCAGCCTGAGTCGAGCGATTGGGACTTTCCCTCCACCCAAACATGGGACGCAATGCCGAGCAGTCCATCTACACTTCCCTTGGTGAAGGCAATGTAACGACGGGAACCGATCTCCAATCCCGATAGGATGGTGGGGTCATAACGCTCCAGATTGTGGACGGTGGTCATGCGCTTGCGCTCCGAGTCGAAGGGCAGTTCTGCCGCGCGGGGGAAGGACGCGTCGAGCGCGGACTTCCAATAGCCCATCTTGGCGGCAGCAACCACCAGCGCCCCTTCGGTGGGGTCGCCCAACGTGTGGAAGCGGTCGTCGCCTGTGTCCACCAGTTTCGAGTCGTTGCAGAGCGCGCCGCCAATCGCTGCCAGCGAGAGCGAGGACTGGACCGGAGTCCCCATGCGGGTGGCGTGAATCATTCCGCCGCGCCCGACCTCCTCAGTCAAATCCAAAGCATGTTCGGCAACGTCCAGCAAAACCACGGTCATGCGGTTTTCGGTCAGCGTGCCCGTCTTGTCGGAGCAGATGACGGTGACCGAGCCGAGCGTTTCCACGGCGGGCAGTTTGCGGATGAGGGCGTTGCGCTGTAACATGCGTTGCGCGCCGAGCGCGAGTGTGATGGTAACAACGGCGGGCAAACCTTCTGGCACGATGGCGACGGCGACACTGACAGCGGTGAGCAGCATGTGACGGAGTTCGTCGCCGCGCATCAGCCCGAGGATGAAGATCAGGATGGCAATGCCAACGCCGATGATGGCGAGATTTTTACCAAGCGCATCCAGCCGACGTTGCAGCGGAGTATTTTCCTGCTTGACCTGTTGGATGAGTTCGGCGATCTTGCCGAGTTCAGTCTGCATTCCCGTGGCGACCACGAGCGCAAGTCCGCGCCCCTGGGTGACGATGGTACCCATGTAACCCATGTTGCGGCGGTCACCGATGGGAAGCTCGTTATTGGAGAGCGCGGCTGTGTGTTTTTCAATCGGCTCGGACTCGCCCGTGAGCGCGGCTTCCTGAATCCGCAGGTTGACAGCTTCGAGCAGGCGCAGGTCGGCGGGGATGACGTTGCCCGTTTCGAGTTGAATGACGTCGCCGGGGACGAGGTCGTGCGCGGGGAGTTCCTGCAATTGCCCGTCGCGGATCACCCGCACGTTCGGCACCGACATCTTCTTGAGGGCGGCGATGGCTTTCTCGGCGCGGTATTCCTGACTGAATCCAAGCAGGGCATACAATGCGACAATGGCGAGGATGGCGATGGCGTTTTTTGTATCGCCCAGCAATCCCGCCACCACTGCCGCCGCGATCAGAATCAAAACCATCGTGGCTGTAAGTTGTTCCCACAGGATTTGCAGTGGAGTCCGCCTGCCGCGTTCGACGAGTTCGTTCACGCCGTATTTTTTGAGGCGGGAGGCAGCTTCGGATTTGGTCAAGCCGCTTTTGCCGTCCGAGTTGAGATCTGCAATACTTTCCTGAATTTCGATCAGATGCCAGTTCATAGTTCGTTATTATCCAGTTTTCTTGTTTTTATCCAAGCCAGCACAGGGATGCGTTTGCGAAAATGCCAGGCGAGATACACGCCGACAACCACAGCCGCCGCTGAGGCGACCAAAGGCATGTGTGTCTTGATATAGTCGCTGATAAGCATCCACTCATGACCGAGCAGATATCCTGCGCCGATGGAAAGTGTACACCAAATATAGGCTCCGATAAAGGTGGCAAAAAAGAACTTTGGGAAGGGGATTCTTGCCAGCCCGGCGGGAATGCTGACCAACATGCGGATGCCAGACAGTACCCAGCCGAACTGGTCGAAGATGGTTTGCAGAGCGGATAAGATTGTTGCTTCGATTTGGCCGAGCATGATTCCTCTTGATTCGCCCTGAGCGTCACTTGCGCCTGCGCACAGTGCAGGTGAGTCGAAGGGCTTGCGGTAATTGTGCTTCGACTACGCTCAGCACGGAGTAACTTGTCAAAATAAAAAGACCATCGCCAAAAGGTTGGACGATGGTCTTGCCTTTTACAGAACAGCCGGTGGCGCCTTGCGCCACGTATTGTCGGCAGTTCCACCCGAACTTCGGGCGGCTACTCCCCATCGGGGATGTAACGAGTATAGCGGAGGCGGAAAAGTTTGTGAGTGAGAGTTCTCTCATCTACCACTGTCATTGCGAGGGCGGTGCTGTTTCGCCCGAAGCAATCCCATGGCATGAGGAGATTGCTTCGTCGGGCTGTCGCCCTCCTCGCAATGACGAAAAACTACATCGATACCATCATCCGTGACGCTTTCAACGCAGAGCGGATCATCAGGTACTCGGTGATATTCTCGGCGGTGACGATGCCCACCAGTTGTCCGCTGTGGGTGACGGGGAGGGCGGGGATGCCCGATTCCTGAATCCGCGTCAGCGCGCTTTCAACCATCTCGTACGAGTCGACGGCTGGCGGGTTGCTGCGCATAACTGCCGAGATGGCGATGTTCTGTCCGTGCCGGGTGAGGGCGGCGAGGAAATCGTCGCGGGTGACGACGCCCACCACGCGGTCATTGTCGAGAACCGGGAAGTCATGCTGGGAACCGGTCAAAATCAATTGAGCCATCTGCGAGAGCGGGTCACGCGGCGAGAGGCTCTTGTAGTCGGTGAGCATGGCACGCCCGACGGGAATTCCGCTGATGGCGTTCTTCATCTGCACCATACTGGCTTCCTGCGATGCGCCAATCCAAACGAAGAAGGCGATGAACAGCAGGAAGGGATTCGAGAACAAACCGACGAACCCGAACAGCAACGCCATACCCTGACCGATGGCTGCGGCAATCTGCGTTGCCTTGACATATTCCATGCGCATGGCAAGCAGGGCGCGGAGCACGCGTCCGCCATCCATGGGGAAGGCGGGGATGAGATTGAACAAGACCAGGGTGATGTTCACCAGCATGACACGCTCGATGAAGCTGCCCGAAGCGATAGTCAGGTCGGTGAGCGGGACTAGCCCCGAGGTCAGAAAGAGATAGGCGAACAAAATCGCGGCGATGACCACGTTCACGGCGGGTCCCATCAACGCCACCCACAATTCTTGAATGGGCTTATCGGGCATACGTTCCAGCCGCGCTACGCCGCCGATGGGGTAAATGGCGATGTCGCGGGTTTTGATGCCGTACTTGCGGGCGGTGAGCGCGTGACCGTATTCGTGCAGAATAACACAGGCGAAAAGGGCGAGGATGAAACCGACGCCTTTGAAGACCTCGACAAGGTCCTGGTGTTGAACCCAGTGGCTGAATCCCACCCAGCCGATGAGAAGAAGAAAGGTTGCGTGGACGTAAACGTCAATCCCTGCAAATGTTCCAAGTTTCCATTGCCATTTCATAGTCTAAACTCCTTGTTCAATGGACGACATTGTACAGGGAATTTATAAGAAAAATGTTATAAAAAATCTATCAGAAACTATCAGAATTAAAAAAAAAAGACCTCGGAGGTCTTGAAGACCTCCGAGGTCTGATGCTTTCCTACTTGACCAACCCCAGTTTCTTCCCCGCCTCTCCAATCACATCCATTGCGCGTTCGATCTCATCGGCTTCATGCGCAGCGGTGACGGTGGCTCGCAGGCGGGCGAGTCCCTCCTGCACGGCGGGAGAAACCACTGGCAAAACAAAGACATCGTTGTGCTGACATTCGCGGGTCATGGCAAATGCCATGTCGTCTTCACCGCACAAAACGGGGACAATGGCGGTCTCGGTCAGCAGGGTGTCGAAGCCCCTACTCTTCAACCCACCGATAAATTGCTTTGTGTTTTCATTCAATTTCTGGATGCGCCAGGGCTCGTCCAAAATCACCTTGAAGGCTTCGTTGGCGGCGCCAGCCTGGGCGGGCGGCAGGGCGGCGGAGAAAATGTAGGCGCGGCTGGCATGGCGCAGGTAGGTGATGATTTCCTTTCGCGCCGCAACATACCCACCCACCGAAGGGATGGTCTTGCTCAGGGTTCCCATTTTGATGTCGATGACGCCGTACATGTTGAAGTGTTCTTCGATGCCCGTGCCTTTTTCGCCAAGCACGCCGACGGAGTGCGCCTCGTCGATCATCAGCCAGGCGTTGTATTTTCTGCACAATTCGACCATCTTCGGCAGATCGATGATGTCGCCGTCCATGCTGAAGACCGAGTCTGCGATGACGAGTTTGGCAACTTCGGCGGGCGCGTTCTTGAGCAGACCTTCGAGGTGTGCCATGTCGTTGTGGCGGAAGCGGCGGAATTCCGCGCCAGACATGAGACAACCGTCCACGATGGAGGCGTGGTTGATCTTGTCCGAGAAGACGTAATCGCCGCGCCCCATCATGGTGGAGACCACGGTCAGGTTGGTGGCATAACCCGAAGTGTAGGTGATGGCGGCTTCAGCATGTTTGAAGTTTGCAATCGTCTCTTCGAGTTCGGTGTGAATGGTCAGCGTGCCAGCCAGGGTACGGACGCCGTTGGTCCCCGTGCCAAATTTATCCACCGCCTTCTTTGCGGCTTCGTTGATACGCGGATGCCCGACCAGTCCGAGGTAACTGTAAGAGGCGTACATCCCCATCTCGCGCCCGTTGACCAGCACTTTGTTGCCGGGCAAAATCTCCTGCACGGGCTGGTTGTAGAAATAAAGGTCATTTGTCTTGAGATAATGAATGCGGTCGTTCATCGCCTTGATACGGCGGGTGACGGCGTCGTCGGTGTTGTGGAAATCCATGAAGTTCCTCCAAAAACAGAATGGCGCAAGTTTAGCCGAGGGGAGGGGTTCTGTCTAGTTACGAGATACAAGGTACGAGATGCAAGATATGGGGCGCAGGTTATGGGTTGATGAGTTTCCTCAACCCAACTTCATCCAAAATTTTGATTCCCAAGGCGCGCGCCTTGTCCGCTTTGGAACCGGGATTTTCACCCAACACGAGGTAGCTGGTCTTCTTGCTGACGCTGTCTGTGACTTTGCCGCCGTTGCTCTCGATCAACTCTTTCACGCTTTCGCGGGTCAGGGTCGGCAGGGTTCCGGTCACCACGAAGGTCAAGCCACTCAACTTCCTAAATTGTTCGCTGGACTCTGACAACTGAACGCTTGGGTCCACTCCCGCCGTCTTCAATTTCTCGATGACTTTTTGATTCGCGGGCTGGGCAAACCAGTCCACAATGGACTCGGCGATGTTGGGTCCCACGCCTTCGATTTGTTGCAACTCCTCGGCGCTGGCTTTTGACAGTGCGGATAGATTTCCGAACGCACGGGATAAATCTCCCGCCATCACTTCTCCGACGCCGTGGATTCCCAACGCCGTAATCAGACGGTTGAGCGGCTGGCGCTTCGAGGTTTCGATGGCTGAGAGAAGATTGTCTGCCATTTTGCCGGGCGGCTCGGACTTTGTCTTCCTATCCTTCTTGGTGACCGCTTCGAGAATGTCTTCCCGCGTCAGAGTGTAGATTTCCGCCGCGTCGTGAATTTTGCCGCTTTCGATCAACTTCTCGACGATCTTCGTCCCCAAGCCGACAATATCCATCGCGCCGCGTGACACGAAGTGTTCGATGTTCCGCAGCAGTTGGGCGGGACAGGCCACGTTGACGCAATACCAAGCCACTTCACCTTCGAAATGTTCGACCACCTCCCCGCAGGCGGGACATTTCGCCGGCGGCTGGTAAATTTTCTCTTTGCCGGAACGCGCATCGGCAACGGGACCGATGATGTACGGGATGACTTCGCCCGCGCGTTTTACCAGCACGCGGTCACCCACGCGGATGTCCTTCTCGGCAATGAAGTCGAAGTTGTGCAGGGTGGCGCGTTCCACGATCACGCCGCCGATCTCGACAGGTTCGAGCATGGCGTAGGGAGTCAGCACGCCCGTACGTCCCACCGCGACGCCGATGTCGTTCAAGGTTGTGGTCACTTCGCGGGCTGGAAATTTGAAGGCAATGGCTCCGCGCGGGTCCTTGCCCACGAAGCCCAAGTCGGCGGCGAGAGTCAAGTCATCGATTTTGATGACCATGCCGTCGGCTTCGTAGGGCAGCTTGTCGCGGCCGGCGTCCCAGGTTTCGGTGTAGGCAATCGCGGTGTCCAAATCATCGAAGCGCTTTGCCACATCCGTGACGGGGAATCCCAAAGCCTTCAGGTATTCCAAAATCTCCCATTGCGAGGTCGGCACTTCGCCACCTTCGGAAAAGACGATTTGATAGACAAGCAAAGTCAGCGGACGCGAAGCGGTCAACTGCGGGTCAAGTTGGCGCAGCGATCCCGCCGCTGTATTGCGCGGGTTAAGATAGGTCTTCTCTCCGGCCTCTTCGAGCTTGCGGTTGAGTTCCTCGAAATCCTTGTTGGGAATGAAGGCTTCGCCGCGAACGACAAGGTAATTAGGGATTGGCAGATTGGTAGATTGGGAACCAGATTCCCGATCCCCATTTCCCAATTTATCATTTACAGGTATTCTCAAAGGTATTGCCCGCATTGTCCGCAAGTTGGAGGTGATGTCTTCGCCGATTTCGCCGTCGCCGCGAGTGGCTCCCTGCACGAACAAACCGTCACGGTAATGCAGGACAACCGACAGCCCGTCGATCTTCGGCTCGACGACGAACTGCGCTTTCTCCACACGGTCATCCAACTTGCGGACGCGCTCGTACCATGCCCGCGCATCGTCTGCGCCAAAGGCGTTGGATAGCGAGAGAATCGGTCGGGGGTGGCGAACCTTCTCGAAACGGTCAGCCGGCCTGGCTCCGGCCCGCTGGGTGGGACTATCAGGCGTGATCCAATCCGGGTGGTCGCCTTCGATCTGCTTGAGTTCATTCAGCAGGCGGTCATATTCCAAATCGCTGACAACGGGAGCATCCAGTACATGATAGCGATAATTATGAAAATTGACCTGTGCCTTGAGTTCTTCGTAGCGGAGGAAGTTTTTGTCTGCCATGCCGGTTAATCGATCTTGTTCCAAATGTCTGATGGCGGACGCTTGAGCGGACGCGTGGTCCCCGAAATGCGCGACTCATAATAGGTTTCCTTCTCATTCGAGTACTTGTTGACCTCGAACAAACCGCGGTCCACCAAAAGGTCCGCTATCTTTTTTGCCTCTTCCCGCGTAAACTCCAGTCTCTCTGTGAATTCTGTCAGGCTGAAACGTCCCGCCCGGACTGTGAAATTCAAGGCGGAACGCAATGGCTCGGAAAACAACACAATATCCGACGGGCGGATGTCTTCCACGCGGAGTTCAAGTTCCCTGAGGACGGTTTGATAAAGGGAATTATTCATAGCCTGTTCCTTTTTTGACCTTCCAGTTCAAAAGACACACTGGGATGCACCCTTCTTTGAGCGAGACATCGGTTATCGAAAAGCATTTATCGATGGATGGACGATATGCAAAGTATACCATCTGACTTAAACAAAAAAATCCCCCCGAAGGCGGGGGGAGGGTGTGGAAATACTTATTGCGATGGAGGCGTTTTCAGATACTTGATCAACGCGGCAATGGCCAATCCAATTAGAACCAACAATCCAAGTGGAATCAGCCACATGAAGAACATGCCGAACCCCATTCCGCCGAACATGGGGGAAAAAGCCGGGTCATACCCGCCGCGCATATGCATTCCTCCCCACATGCCATAATCCTGGTATGGGAACAGGACATGCCAGATGGATGGCAGGAAGAACAACACAATCAAGCCGACAGTGATGCCAGCGCCGATAATCCATTTATTTTTTGTAGACATGGGTATCTCCTTTGATGCCTGTATCATATCCGTTGAATATGAAGAATGTGTAAAGAATCGGAAAATGTCCGATAAAACTTTGCGATATACTAACCTCATGTCAAGGATAAAAATCGGTCTTTTCGGCGGGACATTCGATCCGCCGCACATCGGGCATCTGATTCTTGCCAGCGAAGCCATCCACCAATTGGGACTCTCGCGCCTGTTGTGGATGCTTGCCCCCGATCCGCCGCACAAACTGGATCAATCCATCACGCCGCTCCCACACCGCCTTGAAATGTTGAAGCGGGCAATTGCGGGTAACGAATCCTTTGAGATTTCATATCTCGAAATCGAGCGTCCCGGCCCGCATTACACAGTGGACACGGTAAGGATTCTGTCCGAATTGGAACCAGATGCGGATATTGTCCTTTTGCTCGGCGGGGACTCCCTGCGCGATTTGCCAACATGGCGTCTTCCCGCCGAACTCGTGGCTGAGGTTTCCAAAATCGGCGTGATGCGCCGCCCCGGCGATCCGTTTGACCTGTCCGCGCTGGAGGAGAAAATCCCCGGGCTGACGGAGAAGGTGGTTTTCATCGATGCGCCGCTCCAGGATTTGGCGTCACGCGAAATCCGCCGCCGTATTGCAAATGGGGGAGTCTATCGCTGCTATGTGCTTCCCACCGTCAGCGAGTATATCGAAGAAAATAATTTATATAGCCCCTAAAGGTTCGGGAAACCTTTAGGGGCTTCCGTTTTATTCATCCAAATGATACGTGCAATACGTGTTCTGGCAGGGATTCCCCCATGCGATGTGCATCTCGCGCATGTTCAGGTCGATGACGAGCGCGTTGATGGTCTTCTCGCGGTCAAGCGGATCGCTGCCTGCAATATTGTGGTTGCAGATCGAGTTCGGGACGTTGACGTGATCCTGTTGAATGGATTGCAGGCTCTTGATGGTGTGCTTGTCATTTTGTCGCAACAGGCGGGAAGCGCGGAAATACCGCACGCGTGAGGAGATCAACTCCTCGGGGTCCTTCTCCACCGGCTTCATGTGCGGGTCAAGATAATGGTTGGTATGCACCATGTAGCCGTCATGTGAGTACAGGATTTCGAACCTGCGCGCCGAGACTTCGATGGAATAGATTTCTCCGCTCTCGTGGACCAGCAGATGGTTGTAGCCCGCGGCGCGGTGGGTCACGACGGCGCGTCCGATTGCGCCCGAAATACGGCGGGAGGATAACACAGCCCGCGCCACCACAAGACGTGGAATTCCCACTCGCGAATCGCTGGGATAAACCGAGTCGATGAGTTGGGCGATGCCATAGGCGTTGAATCCCACATTGGGCAGGAGTCCGCCGTAACTCATTGCAAGGAAGGGAGGTTCCTTTTCCGGTTTGGCAGAAATGACCAGCACATCATTTTCATCTTCGGGAATCCAATCCTCGTTGTGGGCCGCCAGCACGTGACCGTCCGCTGTGCGTTGCTCGTTGACCGCCATGCTGGTACAACGTGTGAGGTGCAAGGCATCACTGGTGACTGCCTCCATTGCATTCAGCACGACAATATCGTCGAATTCGACGTTTGCGCCTTCGGCGATGCCGTGCATTTCCTCGACGTATTGCGGGTAACGCTCCTCGGCAAAGGGCAGGGACTTCCGCGATTGGATTTGCGCTCCCTGCCAGGTGAGTTCAAGGGTGCTGTAGGCGGCGTCAATCAGAACATGGGCATTGGCGACGCTGTGCTGGACCTGTTCGCGGGCGGCTTCGCCAATCTGACGTCCCATCTCGCGGTGGGAACCTTTAACTTCGATCAGGGGCGGGGGGGCATTATGGATTGGGGTATCGGGTATTTCATGCTTGAACATGTCTTCCTCCATGAAAACAAAACCGCTTTGGCGTCATTACCAAAGCGGTTTTCATTATATCATGCGAGATTTCGAGCCTTTACGAGGCGGGTGGGATTTCCACGGGCGCTGATGGTGGCGGGGCGATTCTGCCGGGCGAATTGCGCGTGCCGAACCAAGTCATGGTCACGCCGCCGAGAGCAAGCAAAGCCACAAGGAAGGCAATCAGCCAGCCGACGCATGGGATCAGCCCGATGAAGCCGGTCACTAGAACAAGCAGGAAGGTTCCGAAACCTGTGGAGAGGACAGGTGACCAAATTTGGTTAATCGCTTTGGTAAAGCGCTCGCCAACTTCCTGCCCAAGCGCGATCATACCGAAAAGCCAAGCCAACGGGAGAAGTAGGGCAACCAAAATCGCCACCGGAATCAGGATTAACGTAACGATCATGAGGATGATGGCAAGCGGCGTGACCACGACCGCCAGCAAGCCGAAACTTCCAGCGAGGACGGGCTGTCGCACAACGGCATCCGCCACACGGTCCAGTTGAGGCTGGAGGAAGAGGGTCAGCAACATGCCAATGGCAGCCACTGCCAGCGCGTTCCCGATGACACTCAACATATCCCACAAGGGGTTGAAGTTCACATTGAAGTCCGGTTTGCTGGGAACTTCCGGCGCGTTGGGTACATTGGGAGCGGTTGGGACATCTGGGACATCCACCGGAGGAGCATTATTTGTAATGGTTCCAGTGACCTCGGCTCCGGGTTCCTTCTCGACCTGTCCGCCAATTGAGGAGACATTACCGTCCACGACAGCAGTTTCGGTCAACACGGCCTGTCCGCCGACGATGACAACATCGCCATCAACCTCAGCCGATACGCTCAAATTTCCGCCGATGATGGCGGCGTCGCCGTTGACATCTCCGTTGATTTTCAGGTTTCCGCCGACCACGACCACATCACCGTTGACGGTTGCGCCTTCTTCAATCACGACATTCCCCCCAACGACAGCCAGACTGCCATCGAGCGTTTCACCGCTGGCGAGGGTATAACTTTGCCCCAACAGGAAGACATCACCGCCGTTGGGACTTTGTGCCTGGGCGCTGGCGGTTGGCATAAATATGAGCGCCAGTAAGAGAATTAAGGTTGTCAGTTTACTTTTCATGCGGTAACTCCTTGCGGGGTGCGGCTGAATTGCCAGATTGAAACCGTCCACAAAAGACCAAGCCCGGCCAGTGCGGAGGCGATCACCATCCAGACGTAGGGCGGGATAAAGTCCGTTGCCATGCGCGCCAAAACGGCGATCACCTCAGTCAGGGCTTGCAGGGAGGTAAGGAGGAATAGAAAATAGCCAATCCCCGCTGTGACCCATTCCACAGGCGCGGCGAGAAAGGCGAACAGAAGCGGAGCGAGAAGCCAGCCAAGCAGCCCCGCTCCGCCTACTACTAAAATGATTGTTCCCCATAATCTGCGTCGGCGCTCGGCCACCTTCTGGACGGCAAGGCGTTGCTGGAAACGCAATGTGAATCCCGCAACAGGGGAGACGACCGGCGCGGAGCGAAGCGCCAGCTCGATTTCGGCAAGGGACGTGCAGCGGGAACAAGTCCGCAGGTGCAGGTCAAGTTCCCGCTTCTCGGTGGGACTCAGGTTCTTATCTTCCAGAAGCCAATCTTCAAAAGGCTGGTGATTCATAGGTTCTCCTTTCGGCATGGGAACGGGTTTCCTCCTCCTGCCACATGCCAGCCAGTTCTTTACGGGCGCGATGCAGGCGGCTCTTGACCGCGCTGACCGTCAGCCGCAGGGACTCGGCTATTTCGATCTCTGAATAGTCATACCAATATCTCATAATGATTGCCGCGCGGTCGGTTGCATCCAGGTCTTTGAGCATGGATTGGACGCGGGCACGGGTCTGTCCTTTCATTGATTCCATCTCGGGATTGGGGGAGTCGGGATCGGCGATCTCGAAGGTATTGCCTTCCTCATCCTCCTCATCCATCGAGAAAATCGAAAACTTCCTGCGGCGAAGCTTGTCTATACAATAATGAGCCGCAATGGAAAGCAACCAGGTCGCAAAGGGGCGTTTCTGGTCATAGCGGTGCAGGTGTTGGTAGGCGCGCAAAAACGTCTCCTGCGCGGCATCCTCTGCCAGGTCAGGTTCGCCCAACATGCGGTAACACAGGTTATACACAGGGGTTTGATAGGTTTCGACGAGTTTGGTAAACGCTTCGTCACTGCCTCGCTGGGCATCCAGCACCCAGGTTTGTTCTTCGTTCACGAGCGCTCCTTTTTGTTTACTGCACTTTTTCTACGCAGGAGGCGGGAAAAGGTTGCAGCCCCACCCCCACCCTCCCCAAATTCTGCGAATTTGGGGAGGGTGGGGGTGGGGTCAATGATGGTGACCCTCCCCTTCTGGACCGAGAACCTGCTCCCACCGCCCAAGCGACTCTGACCTTTGGGCGAAGAAAATGGTGATGGCGGTCGTAATTGGCACGGCAGCGATCAACCCCAGCGAGCCAACGAGAGTCCGCACGACCTCTTCGGCAATAAAGGAAAAGTTGACCAAATAACCGTAGTCCCCGCGCGCAAGGGAGAACATCAACAACATGGGCAGGGACGCGCCTGCGTACGCCAGCACGAGGGTATTGACCGTCGCCGCAACGTGGTCCTGTCCGATGCGCATGGCAGAGTTGTACAGGGCGCGAAAACCAAAGTTCGGATTGGCGTGATGCAACTCGAAAACGGCCGAAGCCTGCGTGGTGACAAGGTCGTCCAGCACGCCCAACGCGCCGATGATCATGCCGCCTAGCAACAGTCCGCGCAGATTAATGGGAGTCTCCATCAACTGCATTAAAAACATCACGTTTTCGTCGCCTGTGCCGTTCAATTTGGCGAAGACCACAAAGAGCGCCGAAAGCGCCCCGGTAATGAGCAAAACCACGATCATGCTGATGACCGCCGCGTGCGTTTTGAGCGTCCAGCCGTAGGTGAGATAGAGAGTCACACCGAGCAAAATGATCGAACCGATAATGCTTACCTTCAACGGGTCCTCACCGACGAGGATGCGCGGAATGATGTACCCGATAATGACATACAAACTGAACGCCATGCTGAGAAGCGCACCAATACCCTTCCAGCGGCTGATGATAACAATGGCAATGGCAAAAATGGCTGACAGCCAGATGATCGGCGCGGTGCGGACAAAGTCCACAAAATAGGCGTTGACCACGTTATCAACCGTCTTGCTGATGGATACCATCACTTTGTCACCAACTGCAAGGTCATATTCGTCTGAACGCACCTGGCGCTTGCCGTAGTCGATCTCCATCGGGATGCCTTCATACTTCCCCTCCAGAATATTCACACGGGCAACCTGATACTTTTGGGTGTGCCCGCCCATATCGATTTCGCCTTCTTCGAGGATTTGAACCACTTCCGCGCGCACCGTGTCTGAGCCAAAGGTGGAAAAGCCATCGCCGGGGATTTCAACCCCGGCAAAAGCCGAGTACAAAATTATCCCCGCCAGTAATACCAAAGGAAAGAGCCATGATCTATTTTTCATGGCTCGGATTATAACTGGATGACGAACGAAGGAAGAAAGATGATCCATCGCCTGTCGGACACTTGCGTTAACTGCAAAGATCACAAACTCGAACGGATGTGGACGATATCCCCATCCTTCACAAGATATTCCTTGCCTTCGAGCCTGAGTTTTCCCTTTGCCTTGGCCTCGCTCATCGAGCCAAGCGCCACCAGGTCATCGTAGTGAACCACCTCGGCACGGACGAATCCACGCGAAAGGTCGGTGTGAATCTCCCCGGCGGATTCTTGAGCCGTCGCCCCGCGTTTGGTCGTCCATGCCCGCACTTCATCCTCGCCGACGGTGAAGAAGGTCTGCGCCTGGAGCAGGTCATAGGAAAGGGTGATCATGCGATTCAGACTCAATTCCTTGATACCATATTCCTCCATGAAAACAGCGGCATCTTCGGGACTCAGTTGGGCGATTTCCATTTCGAGCTTGCCCATCAACGCCACGCTGGGATGGTCGAGATTCGCCTCCGGCACGGATTGTCCCTCACCCATGTTGAACACGGTCAGAATCGGTTTGCGGGTCAGCAAGCCAAAGCTGGAAAGTTCCTTTTGTTCCTCGTGCGTGAATTCCATCATCCGCAGGGGCTTGTCTTCCGAAAGGGTCTTGTGCAACTTCTCGAAGAGTTCCGTCTGCCTCGCATTGATCGTCTTGTCGGTTCCGCCCTTCTTGCGTTCCTCGGTCAGCTTTTCCAATTTTCGTTCGACCGCCACCAAATCATTCAACAACAATTCCGACAACATGCTGTCCACATCCCGCAGTGGATTCACACTGCCGTTCGGGTGCATTACATTGTCGTCCTCGAAACCGCGCACGACCAGAATCAAACCGTCCATTTGATTCAGCTGGTTGAGCAACTGTCCCGAGATGCCGCTTTTTGCCGAACCGGATTCCAGCCCGGCGATGTCTGCATAAGTGACTTTGGCATAGATCGTCTTTCGCGGGTTGAACATCCCGGATAGTTGGGTCACACGCGGGTCGGGCACATCCACCACGGCGGTGTGGACTTCGATGCGTCCCGCGCTGGCGGTGGTGGGCGCGTGACCGCGGGTCAGGGCGTTATAAATGGTGGTTTTTCCTGATTGGGGTAATCCTATAATTCCTAGTTTCATCTTGACCTTATTCGCTGGAGTTTGATATACTTGCGTTCGCTCGATAACCGAAAGCCGAAGTGGCGGAATAGGCAGACGCGCACGACTCAAAATCGTGTTCCCTACGGGAATGAGGGTTCGATTCCCTCCTTCGGCACCAAAATTATAACTCAAACGTCCTCCCACACGGAGGACGTTTGAGTTATATCAGCGGGGAATATTCATGCGTTGACTTTGCTTTTCGAGGATTGTAGAATTGAATCAGAATAACAACCGATCGAATCGATGGAACGCAAACACAGAACCAGGGTTTTTATTATTGGAGGCGCAAGATGAAACTCTATTTTCTATTCGCCGCGATGGATCTACTCATCCTGCTGGCATATCCACTGGCCTATGTCGTCAATCGAATGCAAAGGTTGACAGGCGCGAGAACAGGGCAAAGCAGGCGTTTATAACTGTGGCAAGGCCGGGCTGACTCAATCAACATATCTTAACCTTGTACCGCCAGTCCGGATTTTTCAATGCCGCATACGCCCGGCACATTTTTGCCGCTCATCTTTTCTGCCAGATTTTTACTCCTCCTCCCCTTTTTTTCCTGACTTTGGCGCAACCATGATACAAATCCACGCCATGCTTGACATGGATTTTTTATTGTGATATTCTTCGTAATAGACTAGACTGACCAGTCGGTCTACAACCTCATGACGACGCCCAACTCCGACCCCACACAGGAAACCCGCGCCCGCATCCTCGAAGCGGCGGTGAAAGTCTTCGCCACCAAGGGCTACCACGACACCAAAGTGGACGATATCGTGAGCGAGTCCGACACCTCGAAAGGCTCGTTCTATTTCTACTTCCCCAGCAAGCAGGATATTTTCCTCGCCCTGAGCGACACCTTTGCCGACTTGCTTGAATCCAAAATCACGCAGGC
>DAOUAS010000046.1:0-2786 GCA_034433295.1 Anaerolineales bacterium | reverse complement strand
TTTTTGAGTTGCACTCATTCACCCGATTTTTCCAGGTATTCCTGTGCGGCTTCCAAAAACTCCTGCGCCTGGTTGATCATGTGTGCCGCAATATCTTCCTCGATTCCCGTATCAACACCATAATCTCCCGAAATGCGTTTGTCGAATCCATCCCGCAGCCAGCGATGGAACTTTGGGTCGAGAATTTTTGTCTTTGCAAAGTTCTTTCCATACGCAGCAATGACCTGTCCATGTTGGTTGAGTTTCAGGTCAAACTGGTCATATGGCAAAGCTTCGGCAACATAGAACATGGAATAATATGCACGCCCAGCCGCGAATTCAACCTTGTCGATATTCAGCAATGCCTCCGCTGCTTCAATGGCGTCCAGCGCCTTATGCAGCAATTTGCTGGAATACTCTTTCATGCAGACACTCCCTCTTTGTGAATGTTGTAGAGCAATGGCCTTTCATCACGGGCGGTTTTCCACTGCAACTCCTTGATGAAAATACAACTTACAGTAACGTCATATTCGAGGGAGACATCGCTTGCCAGTTTGCTGATTTTGCCTTGCTCATTCCAATAATTTCTGTAATCCTTCAACAGAATCATCACATCCACGTCGGAGCCGGGACGGTAATCGCCCCGCGCGTATGACCCGTACAGGTAAACGCCTTTCAGCCTGTCCCCGTAAATGCGGACAAGCCCTTCCTTCAACTCCTTCATCAGTTTCCTGATTTTTAGCGGAACTTTGCGATTCATGCAACTATTTTACTCCATCCTCCCAGTCTGGGATGTGACGTTATTTCCTAATCAATCTATCATCTACCGTCAGGAAAGTTTCCTTATCATAGAGACATCTACCCAGCATTGTAATTTTCACCAGAGGAGACTTTCGCCATGCCTCATTCATATAAATCCGTTCCCGTCCGTTCCTCCGAGATCACGCCGAAGCATGTATATCTCTCGCGGCGCGACTTTATGAAAGCCGCAACGGTCGCCACGGGAGCCGCCCTGTTGACAGCCTGCGCGCCATCCGCTGCGGAAGAGGTGGAAAACATTCGCCCTGAACCGACGTCCAACGCTGTTGACGAACTGGGCGACCCGGTCAACACTCACAAAGACATCACCAATTACAACAACTACTACGAGTTCACCACGGATAAACAACAGGTGGCGCAACTGGCGCGGAATTTCACCGTCCGCCCCTGGACTCTCGAAGTTGGCGGGCTGGTCAACAAGCCCCAAACCTTCGGCATCGAAGAACTGTTGAAGAAGTTCCCGCAGGAGGAGCGCATCTACCGTCTGCGCTGTGTGGAAGCCTGGAGCATGGTCATCCCGTGGAATGGCTTTACGCTGGCAAGCCTGCTGAAGGAAGTCGAGCCAACCTCGGATGCGAAATACGCGCGCTTCGAGACCGTGTACCGTCCCGAAGAAATGCGCGGACAAAAAAGCGAATTCTATCCCTGGCCTTATCAGGAGGGATTGCGCCTCGATGAAGCCATGAATGATTTGACTTTGCTTGCCACAGGTTTATATGGTGAATCAACCCTGCCCCAAAACGGCGCGCCGATCCGTCTGGTTGTCCCGTGGAAGTATGGTTTCAAATCCATCAAATCCATTGTCAAGATCGAGCTGGTTGTCGAAGAACCCTCCACGCTGTGGAACGCTGTCGCGCCAAACGAATATGGCTTCTATTCCAATGTCAACCCGGCTGTGGACCATCCGCGCTGGTCGCAGGCAACCGAACGCCGCATCGGCGAATTCGAACGCCGCGCCACTCTGCCGTTCAACGGTTACAGCGAACAGGTGGCGCATTTGTATGACGGCATGGACTTGAGCGTGTACTATTAAAACAGACTTCCGAAGTCTCGGAGACTTCGGAAGTCTCGCAATCTTTATGAAAAAATTCCCCTTCACTCCCCTCCAAATTGCTGTGCACCTTTACGCGTGGTCTGCAATTGCATTATTGATTTTCGACTTCGCCACAGGCAACCTTTCGCCCAACCCGATTCAAGACCTGGAACGCCGCACGGGACGTCATGCCCTCGTACTGCTGGTCTTATCCCTACTGTGCACGCCGCTCAACACACTCTTCAAATGGAGAGAACCGCTCAAACGTCGTCGCGCACTTGGACTTTACTCCTTCATGTACGCCGTGATTCACGTGGTTATTTTTGCTGATTTGGATTTCGGACTGGCATGGAGTACCTTAATAAAGGAAGTTATCGAAAAGCCGCGCCTCATCGTTGGAACGATTGCATTTATTTTGCTTATTCCCTTGGCAATCACCTCGTTTGATATTTGGAAAAAACGCCTCGGCAAAAACTGGAAACGCCTACATCAGGTTGTCTATTTTATTGCGCCTTTGGTTGTGCTTCATTACCTTTGGAGCAAAAAAGGCGATATCCTCTCCTTGCAGGGAGAGGTCCTTAAGCCATTAACCTATGGACTCGTCATTGCGATTTTTCTCATCGTACGGATTCCCCCAGTTCGAAAAGCGCTGTCATCCTTTTCGAATCGAATACGGGGACTGTTCTCTCACAAATATAGAACCGCATAGCAGGGACACAGCGACCCTTCGACATGCTCAGGGCAGGCACTGTGTCCCTGCGCGTCTAAAACATCCCGCGAAAGAGCAGCAGCAAACCGATAATCACCAGCGGCACGCCGATGATCGCGCCGACAATCGTCAGGCTGACGATGACACCGACGAGGATGAGGACGATGCCCAAGACCATCGCCACGAAGCGTCCGGTCAATTCCACGATCACCGCGAGCAGTTTCCAGATCGCCGCAAAGGGCCATA
>DAOUAS010000045.1:0-20613 GCA_034433295.1 Anaerolineales bacterium | reverse complement strand
AGGAGATTGCGCGAATGACAAGATTATGGAGTGTTTTTCGAAAGAGCCTCCGCGAGCAAAAGCGCGACTTGTGGGTCGTCGGCTTGAGCCTTGCTTTTGCCCCGTTATTCGTTTTTATTTATTGGTTAATGACGGGAGGAAGCGGAACGACTTCATACGGCGTGCTGGTCATCAATCAGGATGTGCCCGTTGTTCAAGCGGACGGTACAACTTTGTCCGCGGGGCAGGATGTGGTGGATGGCTTGCGTGAGATCAAGTATGAAAATGGCAGCGCCTTGCTTAGAGTGATTGAATCCACAGACCGCGCCGACGCCGAGACTCGACTCCGCAACCGCGAAGCCGCCGCGCTGGTCATCATCCCCGAAGATTTTTCGGAGAGGCTTTCGGCATTTCGTGCAGGTGACGCATCTGCCAACACAGACTTGACCTTCATCGGCGACCTGACCAACCCGACCTACACCGTTGCGGCTGTGATGGCAATGACCGTCGCCGACAACTACACACAGGGATTCACCTCCGCCGCGCGTCCCGTCAACCTTGTGGAAATTCCGCTGGGCAATTCGGCAGCGCGAACGGAGTTTGAAAATTACGTCCCAGGTCTGCTGATATTGGCTGTTGTGTTGATGATCTTCCAGGCGGCGATGACTCCCGCCCGCGACATCGAAACGGGCGCAATGAAACGCCTGCGCCTGACGCGGCTGACTTCCTTCGAATATCTTGGTGGGACAGTCCTCTGGCTGGGAGCGGTCTCGGTCGGCTCCGTCCTGTTGACCTTCCTCTCGGCGGTTGCATTTGGCTTCCGTAGTCAGGGTCCGTTATGGCTGGCTTTTGTAATCGCAGCAATCACCAGTTTGTCCATCATCGGCATTGGCTTGCTTGTGGCTTGTTTTTCCAAGACAGTCTCACAAGCTTTTGTAATTGCCAACTTCCCTCTCGGTTTTTTGATGTTTCTGACGGGCGCGGCTTTCCCGCTTCCGCGCATGAACTTGTTTACGATTGCAGGCAGGAGCATCGCGCTGGCGGACTTTCTTCCCCCAACTCATGCAGTGGTGGCACTCAACAAGATTTTCACCCTCGGCGCCGGTTTCAGTGATGTGCTTTATGAGTTGACGGTATTGATTGTGCTAACAGCATTCTACTTTGGCGTGGGCGTCTGGCTCTTTCAGCGCGCGCAGATGCGGTAGAATCATTTTCATGTCCATCGCCACATTCAAAATTACAAACACAGGAAACCTGCCACACCGAACACAGGCAAAGTCTCTCGATGAGATGACGAAGAAACTGCCTCAGGGTTTTTATACGACGTTCAGCACGCTTTCAGGGGGGACAAAAGCTTTGGGACTTCATGCCCATCTTCAACGGTTGTACACCCCTGCCGCTGAAAGCGGACTCAAGCCGTCGGTGGACGAGTCCACGTTGCGGGTTCGTCTCGCCGACCTGGCAAAGATGTGCCTGCCAAAAGAATCGCGTATCCGTTTGATTTTGACAAAAGACAATGGAACGTTGTACGTCGGCGTCCAACCCTTCGAGCCGCTGCCAGAATCGGTTTACCAAAATGGCGTACATGTCATCACTGCGGAAATCACCCGCAGCAACCCGCGCATCAAAGGCACGGATTTCATCGCCAAGAGCGCCGAGCAGAGGAAACTGGTCAAAGGTGATGTGTTCGAGGTCTTGCTGACTCACAACGGAAAGATTCTGGAGGGGATGACGTCGAACTTCTATGTCATTGCGAGGAGGAGCGCAGCGACAACGAGGCAACCTCCTGCTGCCAGTGAGGGATTGCTTCGTTCGCTCCCGCTCGCTCGCAATGACACAACGCTCACCACCGCCCGCAGTGGAATCCTGCTGGGCGTCACACGCCGCGCCGTGCTGAGACTCGCAAGAGGGGAGGGGATGTTCGTCGAGTACCGCGCGCCAGAGGTCAATGGGAAATTCGATGAAGCGTTTCTCACATCCAGTTCACGCGGAATCGTGCCGATTGTCTCGATTGATGGAAATCCAGTAGGGGAGGGGAGGCGCAACGCTGAGCCTGTCGAAGCGGTAGGGGAATGGGCAAAGCGCTTGATGAAGGCGTATCGGGACCATGTGGAGAGGAAGGCGGAGGAAATTGGTAAGATGTATAAACTATAACCCTTGTCTTCATAATTGTGCTCATGAAAGTTCCAAGAATCCAGTTCAGTCATCCTTCATCCACTTTGAATCTTTTTCGAATACGTCGTAATATGCCTTGTCCAGTTCTTCGTCGGTCAGTTGGGTGTATCTGTCAGTGACCTGAATGTTTTCGTGCCGCGCAAGCCTTTGGGCAATCGCCAGGTTGCCTGTGCCACGCAAGGTGGATGTCACAAAATAATGGCGAAAGGTGTGGGGAGTGATTTTTCCGACCATTTCCTTTCCCAAAAATTGTTCCACACGTTCCTTGACAATATTTCTCCCCGTTGTGGTCGTCATGGGCTTGACCTTTTTTCCTGCGCCTTTGTCATGCCGCGCAAAGACGGGGAGGGAACCCAACTGTTTGCCCGAAGCGCCATCCAATTCGGCGCGTTGCAAAAGATATTCTTTTATGACTTGCAAGACGTATGAGGTAAAGCGGACAACAGCCTGCTTGTTGCCTTTGCCAATGATAATGGCGCGCCCTTCATTCCAATCGATGTCGCCGCGCCGCAGGTTGCAGGCTTCGTGGACGCGAAAGCCTGTCTCTGCCAGCGTGAACAAAAACGCTCGATCACGGTATGCGCGTAGCTTAGCGGTTTTGGCATCTTCTCGTTCCACAGGGTTGACCAGGTTCTGGACATCCCGCACTCCCTTCAAAATCGTTTCGATTTCATCGATTTGATATTGCGGAGCGTGTTTGCCAGGGCGCCGCGCGCGTTGTCGTATAAGCACCGTCAGCCGTGACTGGTTGACTTCGGTCAGTTTGTCCGAATCCAGGTAAAGGTAGAAGCCCTTGACTGCCTGCAAATACAACTGCTCGGTCGCTGTGGTGTAAACGTTGAGGTAATCTATCAATTTTGCGAACTGGTCTTCATTGAGTTGTGCGATGGGGGTGGTGTCGGGGTCGATGGATTTTCCCCGCAGCATTTCGCAGAAAATATTGAGCGCGTTCTTATACGCAAGCATGGTCTTCCTGCTGCGGGCGCGTTCCACCATGCGCAAATACTGGTTGATGGCGTCTGAAATGCTGACCATTTTTTGCTCTGGGCCGGTTGACATGGTCGTCATTATATGAATTTCTCTTATTTTGTCAAGTTTTCGCTAATAATACTTATCGAAAGCATAAAGAAACTTCGTTATCGCAAGGCGCGACCAAAGCAATCCCCCGCTCCCCTGCTGGGGAAAAAGTTGAAGGTCAAAAGTCGAAGGTCGGGTGTTGCGGAGACAAAAAAGCGGAAGGAGTTTTTATTTCATCCTTCATTCTTCCACCTTTCTCCTCGCCTTTCCCCCTCCCCCATTCTGCGTTCCGCCTTCTGCATTTTCTTCTTGTTTTCAACTTCTCTGTCTCACCGCTTCGTAGGTAATCAAGGCCGTAGCAATCGAGACGTTCAGCGAGTTGACTTTCCCAGCCATTGGAATCAATACCTTTGTATCCGCATTCCGCATCCAGAAATCGGTCAGCCCTTCATCTTCGGTGCCGACAGCGATGGCGGTGGGCTGTTTCATGTCCGCGTCGGTGAAAAGGACTTCCGCTGAGGGCGTGGCTGCCAGAATTTTAATGTCGTGGGTGCGGAACCAGTCCAGCGCGGACGATGAATCAACTTCGACGGTTGGCACGGTGAAGACGGCTCCTCGGCTGGCGCGGATGACGTTGGGATTCCACAAATCCACGCGCGGGTCACAGACGAGGAGCGCATCCACATGAGCGGCGTCCGCTGTGCGGAGAATCGCGCCGAGGTTGCCGGGCTTCTCGACCGATTCCGCAACGATGACCAAAGGCAACGCGCCCAGTTTCAAGTCAGCAAGCGAGGTTTTGGGGATGGAAAAAACTCCCAGCCAGCCATCGGGATTGTCACGGTAGGAAATCTTCTCGAAGACGATGCGGGTGATGGTGGTAATGTCAACGTTGGAAACATTCAACGGAGCAGGGTTAAGCTCGGGCGCGGTCAAAAGCATTTGCGGAATCAACCCGCTGCCGAGAGCCAGAGTCAGTTCGTCATGTCCCTCCACAAGCATCAATCCGTCCCGCTGGCGCTGGCGCTTATCCTCGCGGAGTTTGACAATGTGTTTGATCTTGGGGTTTTGCAAACTGGTAATTTCCATGTCAATTACATGCGGCGTTCGCTGCGTGGATCGAGCGCGTCGCGCAAGCCATCACCCACAAAGTTGATTCCCAACACGGTGAGCAGAATCAACGTACCGGGGAAGAACCACAACCAGGGCGCGGACTCAAGATATTGATACGCGCCGTCTAGCATGTTGCCCCATGTGGCGGTGGCTCCCTGCACGCCCACGCCGAGAAAACTGACATAGGCCTCGGCAAGGATGGCATTGGCCACGCCAAGCGTCGCGCTGACCACAAGCGGGGCAGTGGTATTTGGAAGGAGATGGGTAAAGATGATGCGGCGGTCGGATGCCCCAAGGGCGCGCGCCGCGGAAACATAATCAAGTTCGCGCAGGGAAAGCACATTGGCGCGCACAATACGCGCCAGGTACATCCAGGATGTTGCACCGATGACAACAATAATGATGAGTACGCTCCCGGTGAGTTCACGCCCGAAGAAGTTGAAAGTCGGTAACCCGCTGCCGAAGAAGCGCGCTCCAATGATGAGCAGAAACAGGCTGGGGATGTTCAGCATGGCTTCGGTGAAGCGCATCAACAGATTGTCCACCCAGCCGCCATAATATGCCGCCAACGCCCCGATTAGCGCCCCAAGTAGAACTTCAAAGATGGCGGCCGAAATGCCGATGAGCAGGGATATCTGTCCGCCGTACACGGTGCGGGCGAAAATATCCCGTCCAATGACGTCCGTTCCAAAGATGTGATCTGCGGAAGGCGGCTGCAATTTGAGGCTGGTGTCGTTACAGTTTGCCCAGTCCTCGCCGCTTACAAATTGATCGATGGGCGCACAATAACCTTTTGACACCAGTCCGGCAAACGCGACATACAGGATGAGCAATACAATAAGCACGAGACCAAAAATTGCCATGCGGTGTTTGCGAAAACGGCGCACTGCCAACGCCATGGGAGAAAGGGGCGGAGTTGAAGGAATATTCAGGGATGTGGTATCTGTCATGGTAAGGCTCCCTAATCAAGCCGGATGCGCGGATCTACAAAGGAATACACCACATCGGTGATGATCTGAAAAACGACCACAGCCACAGAGATCAGCATCAGGATGCCCATCAGCATGGGAAAATCGGCGCGTTCGATATGGTCGATGAACAGGCGTCCCATGCCTGGCCAGGCGAAGATGCGTTCCGTGACCACTGCTCCCGCCAGCAGGAAGGGAATATCCAAACCGATGATGGTGATGAAGGGCAAGGCAGCGTTGGGCAGGGCATGGCGGAAAACAACCACCATCGACTTTATGCCTTTGGCGCGGGCGGTTCGAATATAGTCCTGCCCCAAAACGTCGATAATGCTCGAACGGACAAAGCGGCTGTAATATGCCGTGCTGATGATGGTCAGCGTCGTTACCGGCAAAATCATGTGCTTCAAAACTTCGAGCGGCTCCTTGCCAACTGCCGGGTCGAACATCCCCACCGTGGGCAGATACGGCAACCCCCAGCGGCGGAAGTTGACCGCGAAGATATACATCAACATCAATGCCAGCCAGAAGACGGGCATGGAATATCCCACGAAGGACATCCCGGTCACCAGGTTGTCGAACCAGGAGTATGGGCGCAGCGCCGAATACAAACCGATTGCGACAGAAAGAAGAATAATCACAAGTTCGGCGGTAAGCATCAATAATAAAGTGTTGGGCAGGCGTTCGCCAATCATCACCAGAACCGGCTTGCGCGTGACCAGCGAGTTTCCCCAGTCTCCGCGCAATATCCCCGCGCGTTTGCCGGGCGTCTCTCCCACTCCATCACCGTCCATGTCTATCTTTTGCCAATCGTTGCCAACCAGCCAGGTAACATATTGCATGTAAATCGGCTTGTCCAATCCCCATTGACGGCGCAGCCGTTCCCGATCTTCTGGGCGCGGCGGGAGACGTCCTCCCAGGGTGGCGATGGGATCGCCAAATGCCTGCATCAGCGCAAATAATATGATGCTGATAATGAAAAGTTGCGGGATGGCCTGCGCCAGCCGCCGAAGGATATAGTTTGTCATGGCTGAATTGGGGTTATCCCGTCGGGACTGTGAATAGTCCCGGCGGGCATCGATTAGGGGTTATATCAAATTACTCGACGATTTCCCATTCATAGGCATTCCAGAATGGGTACACACCGGAGAATTTTACACCCTTTAGGCGGCTGCTGACCGACCACAGGTCGGGATCCTTCCACATGCCAATGTAGATGACATCATCGTACATGATCTGCTGGATCTGGTTGTACAGTTCCTTACGCTTGACCGGATCGAGGGTGGTGGCTTGCTCTTTCATCAGTTCGTCGATCTTCGGGTTGCAATATCCCTGATTGTTGCCACCTTCCGGGTTATCCGCGCTGGTAATTTGGTCGCAGGTCCAGCCGGAGGATGCGTCAGGATCGGGATAGGAATCCTGCACACTGGAATACTCGGCGATTTCGTACAGACCCTGCGCCTGCGGACCGCCGTCGTTGTAGCCGTTCCAGAACACGTCACTGGAGTAATTCACCAGTTCGGCGCCAATACCCACCAGCTTCCACTGTTGTTCCACCACCGCCTGCACGTTCTTGCGCAGTTCGCGTTGATTGGTAATGTAGCGCAGTTTCAGATCAACGCCATCCTTTTCACGGATTCCGTCGCCATTGTTGTCCACCCAACCGGCGGCATCCAGCAATTTCTTGGCTTCTTCGGGATTATATGGGTATGGTTTGAGGGTATCCGTCTGGTAAGGCAGGGTCATGTCCCAATAGGTTACATTGACCGGATTGATATCTTCCACCAACAGGTCTTTCACGATCGTGAAGCGGTCGGTGGCAAGGGCAATCGCCTTGCGGACATTCACATCCAGCATGGCGGGATGTGCCGTATCGGGATTCACGTTCAGGAACCAAGCTTCATTGTATCCGGAAGTCACCGCAACAACTTTCACCTTGCCGCCCGCTTCGAGCTTTTCGATCTGGTCGGAGGAAAGGAACGCGCCGATATCCGTGTCGCCAGCGATGATGGCGGCTTCCTGCGCAGCGTCATCCGGCACGATGCGAACAAAGATTTGTTCCAGTTTGGGCGGGTTGATCCAATTGGGATTGGCGGTAAAGGCGAGGTGACTACCGGTCTCCCATTCGCTCAACATGAAGGGACCGACGCCCACTGTGGGGTTGCGATTCCATTCAGCCTGATCGATGGTTCCATCCGCATCGAAGACGGGCTGTAAAACGTGCTTGGGCAACACCCAATAGAATATGGATGTGAGCCATGCCGCAAACGGCTTGTCGAAGGTAATGACGACCGTTGTGAGGTCTTTGGCTTCGACGCTGGTGACGTAATCTTCATACGGATAGCGGGTCAAAGGAACGTTCTTGTCCGACATGATCATGTCGTAGGTGAAGACGTAATCATCCGCGGTCAGGGGTTCGCCATCGCTCCAGGTAATGTCGTCGCGCAGTTTGATGGTGACGCTCAAGCCGTCCTCGGTCAGACCGCCGTTTTCGAGGGATGGAATTTCCTTGGCAAGCACCGGGACGGGCTTACCGTTCTCATCGAAATCCCAGGAGGGTTTGAGGTAGAACGGGCGCAGGTAACCCGAGAAGGACATGTCGGTGTACATCGGGTTGAGGTTATCCGGCTCCTGCACGAAAGTAATCGTGGCTGTGCCGCTGAAGGTCGGTGCGGGGGCTTCGGCTGCCGGCGCTTCGGCGGCGGGCGCCTGGGCTGCCGGTGCTTCGGGCGCGGGTCCGCCACAGGCGGAGAGTGCCAGAACGAAAGCGGCCATCAAAAACAATACTGACTTCAGACGTTTCATTTTTCTTCTCCTTTTTTGATTTTTAACACGCGGAAAATTCGCGTGTTATTTACGAATTAATTCGAGGGTTGGAATTTTCGCCTTGCGGATTCCAATATCGAACGAGCAGCCTTCGGTCAAAACATGAACACGAAGCCCGCTGATTGCAACAGCCCCTCCGTTTTCGATTTCCGCCACATTGGTGGTTTCCATTTCGTTCCCGTCCACAATGGTAATTGCGCCCGTGCCTGTCACCGTGATCAACAATTCATTCTCGACAATGGCGGCGGTGTTTTCGTCGATGCCGACGCCCAGCAAGCCGGGATGCGATGCAATCAAATAAATCAACCTCCCGAGTCTGTCTTTCTGGCGGAAGTGCTGGTCGAAGACAATTTTTTCCGTCAGCCCCAGCCCCGGCGTGAAGTGAGCCATTCCCTCGCGTGGAGTTGGTCTGCCCTTGCCATAGCCAATCATCACCTTGGGCATGACCGCCGCGCCGGCGCTTGTCCCAGCGACGACCACACCGCGTTGGTACGCTTCCAGAATCGCCGCTTCGAGCGGAGTCCCACCGACAAGGGCGGGCAGGCGCATCTGAGTACCGCCTGAGATGAAGATTCCGCTTGCAGAGTTGACCGCCGCGAGAAAATCGTCAGCGAAGGCTTCGGCGCGGGTACGGAATTCCAGGCTGCAGGCGGAGCGGGCGCCAAGTTTCAAAAACAGACTGGCATATTCCTTTCCCGTACCCTTCAAAATCGAAGGCTGTGGAAGGATGATGATGTCGGCATGTTCCCCACCGGCGCGTCGCACAAACTCCTGCAAGACGGCTGGCTTCTTGTGGCTTTCATTACCGCCGATGGGCATTAACGTGGTCATGCCTGCTCCTTGATAAAACTGACCAGTTGTTCCGCTGTAACAAGGATATGCTTTCTCATGGCTTGCTCGGCGGCTGTCGAATCGTGGGACTTGAGTCCGGCGATAATCGTCCGATGCTCGGCGGTATCTGTGGCGTCGCGTTCAGGCAGGGGCTGGGCGGCCGTGGCGGCAAAATTGGCGATCAGCATGGTTGGGAAGGTCGCCCACATTTGGTTCAAGGTGCGAATCAAATATTCACGCCGGCTTGCCTGATAAATGGATTGGTGAAACCTTCGGTTGAGTTCGCGGTATTTTTGAACGGTTTCCGGCGCGCTGTTTTCCTCCATTGCCGCCTGCAAACCTTCAAGGGCGGAAACTTCTTCGACAGTGGCGATTTCCGCCGCAATCGAAGCCGCGCGGCTTTCGAGGAAGGCGCGATGCGAATATAAATCCAGAACATCGTCGATGGAAAAAACAATCACCCTCGCCCCCCTATATGGCACATGCTCGATCAACCCCTCCGCCGCAAGTTCCTTGAGCGCCTCCCGCACCGGCATCTGGCTGACGCCAAAGTCCTGCGCAAGCCGTTCCTGTCGCAACCATTCGCCGGGTTTATAATGCCCGTTGAGAATGGCGGCCCGCATCTGCTCGGCAACGACATTGCGTAATTGCTTGTGAGATGGCGCATCTGTCAACAAGAAATATCTGCTCCCGAATTAGATATAATATCTAAGATAGAATAGCATGTTTTGAACCTTGATGTCAATAGGCGAAAAAACTTTTTAAGGAAATAGAGTATGGAAAGCCCCATCAAAATGACGGAAAAGTACGAACGCAACGGCTGGCCTGCGGTCAAACGTCCCGATATCCAGCCACCTGCTGGCTGGAGCCTCTCCCTCATCACCTCACTGGAGCGGATTCGATCTCACTCGCTTTCATCCCAGGGACAGATTGCCTGCATCAAGGATGGCGAAACGCTCTCGGATGTTTTCACCATGTCTGCGAGCGGCGGCTGGCTGGCGCGGATCACCACCGAACGTCCGCTGGCGGCATATTGGGATGACGAAATTCCCGAATGGTCGCCCGATGGAAACTGGCTGGCATTTTGCATCAAGGGACATGTTCATATCATCTCCGCCTCAGGCGGCTTGCCCAAAAAGATCACCGACTTCGCCCCAGCCGCTTCCGCCCCGCGCTGGATGCCCGACTCGAACGGCTTGATCGTCACGGTAGAGCGTAACGACTCCGACCAGTTGCTGCTCACCGACCGGGACGGCTCTTGGCCTCGCGCCCTGACCACCGATACCATTGGTGACCACTGGGATCCACGCCCTTCGCCCGAAGGGAAGTTCATCCTCTTCAACCTGCGCCGCTTCGACGATTTGAACCGCCTAGATATTGTTTTACTCGAAATTGTGACAAGCAAGCAAGTGACTTTGTACGGCAAGCCATCCACACGAACATCGTCCGCCAAGTGGTCACCTGACGGCAAATGGATTTCGTTCATCTCGCAGGAGACAGGACGCGACGAGTTGTATTTGGTCAAGCCCGACGGTTCGGGACTGCGCCAGCTAACCAAGACGGGTCACGATGTTTTTCAGTACGAATGGTCGCCTTCGGGGAAGCAAATGCTGGTCGTGGTCAATCGCGGCGGTTCGTTTGAGTTGGAATTGCTCGAAGTCGAATCGGGGACAATGTCAACTTTGCGAAAAGACACGGGCGTCCACTCCAACCCGAACTGGGCAAAAGATGAAAGCTACATCACGTTCGAGTTCGAAGGTCCAGCCACCCCGCCAGACATCTACCGCATGGAACTTCCCGGCAGGCAGGTGACACAACTCACGTTTTCCAATCCGCCCGCGTTGCAGCGCAACAAAAAGGTCGTGCCCGAAATCATCTCGTACAAGAGTTACGACGGGCTGGAAATCCCCGCCTTTTTGTATCGTCCCGAAAAACCAAACGGCGCGGCAATTGTGTATCCGCACGGCGGGCCCAAAGACCAGTACGGATTCTTCTGGGATGAACTGGCGCAATATTTCACGGCGAAGGGCTACACCTACCTTGCGCCAAACTATCGCGGCTCGACGGGTTACGGCGTCGAGTTCGAGCGCGCCAATTACAACGACTGGGGCGTCGGCGACACTCAGGACTGTCTGCACGCCGCCAAATACTTGCGAACGTTCAAGGAAGTCAAGCCAGAACGCATCGGCATTGCGGGCGGAAGTTACGGCGGCTACATGACCATCGCCTCGCTCTCGCGCGACCCCGAATACCTATTCGCCTGCGGCGTGGCAAAATACGGCGACTCGAACCTGGTCAGTTCGTGGGCGCAGTGCGAAAAACGCCTGCGGCTGTACACCGAAATCTTCCTCGGTCATCCGTCCGATAATCTTGGCATCTACCTGAAAGGCTCCCCCATCACCGAGGCGAAGAACGTCCAAAAGCCCGTGCTGATTTTGCATGGCTTGCTCGACACCGTTGTCCCGCCCGAAGCCAGCGAGGAATGGGTCGAAGCGCTTCGTCGCGAAGGCAAGACCTTTGAGTACAAAACCTACGATGACGAACCGCACGGCTTTCTGCGCCGAGAGAATCTGTATGATGTGTACGAGCGGATGGAGCGATTTCTGGATTGGTATCTGTTGCCAAGGTAAATTGGTAATTGTCCAAGGCCTCCTGATTTTGGTGGATGTCTGGTGTTGTTTTTTGAGGTGAAGAAATGGTTGGAAATATTTATTCTAAATTGGCTACGCGCAAAACCGAGTTTTTCAATTACGATGAACTAATCTGGGGTGTGGCTGCGGATTTGCCGCGCGATACGCCACTTATCCTGCCGCTTGGGACAAACTACAACCTTGATTTGCTTGCCGATCAGTTGGAGCATCCGCCCCGCGCTGGGCTTTTGCCCCCCTTTCCCTTCGGCTGGCGTGGCAGCGGACTGGAGGTCCCTGAAGCGGTTTTTGTCCCGTACATCGTCAACCTGCTGGACAGTCTCCGCGACGACGGCTTTACCCGCGTGTACTGTCTTGCGCCGCAAGGATTTGATCCGCAATCCTCTCAACGTTTAACGTTGAACGTTGAACGTTTATCCCAACCTCATTCGTCAAGTTATGCGCCCGTCACTTTTCTCCCACCTGATTCCGAGCGCGGTAAGGTGATTTTGATTCCCATCGGTCACACCGAACAGCATGGCTTCCACCTCCCTCTCATGGTAGACACCGTGATTATTGATTCAATTGCTCAAGGGACAGCTACTCTAATGCCTACACGCAGTTGGTCGATGCCTGTCATGCCGTACGGAGTTTCCACACACCGCTCGTCATTTGCGGCAACCATGAATGCGGGCGGACGCGCTTTCGAGGATTTTTGGGTGGCAGTCATTGACGTTCTCGCCTCACGCGGCTTCGACCGCTTCTACCTGATGAGCGGACATGGCGGCAACACCTCGTTTTTGGTGAACGTGGTCAAGTACGCGGGCGAACGTCACCGCCGAATTTTCTGCGCGACGGCTTTCCTGCACACGTCAGGCTCCATCGGCGCGGCGGCGCTGGAGAAATATCGCACCTCGCCAATCGGCGGCATGGGTCATGCCTGCGAACTCGAAACCTCGTTCATGCTTTACCTGCGCCCTGAGTTGTGTCAGATGGAAAGGGTTGTGGATGAGACGGATTTCATCTCCACGCCAGATTACTACATGGATTGGGTCGAAGGCGGCTCGTTGGTTGCCAACCCGCCGTGGGACGATGACTCAAAGACGGGCGCGTACGGCGCGGGCAGTCATGCCACGGCGGAAAAGGGTCGCTTGTGGCTGGAAGCCGCAATTCAGGAAAAAATCGATCACGTGGAGCAAATCCACGAACAGCATGAGCGGCGTGAGAAGAGACGGAATGAGGGATGGGGATTGTGGGGAAAGTTTACAGGGTAGAAGACAAACGACAGCCTATTAAAAAGGCACTCCAGACTTACCACAATCTGGAGTGCCTTTTTCTACGCTATTTCTTTTTTTCGAATAATCCTTTATACAAGCCAATGGTGTTCTCCACCGCTCCATCAATGATGGGAGACAGATACGGATTGACGCTCTCGATCAGGGCATCGCCCGCATCCAATGCCACCTTCTTTGCAACCGCTTTAATGGTGGCTTTGAGAATCCCTTTGAAGGAAGTGTCGGGCGCGCCAGCCTTTACCAGCGCCTCTCGGACAGATTTCTTTTCTTCAGGCGTCAGACAATCATCGATGACGGCGACGATGGCATTCAAGGGAAGCTTGACAAGGCTGGCGGAGAAAGAAGAATCTGTGATGTAGCCAAGCGTCTGCACCTTCGAGCGCAGGTGATCCGAAACCAGCGGATTCTCGATCTCCAGCAGGAACAAATCTCCATCCTTTTGCATAATTGGATTCTTCAAAGCGCGTTTCAGCCGCCGATCCAGTTCAGGCGAATCCATGTGACGGAGATCCCGCTCATACATCAAACTCCGCGCCTTCGAACGAGGCACGCGCAATTTTTGAATCACTTCGTACAAAGGCGGTTCAACCGTGAGGTAACCCAATTCCTCCAGCGCATCCAATACAAGCAGGTCGATCTCCTTTTTTGGCAGGGAGCCAAACGCAGGGTCGAGATATTTTTCTAGAAGGTCGGAAAGCACAACCTTACATCGTTGTGCTTGAATTTTTTGCAGATGCGTCTTTATACTCATGATATATTCCCTTCGCTGAACAACGTCATAAACTCTTCACATCCAGTATAGCACGCGCGTCAAGCATGTGATCGGATGAATTCCTCGCCTTTGCGGATGAACTCATCGTGGTCATCAGGCGCGGGAGCGGAAGCGAGCAAGTCTTGGGTCTTTTCACGCAGAACCTGACGGGCAGTTGGCGCGCCAATCTCCTGCCATTTTTCCATGCTGTAGTGCGGATACAACGGGCTGACGTAGTATCCGTTCTTATAATTTCGTTTGGTGGATGGCTGGCTGAGGAAGTTGCCGCCAGGTCCGACCTTGGCGATTTCGTCCACCACCGAGTTGGCGTCGTCGAGTTGAAAGCCGTCGTGAAGTCTCAACGCCTGGTCGATGATTTCGTGGACATGGACAACCGTCGTCGGGGCGATGGATTTCGAGGTGAGAGAATCTCCGATGAACGGAGCCAGATGTCCGTGTGAGAGAAGCAGGGCGAGGGTGTTCATCCAGTAGGTGTCGGCGGAGATCAAGTCCATACCCCAGCCTGTGCCGCTTCCCGAAGTGGAGCAATGCGGGATGCCGTAATATTTCATCATCTCGGAACAGGCGACGCTGATGAGGATGCTCTGCGGGTCGTAGAAGTTGGTGACGGTGCGCATGTCGAAGTAAACGGGCAACATGCCGAGCAGAATCGGCGCACCCTTTTTGATGGTCTGGCTGATGACCAAGCCCGCCAGCAGTTCCGCCATGAGCAGGGTGAGGATGCCTGCGGGGGTCATCGGCGCGGACGCACCCGCCATGCTGTAATTCGAGAAGATGAGCGGCAAGCCGCGCTCGATGCTGATTTTCATTTTGTCCACCGTGCCAGCGTTCATCACCAACGGGCTGACGGGGTTGAAGTACGGGATGATGAACGGTTTGTCGCCGAGGTCGCCATGCAGGGTCTCGAACATTTTCAACACGGCGGGGAATTTGTTTTCGTCCGAGACCAACAGGACGAGCGGCTTGGTGGTGTTGGCAATGTGTTCGAGCGAACCGTAGAGGTCGGTGAGAACTTCTGGCACGTCGCGGGGGATGCCAACGGTGGAAATCACGTCGTAGTGTTTGAGGCTGGAGCCAAGCCGCACGAGGTCTTGGAAATTCTTGCGGGTAAAAAGGCTCAGGGTTTCGTCCACAGGATTTTGGTAGAACAACGCGGTCACCCCCACCCCAAAGCGCAGGCGGTCATCGCCCATTTTGAATTTGAATTCGCCGCGACGGTCATACACGTCAAACGTTTTCGGCGCGGACTTGATCGCCTCTTCCACCACTTCGGGCGGAAATTTGATTCGGCGGTCTGCGGACTTCAACCCCAGCTTGCGTTCGAGCAGCGCCAAAATCTCAGGTGAATCCACACGGACGCCTGTTTCGCTCAGCACTTTCAGAACGTTACGGTGCGCTTCCTGTATTTGTTCCTCGGTCAGCATCGTCAATCGCGGGCGGACGTTGTTCATGGGTGTGATCTCCTGCGGACAATTGTACAAGAAAACACAACCCCTGGCTATTTCCAAGTCAGGGGTTGTTACTCATTTTTGCTGTTTCCAAATCCGCCTATCCTCCGCCTTCTCGGCATCGAGATACTTCGGGTGAACCTCCTTCACAATCTTATGCCCGTGCGAAGTCCACAAGTCGGCGGCGAGACGGCGGGAGTCGCAGTCAACTCCCTGCGCCGAGAAATACTGGCAGATGCGGGTCACGTCGCGGAGGAAGATAGTCCACGACGCGGGGTTGGATTTGGGAATCACCACTTGCGGGAAATCAATCAGCGTGATGTCGCCGTTCCAGTAGAGGATGTTGTAAGCGGAGAGGTCGCCATGAATGCGGTCATGTGTCAGCATCAGGTCGATGTTGCGGACGACGCGTTCGAAAAGCGGCTGGGCTTCGTCGGAATCGAGGTTGACAGCGTTGAGGACAGGCGCGGGATTCGACAAGTCACCAACATAGTCCATCAGGATGGCATTCCTCTCCATCGCGTAAGGCTTGGGAACGTCCGCGCCCGCCGCGTGCAAAGCCTCCAGCGTGGTGAATTCGTACGCAATCCACGACTGATGTCTGACCTCTTCGCCAAAGGCAGTGCGCTTCTTCATGGCGTGAAGCGCGCCGTCGTCCACAATGACATTGCCGCTCTCGTCGAGGTCTTCGCGTCCCGCCCGATATTGGGCGTCGTTCTTCAGGTTTCGCAACATGCGCGGACGGTAAATCTTCGCCGCCAGCAGGGATGAACCCGCCGCCGCGCCGGGCGCGCAAAGATAAACCGAAGCCTCCTTGCCGCCTTTGACCTTGCGGAGCACGTCCGAGATCCACTGGTGTTCGGCGATCTCCACCAGCGAGTCCAGCAGCCAGGCTTCCTCGAAGCGGGCGGCTTTGTAGGTGAATTTGAATTCACGCGAAATCTCCTGGGCGCGGACGAATAACTTGGCGTCCGCCACCTGCTTTTTCGACTCGCGTTTTTGGAAGGCCTGCTTTTGCGAAGCGGGCGTTTCTTCCAGGACAGAATCATCGAGTTCATCGTAGAATTCGAGTAGTTGATTTTTGCTCATGGTAAGGTAGTGTGTCATGTCATTGCGAGGGCGGTAGCCCGAAGCAATCTCCATGACATGAGAAGATTGCTTCATCGGGACGCTTCGCGCACCCTCTTCGCAATGACGGGCTAGTGCAGAACTTCCGCGCCGATCTGGCGCAGGATGCCGTTGAAGTCGATCATCTCGAGGCCGATGATTTTCTCGTCCGCAAGATGGAAGACTGCGAATCCGTTCTGGCTGGGCTGTTGATCCGAAAGCGGCGACTTGTGCCAGTGAACCATCACCGTGTCGCCTTCCGCGATCACGGCGCTGATCTCGAACGACCCCGCCTCGAAGAAGGCATAGCGTTTCACAAGTTCGCAGATCTCGGTCGCAAATAATTCGTCAACCAGGTCGCATCTGCCATCCAGCAGGACCTCTTCGAAATAACGGCGGACAATGAGCTTATTAAAGTTTGTATTCATGATGTTTCTCACTTGTTGGGTCACGGCGGCGGATGCCTTCGGCAAAACAAAGCCGCAGGCAATTCGCTGCCTGCGGGGACGGACGGACAAAAAAAAATACCGCAGGCTTCGCGCCTGCGGTTGGGTTTCTGACATCGGGAACAGCCACAATAGGGCTTCCTTAATCAACTCCAGCAGGAGGCGCGCAAAAAAAGAACTTGAACTGAGCTGTGATGATGTTGAATACCATGGGGTCGTGCCTCCTTTCTTTCAAGATTTTTCGAACGGCGGCGATTTTATCCTCTGTCCGAAAATAAGTCAAGCGAATTTTGAGAGCGGCGCATGTTTATGTCAAGCGATAATGAGAAAACAGCAAGAACGGGACATTGAAATGTTTAGAGTCGTTTGTCGGGCAACCGGCGCGACGCAAAGATGCATCGCCATGTCTGCTGGTATACTTTGGAGACAGCCATATGGAATGTCACCGATGATACCCGCCGCGCAATCGCCTCCATATCGGTTAAAACTAAACAAAAGAGGAGCCTCATGAATAAATTCACCGGCTATCGTTGTTCAATTTGTGGGACTGAATACCTGCCCGGACAGGTGACTTACACCTGTCCGAAGGATGGCGGCAACCTCGATGTCATCCCCGATTATGATTACATCAAGAAGAAATTTCACCCGGAGGATATCACTTCGCGGAAAGAGTCGTCGCTGTGGAGATACCTGCCCTTATTGACCGTCAACGAACCGGCGGGAGATTCCACTCCCCTCCATGCCGCAGGCTGGACTCCCGTATTTGCCATGCCGCGTCTTGCAGACAAACTGGGTCTCAAACATTTCTGGCTGAAGGATGAGTCGCGCAACCCGACTGCTTCTTTCAAAGACAGGGCCAGCGCCGTGGTGGTAACGCGCGCGCATGAAATCAAAGCCGAGGTGGTGGTCACTGCTTCCACGGGCAATGCAGGCGCGGCGCTTGCCGGCATGTCCGCCGCAGTGGGACAGAAGGCTGTCATCTTTGCGCCCAAGTCCGCCCCGCAGGCCAAGGTGGCGCAATTGCTGGTCTTTGGCGCAAAGGTTATTTTGGTCGATGGGACCTACGACGACGCCTTCGACTTGACAGTGAAAGCCGCCGACGAATTTGGCTGGTACTGCCGCAACACGGGTTACAACCCGTTCACCCTCGAAGGCAAGAAGACCGCCGCCTTTGAAATCTGGGAATGGTGGATGGAGGCTCACCGCGACTGGCACAAGAAGGACAGCCCGCTCGACAACCATTCCCCGCTGACCATCTTTGTCTCTGTCGGCGACGGCAACATCATCTCCGGCATCCACAAGGGCTTCAAAGATTTGCTGGCGCTGGGCTGGATTCTCAACATGCCGCGCATTATCGGCGTGCAAGCGGAAGGTTCAGCGGCCATTGCCAATGCCTTCTTTGCAAATACTGAGACTATTACACCCGTCTCGGCGACCACGCTGGCTGACAGCATCTCCGTCGACCTGCCTCGCGATGGCGCCCGCGCAGTGCGCGCGGCAAAACAAACCGATGGGACGTATGTCACCGTTTCCGACGATGAGATCATCAGGGCGATTGCCGAACTCGGAAAGATGGGCGTCTTTGCCGAACCGGCCGGGGCGACGGCCTATGCCGGGTTGGTCAAGGCAGCAGGCTCGGGCGTGGTCAAGAGCGACGACCCGGTGCTGGTGCTGAACACCGGTAGCGGTCTCAAGGATGTCCGCGCGGCAATGCAGGCCGTCCAGTCCGCTCCGATTATCGAGCCAACGCTGGAAGCCGTCAAAAAGATTTTATGAAGGATGCTCCCTGGAGTTTGTCCGCTCGCTATGTGGTGGGCGTCATTGTTCTCGCAGCGTTTATTGCCCTGTTGATCTATGCGCGGCAGGCAGTAAAAATGCTGGTCATTGCCGGGTTTGTTTCCTATTTGATCAGCCCTGCCGTGACCCTGCTGACTCAAAATACAAAACTTTCGCGCAGGATAGCGGTGAACATCGTCTATTTCTCGGCGCTGATCGTGATGGTTGGCATCCCCGCTGCATTCACCCCGATTTTCTTCGACGAGATAAAGATTGTAGTCAGTGATCTGCTCGACCTTTCCCGCGAGATTGGGGATTTGCTTTCGATGCCGGTGCAGTTCGGCAACACGGTTTTTCATTTCAAACAGGTGGGAGAGAGTTTCGCGCATTTACAACAGTCGATCCTCACGCCGTTGCCGGAGGAGGCTTTGGCTTTACTTGAATCGACTTCGATCAGCACATTATGGCTTTTGGTGATCCTTGTCAGCGCGCATTTATTCATGAGCGAATGGCCGCTCATGCGCGACTGGATGATCGGTCTGGCGCCAAAACCATACCAATATGAAATGCGTGAGTTATACAGGCGCCTGCGCGAAGTGTGGATGGCTTACCTGCGCGGACAGATTGTACTTATGCTGGTGGTGGGGACTGTCTTTACCATTGCCTGGGCGATCATTGGCATCCCCGGCGCGTTGGTGCTGGGCGCAATTGCCGGTTTATTCACACTGATCCCTGATGTCGGGCCCTTTTTGGCGGTGGCTCTGGCTTTCGGCGTCGCTCTGCTCGAAGGCTCAAACTGGATTCCGTTGTCCAATTTTTGGGTGGCGGGAATTGTGGTGGCAACCTACCTTGTATTAATCAACCTCAAGAATTTCTTCCTGCGCCCGATCATCATGGGCCGCAGTCTGCGCATGAACGAGGCGTTAATTTTCATCGCGATCTTGATCGCCACCATTTTGGAAGGCATCATGGGCGCGCTGTTGATCGTGCCGCTCATGGCTTCGGTGGCCGTCATTGCAGAATACCTGCGTCGCCGGATATTGGGACTACCGCCCTTTGAAGTTGACGAAGTAACCCAGTCCGAAATGCAGGAGCAAAGAGCAACGCCACGACGCAGGGTTGGCAAAGAGAAAAAGAAGGCGAATGTATGAAAATCACCTATTCGATTGTCGCCCCCATCTACAACGAGATCGACAATCTCCCCGATTTGTATCGCCGCGTAAAGGAGATCATGGACACCTCGGGCGAGACTTGGGAACTCGTGCTGGTTGATGACGGCTCGACCGACGGCTCGACCGATAAAATCCGGGAACTGGCCGCACAGGACAAGTCGGTCCGCCCCGTGATCTTTGCCCGCAACTTCGGGCATCAAGTGGCCATCACCGCCGGCTGGGACTACGCGCGAGGCAAAGCCATTGTCATCATCGACGCCGATTTGCAGGATCCGCCCGAAGTGATACTCGAACTGGCGAAGAAATGGAAGGAAGGCTACGAAGTGGTCTATGCCGTGCGCGGCGAACGCGAAGGCGAGACATGGTTCAAGAAGTTCACCGCCGCCATGTTCTACCGGGTCATCTACAGCATTACTGATGTCAAAATCCCTGTGGACACCGGCGACTTCCGCTTGATGGATCGCAAGGTGGTGGATGTGCTCAAGCAAATGCGGGAAAGACACCGTTTCCCGCGCGGTATGTCAGCCTGGGTGGGGTTCAAACAAATTGGCGTCACATACAAACGCGCGGCGCGTGTTGCAGGCGTGACCAAATACCCCCTGCGCAAAATGCTCAAACTGGCGTTGAATGCCATCACTGGTTTTTCATATTTTCCCTTGCAGGTGGCCACTTATGTCGGGTTCTTCTCGGCGGGCGTTGCCATTCTTGCAATTCCCGTTGTTGTCTACTTGCGCTTGATGGGATCGGGGGCTTTCTTCGGTCAAGCCACCACATTGATTGCAGTCCTCTTTCTCGGCGGCGTGCAGTTGATTTCACTGGGCATTCTCGGCGAATATGTGGGACGTTTATACGACGAAGCCAAAGGGAGGCCGCTTTACATCGTCCGTGACGGACCGGAAGAATAACCAGCGCCACGAGATAAACTGCGAGACGGCGGCAATCCTAAATGAGTGCCGCCGTCTTTTGTGTTCCCATACCCCAATGTGCTACTCGCGATAACTCAAGAATTTAGTGATGGTCTCGATATCCTCCGGCATCAGGAGTGGATGCACCCTGATGACCTTGGG
>DAOUAS010000044.1:0-45016 GCA_034433295.1 Anaerolineales bacterium | reverse complement strand
GAAGCCGAACCAAAACTTTCCTACGAGTCCCCCTCTCCTGTAGGAGAGGGGTTAGGGGTGAGGTCTGAAAATATGCTTATTCAAGGCGATAATCTTGAAGCCTTGAAAGCCTTGTTGCCTTATTACGCGGGACAGGTGAAGTGCATTTACATTGACCCGCCCTACAACACCCAAAGCGCCTTTGAACATTATGACGATAATTTGGAACATTCGACATGGCTTTCGACCATGTACCCGCGCTTGGAAATGTTGCGCCAGTTGTTGAGCGAAGATGGTTCAATTTGGGTTTCGATTGACGATAACGAAGGGCATTATTTGAAAGTAGTAATGGATGAAGTTTTTGGAAGGCAAAATTTTCTAACGACAATCTGCTGGGAGAAAATTTACACCCTAAAAAATTCTGCTAAACATTTCTCGGAAATGCATGATTTCATCTTGGTTTACGCAAAAAATATTGATACTGTGAAACTTTCTCTTCTTCCTCGAAGTGAAAAACAAAATGTTGGCTTTAAAAACCCTGATAACGACCCTCGTGGTATTTGGCTTGACAGCGCAATGCATGGAAGAAATTTTTATAGCAAGGGCACTTATGAAGTGAAAAGTCCAAGTGGAAAAATATTTACTCCGCCACCTGGAAGGTATTGGACTGTATCCTACGAAAATTTCAAAAAATTAGATCAAGACAATAGAGTTTGGTGGGGCAAAGATGGGAACAATGCTCCGCGCAAAAAGACGTTTCTAACAGAGGTACGTCAAGGCGTCGTTCCAGGAACAATCTGGTTTTATGAGGATAGTGGTCAAAATGCAGAAGCAAAGGGAGAAATAAAGAATCTTTTTCCAGAGGCTAATGAAGTTTTCATAACACCTAAACCAGAAAAACTCATTAAACAAATTATTTCAATCGCTACCTACCCAGATGACTTGGTATTAGATTCGTTCGCTGGTACTGCTACTACACTTGCAACTGCTCATAAAATGGGCAGAAGATATATCGGTATCGAAATGGGCAACCATGCCGTTACCCATTGCGCCCCGCGTTTGAAGAAAGTCATCGAAGGCGAGGGTGGCGGTATTTCAAATGATGTCAATTGGCAAGGCGGCGGCGGGTTTAGTTTTTACCATTTGGGCGAAAGTATTTTTGATGAACAAGGGCATATCAATTCAAAAGTGAAATTCAAATCCCTTGCGGCTCATGTTTGGTTTTCAGAAACGCACACGCCGTTTAATCCCGATGTCATTGCGAGCCGCCGCGCTTTAGCGGCGAAGCAATCCACCCGCGAAGAGATGTCATTGCGAGCGACAGCGAAGCAATCCCCCAATGACAAGGAGATTGCTTCGGGCGGGCAAAGTGCGCCCGAACGTCCTCGCAATGACATGACGCCACTATTGGGCATTCACAACGAAACGGCATATTATTTGCTTTATAACGGCATTCTTGGCGACAAAACGCCCGAAGGCGGCAACGTCCTCACAGCGCGAGTCTTGCGCGAACTTCCAAAGCACAAAGGCAAGAAAATAATTTACGGTGAAATGTCCATGCTCGATGAAGCAATTTTACAAAAGCAGGAAATCACGTTCAAGCATATTCCGTATGATATTAAGGCAAGGTAGATGATGTCATTGCGAGCCGCCGTTCTTTGGCGGCGAAGCAATCCACCCGCGAAGAGATGTCATTGCGAGCGACAGCGAAGCAATCCCCCAATGACAAGGAGATTGCTTCGGGCGGGCAAAGTGCGCCCGAGCGCCCTCGCAATGACATACTCGCAATGACAAGGAACTTAAAATGAGTGAAAGAGAATACTGTGTTTACATTATGACCAATGTTCATAATACCGTACTTTATACTGGAGTAACCAATAATTTACAGCGCAGAGTCCTTGAACATAAAGACGGCAAAGGCGGCGTGTTCACGAAAAGGTACAACGTCCACAAATTGGTCTATTATGAAAGCGGAAGCAATGTTAATGCCGCGATTGCCCGTGAAAAACAAATCAAAGCAGGTTCGCGTAAAAAGAAAATAGACTTGATCAATAGCATCAACCCCGAATGGAAAGACTTGTTTGAAGAATATTTCAAATAGAGACTGTCATTGCGAGCCGCCGTTCTTTGGCGGCGAAGCGATCCCCCCAAGAACAGGAAACCACTTCATTCCTTGCGGTGACATCAGATTAGCAAGCAGATTGCTTCGTCGGGAAGAACACCCTCCTCGCAATGACAGAGTCGCAATGACAGAAAAAGGTAGATTTATGTTAACCCTTAAAAAATACCAGAAAACCACGCTTGAAAATTTGCGCTTGTTTCTCGAAGAAGCCCGTTTTGGAAACCATGAAGCGGCATTTGAAAAATTCAGAACCGAGTCGGCAAAACGAGCCGTCCCGCTTGCATATCGTCCGCTTGAAAAACTGGAAAACACGCCTTATGTTTGTTTGCGTTTACCCACAGGCGGCGGTAAAACGCTGTTGGGCGCATACACCATTTCAACAGCGGCGCAGGCATTCTTGGAGCAGGACTTTCCGCTTATTTTGTGGCTTGTCCCATCCAACACGATTCGCCAGCAAACGCTGGAAACTTTGAAAAATCCACGACACCCAAATAGAGAAGCGATTACACAAAAATTCGGTAATCAGGTTTTGGTATTGGACATTGCCGAATTTACGCAAATCCGCCCGCAGGATATAAAAAGCAAGGCGGTTATTTTAGTCGGCACAATTCAAACCTTGCGCGTGGATAAAACCGAAGGCAGAAAAGTCTACGCCCATCACGAAGACCTTGAACCGCATTTTGTCAACGTGCCAAAAACATTGGATGGACTGGAAACCATCGAAGAAGGCGCAGGAAAAGGGACGATTAAGTTTTCCTTCCGCAACCTGCTCGCGCTTCATTCTCCCCTTGTGCTGATCGATGAAGCCCATAACGCTTCCTCCCCTTTGAGCGTGGAAGTCCTGCAACGCATCCATCCCGCTTGTATCGTTGAATTTACAGCCACCCCCGCGACCAATTCCAACATTCTGCACAGCGTTTCGGCATCCGAACTCAAAGCCGAGAACATGATTAAACTGCCAGTCGTGCTCACCGAACACCAGACATGGCAGGAAGCGATTACCGCCGCCGTGCAGACCCGCGAGAAACTTTATCTACTGGCAAAAAATGGCAATGAGCGCGATTACATCCGCCCGATTGTTTTATTTCAAGCCGAAGATAAAGGGCATGAAATCACTTATGAAGTGGTTTTGAATTACCTTTTAGAAAATGAAACCATAGACAGGGAAAGAATCGCCATTGCCACAGGCAACCAGCGCGAACTGGACGGAATCAATCTGCTTGACCCAAATAACAAGATTGATTTTGTCATCACCGTTGAGGCCTTGAAAGAAGGTTGGGATTGTCCTTTTGCTTACGTCTTTTGTTCAGTGGCTGCCGTTCATTCCAAAAAGGATATTGAACAAATTTTAGGGCGTGTTTTGCGAATGCCCTACGCCACCAGGCGCGCGCAGGAAGAATTAAACCGCGCTTATGCTCATGTTTCGGAAGATAGTTGGAAAAACGCCGTTCCCGAACTGCAAGACCGAATGATTAGCATGGGTTTTGAAGCGCAGGAAGCCAATCAAGCCATTTTGCCGCAACCGCGCCTCTTCCCTGAAGATGAAACAGGTCAAATGCCTTTACCGCAACCCGTCAAAGTCATTTTGAGCGCACAGCCTGATTTATCCAAATTTACCGAAGAAGAATTAAAGCAGGTTTCAACCATTCAACTTGGCGAAAATGAAATTGAATACAAAATTTCAGGCGAGATAACGCCCGAACTCGCAGAAAAATTGATTCTTGCCGCGCCGAAGAAAGACCGTGAAATTGTTGAAAAGACAATTGCCGTTCAACAGGCGCAACAACCGAAAACGCCATCCCAACGCGGCGAAAAATTTGAAGTACCTCAATTGTGCTTGTTTGTTGATGGTCAATGGGAAGTGGCTACAAAAGATTGGTTTTTAGACCCGCGAGACTGGGATTTATTGAAGTATCCCGCCGAATTAAGCAAGGAGGAACTTTCAATCAAAGAAGAAGCGAATCAATGGTTGATTGATGTTCAAGGCAAACACCTGACAACAAAGTTTTTAGGAAGCGATACCCTGTTTGATTTAAGCGACGCGCCAACCAACTGGACAGTCAATCAATTAAGTCAGGATTTGGAAAGAAAAATCCGCCCGCCTTATTTGCGGCAGGAAGTTTTGCTTGAACACTTGCGGCGGACGATTGCCTTCCTCACCGAAAAAAGAAATATTCCGCTTTCAGACCTTGCCCGCGCCCGTTATATTCTTGAAAAGCAATTGCGCGACAAGATTAAATCCTATTACGATGACGCAATGGCGAAAGGGTATCAAACAAGATTGTTTGGCGCAGAAGCCGCCGTTGAAACAAATTTTGAAGTTGAATTTTCCTACCCAACCGACCCATTCCAATATCCCGCGAATTGGTATTACACAGGCAGGCACATTTTCAACAAGAATTATTATCCGATGATTGGCGAACTGGAATCGGACGGCGAAGAATTTGAATGCGCCCAAGCCATTGATAGAAATTCGTCTGTCCATTGTTGGGTAAGGAATCTTTCAAGGCGCGATGCCTCTTTCAGACTTCCAACATCCACCGATTATTTTTATCCTGATTTTGCCGCCTTGCTTCAAGACGGGCGTACCTTGGTTGTAGAATACAAAGGCAAGCCGTATGAAACCAATGATGATTCAAAGGAAAAAATCTTAATCGGCGAACTATGGGAAAAGAAAAGCAAAGGCAAAGGTTTATTCCTGTTAGCCGTAAAGCGAGACGGAAAAGGCAGAGACGTTTACAAGCAAATTGAAGATAAAATAAGCGGAAGATAGGCTCATGTTTAATGTCAGCGAGTCTTTCAATTCAAAAAGCAACCCAACAAAGCGCGCATCTGACCCTTCGACAGGCTCAGGGCAGGCAGTGTGGGACGCTTCGCGTGCGGCATTTTCAGGCTTTGAGTTTTTCCCGCTCCCAAGCAGAATCCACGCCCGCCCACACGCAGGTAACGCAAGCCGTTGGGCGGCTTGTAATACCATTATAAGAAGCAAGTTATCTCGAAAGGATAGAAGTCCCATGCCTGGGAATCACAAAAAAACGTTTCTGTTGCTCTTGCTCTAACTCTAAATCAAAAGTTTGATGGCCTTTTTCCTGTCGGCTGGCGAATCCTTCTATGTGAGATTAAACACACCGAGTAGCTCAAGATTAATAGTTCAGGTCTGTTTCCTGAATATCGCAGCTTCGGCAGGATAGCCATTTTCTACAACGAAATATTTAAATCCGTAAAAGAGATTGAGAACCCCGTGATCGTTTTTTACAAATCACATCAGATAGTCGCCCGACTTCTAGATAAATAAAATCCCAAGATTGGCACCTGGGACTTTCTGGAAAGGGAATGTAATTTCTTATGGCAGACTGGAATTCCAAAATGACCAAGTGTCTGTCCTGCGCGTATAACCTGATTGCTGCCAGAAGTGTGTTCCGTAAACACGAGACTCATGCGTTCCTGCACAAGGGGGACTGATAAGCGTATGCTGGCGAGTAGATGAGACTGAGACTCCAACACCTGAGAGAGAATTATTATCATAGAAATTGACCGGGGAGCCATTGCAGTATCTCGTGTCCGTCCACGAATCCCAACCCAGTGAAGTGACTCCAGATCCATTCACGACCTTTGACACCATTCCACTTCTCCAATATTGATTGCCTGAGAGGACAGTGTTATCTTTACAACTTTGCACAGTACGACCGGCATAAGAAATAGGCGAATTACATTGTTGGTAAGCAGACACTGATTGTATGGAAAATACAAGACCAAGGACCACCAGTGTGCATATTGCGATCAGCAGATACAAGCGAGGCTTCTTCATGTTCTCATACTCCTTGTCCTAGCTCTGGAATAACTATGGTTGAACCCAATCTGTCTTCAAAACATCAAGTAATGAAAGGATTTCATCTGGCGGTTCCTTCACCCGAATTGCGATGTAATCGTACGTGCGGCTCACAAGGATTTGCTCACCCTTGTCGGTCATAACAATATGTTCCGTATGATCTATAGCGCCGGTCTCTCCATTACGGTAGCAAATGTCCTGGTTCTCTGCGGCGTTAATACCCTTGAAAGCATCCAAAACAGGAGGGAAATAAGAAACTGTCATGGTTAGAATCCACTGTCTTGACCCCTCCGCAGTAGTCCATTTTGATTCAATTTCCTGGGCAATTCCATCTGTGGCCGGAATAGCAAAGTTGAGTATTCGTGTATTGCAAAAGTGGTCGCGTAGTGGCTTATAGGATTCCCAAGATCTGCTAGGAACCCTAGTATCTTCACTCATACCGCCCGGGAGCCGAAGAAGTTTTCCGTCTTGCCAAATAACCTGAGTTACATTTCCTAACTCCAAATCGGTGCGCTGTGATATGACGGTAGTCTGCTGGCCATTTTCATCTAATGTATACCAAATTTCCCATAAAGATTGACCAGGCAAGGGCCAATCAGTCTCCGGGTCTATTCCTTGATTTCCAAGAAATGTCTCGTCTTTGTATGAGACAAACAACCACTGTTCAGAACCCAGCGCTGCAAGCCATTTGGTTGTCAATTCGTCTGAAACTTGCATGGCCTCACGCACGGCCTCGGACGATGAAGTAGGCGCCACTGTACTGGCTATCGCTGAAACAGGATGTGGTGACGTGAATTGGAGCCCATAGAGTGTCAACGCGCCCAGTGAAAGGAGGACAGTAAATATAATTCTTTTTTTCATACTCTATCTCCGCTTTCTTGATTGAGTTTTCGACCCGAATCAGTTTCAGGTTTAAATACATTATATGCCATCTGTATGTCGTACCAACTGGAAAAATTACCAGTTTTCAACCCAGTAATTATTCGAGGTCGTCAGGCAAATATTTATGCACCCATGCCGTGGCTTCTTGTCGTGACTTTACCCTCAGTTTTTCCAAAATAGTTGTCACATGCCAAGCAATTGTCTTCGGAGAAACAGAGAGTTGCATCGCAATTGTTTTGTTGTCCAGTCCATCGGTCAACAAACGAAGGATTTTACGTTCACGGTCCGACAGACCTTTCCATCTGTTTCCGGCTTCTTCTCGCCAACGCTGGGCGCGGGCTAACTGTTCACTATCGAAAAGGAATTCTCCTTGCGCCGTGCGGCGGATGGCGGCGATTAACTGTTCTCCTCCTTCCGTTTTGGCGATAAATCCTGCCACGCCTGCATCCATCATGCCTGCCAGATATGCGTCACGGTCATGGGCGGTCAGAACGAGGGTAATAGTTTCAGGGCAATTCGTTCGTAGCCGCTTTTCCAACTTTGTAGGAGATGTTCCGGGCATCTTCAGGTCAAGGAGCAGTATTTGCGGACAAAGTTCAGCAACCAATCTTTCCGTATCGCCTCCATTGTCTGCTTCAGCGACAATTTGAATATCGGGAGCTTCCTGCAAAATGGTACGAATACCCGCACGCGTTACCGGGTGATCATCTGCCAAAAGCACTGTGATTTTTCTTGGAGGATTGGGCATTATGATTCTCCTCATCTTATCAAGCAAACACGTTAAACAGATTATAATCTGCAAGCCCGCTGAAAAAAAAAACATAGAGACAGTGAGTTTATCTTTGTATCCATGAAACGTACTCACCGACAAACGCCGCCCAATAAAGCGCGCGCCTGACCCTTCGACAGGCTCAGGACAGGCAGCGTGGGACGCTTCGCGTGTGGCATTTTCAGACATTTTTCTAGCTTCGAGTTTTTTCTGCTCCCAAACAGAATCCCAGCCCGCCCGCCCCGGTGGTTGAGCCTGCCGAGACACGCGCAGGTAACGCAAACCGTTGGGCGCTGGCGCAATAGTCTAAAAAAGGAAAATACAATGGCACAATTTCCTCGATTGAGCAACCGTGAATCGGAAGTCATAAAACATCTGCTTCAAGGTAAAAGCAATAAGTTGATTGCTTCATCTCTTGGCGTTTCTGACCGCACGGTTGAATTCCATTTGAAAAACATTTACGCCAAGTTTCAAGTAAGTTCCAGAATAGAATTGATTTTGAAACTAGGGAATACCACAGGCGGGCTTGAAACCGCAAAACTAGGGCATTCCGCAGTTGCGGACAGCGGGGAAGTCGCCGAAAATAGAGACAGGCTCAATTTACGGATGAATTGGGCTGCATCTTTACAAGAGACCGTCTCTATAATCGGCAAGGAGTTAGAAATGAAAACCTTTTTGAATTCAATATTTGTAGGCGCAATTACATCGCTGATTACGGGCTTTTTGTGGCTACATGTCTTATCTTCCAAACTATTGCCCAATCAAATCAAAACATTCATTGTGCCGCTAATCATCATTTGGTTAATAATTGGTTTTTTGGTAGGGTTAGCAGGGAAACGCCGTGATGTCTCGCTATTAAGAGTAAGTTTCAGCGCGTTATGTGGTACTGGGATAAGCCCTTTTGTGATTATTCCGATTATGTTTGCAATTGTGCTTCCTGTTGGTTATTTTGCCGAAAGTCTCGGATTGATTGACCCGTCAACAATGCCAAGCGATGCGGCATACGCAATAACATCGATTATTATGATAACAATATGGCTTATTACTGGAGTATCTATCGGTATGATGTCGCTATTTATCACCTTTGGAAAACCAAAGGCTTCGATTACTCAGTCACATGCCGTAAAAAACGGTTCGTAAATGCGTGTTCTGCAATCAAAAAACCAGCCAACAAAGCGCGCGCCTGATCCTTCGACAGGCTCAGGGCAGGCAGCGTGGGACGCTTCGCGTCGAGCATTTCGCGAAGCGTGGCTTTGAGTTTTTCCTGCTCCCAAGCAGTTTCCTACGCCTTAGCCTTTTTCTAGTTGGACGGCTTCGCCGTCCCCGCCCCAGCGCAGGTAACGCAAACCGTTAGCCCGTCCCTTGCAAAATATTGGGGCTTGAAATAGCATGAATATCATGCTATTATAACGGCATGATAAAGTCGTTCAAAGATACGGGAGTGGAAAATATTTTCAACGGTGAAAATACAAAAGCGGCAAGAAAATTATGCCCTTCTTCGATATGGAAAGTCGCCGCTAGAAAATTAGACCAATTAGATTCTGTCACCGCCTTGCGCGAGTTGAGAATTCCGCCAAACAATAAACTTGAAGCCTTATCGGGTGATAGAAAAGGTCAATACAGCATCCGTATCAACGACCAGTATCGTATTTGTTTTGTGTGGCCTAATCTGGGTCCCGACCAAGTTGAAATTGTAGATTATCACTAGCCAGAAAGCAGGAGTTAATATTATGGTTCGCGTTCCTACCAACCGCATACCTACTCATCCTGGCGAAATGCTTTTGGAAGAGTTTTTAGACCCTATGGGAATCAGCCAGAGAGATTTGGCGGATAATATTCATGTTCCTTATCAGCGTATTAATGAAATTGTAAATGGTCGCAGGGGCATTACTCCAAGTACGGCTTTGCGTTTGGCGAAATTCTTTGATATGTCGCCTGACTTTTGGATGAATTTACAGTTACGCTGGGATTTATATTTTGCTCAACAGGATGAAATGAAGGTATTAAATTCCATTCATCCACATTCGGTTGCCGTGTAAAAAGCCAGCGAGTCTTGCGCAACAAAAAACGCCCAACAAAGCGCGCGCCTGACCCTTCGACAGGCTCAGGACAGGCAGTGTGGGACGCTTCGCGTGCGGCATTTTCAGGCTTCGGGTTTTTTTCCTGCTCCCAAACAGAATCCACGCCCGCCCCGGTGGTTGAGCCCGCCAAAACCCTGTCGAGACAGGGCGGTCGATGCGGCAAAAGCCCCGCAAGGAACCTGAAAAAATGAACTTCCTGATCGATCCCAATATTGCCTATCTCCTAGTCGTCGCGGCGGTCATGCTGGCCATTACCAGCCTCCTGTTCCCCCGCTCCACCCTGTCGAAAATCGGGACGATGATTTGTTTGGCAGGAGCCGGGTTCGAACTATTCAATCTCCCACCCAACCCCTGGGCGCTGGTGGCCGTAGCGTTCAGTCCACTCACATACTTTATGGCGACTCGTCAGTCCGGCCCGCGCCGCTCTCTGTTGATCGTCACTGCCGCGATGTTCGTCTTCGGGACCGCGTTCCTGCTGGTCGATGAAAAAGGACTCCCGGCAGCCAACAGCGGCTTGATCCTGGTGGTCTCCGTAATCTGCGCTCAATTCATTTGGGTGTCCACTGAGCGCCGGTTAAATGCCCAGGGCGCAAGGCGCGGCGTCGATCTCGATTCCCTGATCGGGCTGGTTGGGACGGCCGTCACCCAGGTCGAAGATGTCGGACTGGTGAAAATCGAAGGCGAGATCTGTTCCGCCCGCAGCGATCAACCCATCCCCGCAGGCAGCACAGTCCGGGTTCTCAAATTGGAGGGGAGGGTTTTGGTGGTCAAAAAGGTGGAAAACCTGACCGGGAAATAAGAATCCGGTCCGTTTTTGGGAGAAGGAGGGAACGTCACCCCCGGTAATGTAAAAAAAGTGCGGTTACGCAAAAGAACCCATCCGCTATGTGTCGACACAACCATAAAAAGGCAGACATGAAACAATCCATCATCCATATTGCCCTGGTCGTCAGGGACTACGACGAAGCCATTGCCTTCTACACAGAGAAACTTCACTTCACGCTGGTCGAGGACGCCTGCCAGCCAGAGCAGGATAAACGCTGGGTGGTGGTTGCTCCACCCGGCTCCGCTGGAACGACTCTGCTTCTGGCCAAGGCGTCCAAGCCGGAACAGGAGCCTTTCGTGGGCAACCAGACCGGGGGCAGGGTCTTCCTTTTCCTCAACACAGACGACTTCTGGCGGGATTACAACGAGATGGACTCCAAAGGCATCAAGTTTGTAAGACCTCCAAAAGAAGAATCGTATGGGCTGGTTGCCGTCTTTGAAGATTTGTACGGAAATCTATGGGACTTGTTACAAATCAACGCCAACCACCCACTATTTGAACGAAATGACGATAAAGATCGGAAGGCGCAATGACGCGTCTACTTCAACAATCCCTTGTACACCTCGATCAGTTGTTCAGCAATTTTCCCCCAGGCGTAGTCCAAGGCGTATTGGGCAGCGTTTGTCCCCATCGTCTCGCGCATGTGCGAATCCCCTAACAGGCGTGACAATTTATCGCAGAGGGCGTCGGGATCGCTGTCAGGGATGGTGTACCCGGTCTGCCCATCCTGCACCAGGTAGCCGAGTCCGCCCACCTCCGAAGCGACAACCGGCGTGCCGCAAGCCATCGCCTCCAGCGCCACCATCCCAAACGACTCGTACAACGAAGGCATCACCAGCACCTCCGCCGCGGAATAATAATACGGCAAAGTGTCCTGTCCACGCTTGCCGAGGAAGACCACCATCCGGTCGACGCACAACTCGTCACATAGGTTTTGAAGGCGTACCATTTCATCCGTCATATTTTCAGGCAGGGCATCCGGCTCACCGCCGATAATCGCCAAATGAACGGGTTTGTGTAACTTCTGAATCTCCGGGCAGGAAATGGCATGGATGAGGGTATCCACACCTTTCAACGGCTCGATGCGCCCGACGAAAAGCACCATGCGGTCTTCGGGTTTCAAGCCGATGAACTGCTTCGCCTCATCGGCGGGGATTGAATAAAAATGACTGGTGTCCACGCCCGGCGGGATGATGACCATTTTCTGGTCGTTGGCGCGATACAAAAAACGCAGTTGGGTCTTTTCAGCGAGGGTGGCGACTACAATCCGATCCGCGCGGCGTAACACCCGCCTTTCCCCTCTGAGACGGTCATCGTCCGCCCGCTCGCTATCTGATCGAGCAACCCGGTTCTTCATCTCGCCCAGGGTGTGGAACATGTGGACGATGGGCGTCCCGCCCCAGGCGTCGCTGAGCATCTCCGCCGCCAGCCCGGACATCCAATAATGGCTGTGGATCGCGTCGTAGGTGATTCCCTTTTCCGCGGCAAACTGTTTGATGCCCCCGGCAAATTCAGGGATGTAACTGGCGATCTCGCCCTTCGATTTGGGCGACTCCGGACCGGCCGGAACGTGCACCACGCGGTTGCCAAACCCCAACTCGTGGACAACGTGTGGCACGTGCTCATCCTGCGAGCGGGTGAACACGTCCACGTGGACTCCCATCCGCCCCAATTCACGCGTCAGGTCGCGGACGTAAACGTTCATCCCACCGGTGTCTTTGCCGCCCAAAGTCGCCAGCGGACAAGTGTGATAAGAAAGCATGGCAATACGAAGCATGAGGTGATTTCCGATTTACGATTTGTGATTTAGGATTGGCTTTGCCAGGAATTAGACGATGCGAAAGGCGGAAAACTTGCGGGTTTCATGGTAATCTTGTATAATCGCGCCGCTGAAAAAATTGCCACCATAGCTCAGCTGGTAGAGCAGACGATTCGTAATCGTCAGGTCGTGGGTTCGTATCCCACTGGTGGCTCAATAAAACCCCGGATTGTCGAACTGCCTTTCATGGCAACTCGCAATTCGGGGTTTGGGTTATCACCGCCTCACAAACCCATCACGCCCGGGGATATTATTCGACCGCGCTCTGCTCATTGCGGAAGATCAATCTGCGATCCCCTCCTCCGCCGAGGTGAAAATACCCGACGAATTCCCTTTGGTTCGCCCAGGCAACGTAGGTGTAATCGCCCGCCGGTATCTTTGCCTTTAACGAACCTTCGACAGGATATTCATAGATTACGCGGACGCCATCCACTGTGCTGCCTTGGAGGGAGACATAAATTTCCCGGCTGGCAGATTTGTTGACCAGGCGGACTGTGCCGTAAGGAGTCCCCGCCGGAACATGTCCATAGGAAAGCGGTTTCGATTCCGCCGCAGCCGGCTGTCCGCTGGACGGGATGTAAAGCGCCTGACCGGCATAGATGTAGTTGATGTTCCAGACCTGCGGGTTTGCCGCCCACAATTGGTTGATGCTCAGCCCGTAGCGTCCGGCAATGGCGGCGAAGGTGTCGCCGTATTTCACAATGTATATCCCTTTGCCATACGTGACCTGGGTTGTGGCGGCGGCAGAGGTGGAAGACGAACTTTGCCCGGTATATGACGCGTCGCTGGAGACGATGACGCTTGTGACACTTCCTCCGCTGGTACTGGCGCTGGACAAGTTCAACGTTTGACCCGCCCGAAGCGGGTCGGTCACTCCGGGGTTGGCCGCCGTGATGGCGGAGGCGGTCGTGCCGCATTTGGATGCAATCGAGTTGAGCGTTTCCCCCGTCTCCACAACGTATGCGCCGCCGCACGCTCCACCCGCCTGGACGCCCGCCGGGACGGCAATCAAGGCCAGCAGGAGCAGTCCAACGACCGAAATCTGGACAAAGATTTTTCGAGACATTACGTACCTCCTTGAAGTGGAAGAGCCAATTTCTCAAATCCAAAAGGGTTTTGAATCTTTTGGATTTCGTCACCTAAATCATAAGACGAAAAGGAGCGAAAGGCAATCGCCTGAATGTCAGTCCCCCCGATGCGCCGCCGGGGATCGCCGCAGTGATTGCTCATTCGTTCGTCATCAACTTGACGTAAATCTCCTCCAGCGCCGACTCGCGCATCGAGAGGTCGACCAGCGTCCAGCGGTTGGCGGAGATGGTTTCCAACATCCCGGCGATGGCGTCCACCTCATCGGCGCGGAAAAGGTAATGTCCATTGACCATCTCGTAGTCCAGTGCCTGGTCGGTATGGAAGATGACCTGGTACTCGCGCTTGCCGAGCCTGGCGCGGATGGCGTCCATCGTATCGAAGACCAGCAGGTCCCCGTTCTTGATGATGCCCACGCGGTCGCAGATGGTCTCCACGTGAAAGAGATTGTGCGCGCTGAGCAGGATGGTCTTGCCTTCGCGCTTGAGAGTCCGCAGGTAATTGATGATGAAGAAGGAGGTCAGCGGGTCGAGCCCGGAGCTGGGTTCGTCCAAAATCAACAATTCGGGATCGTGAAGCAGGGCGCGGGCAATGGCGGTCTTGCGCTTCATCCCCTTCGAGAATTCGCCCGTTAGTTTGTCCTTCTCCATCAGGTCGAGCGAAGCCAGCAGCTCGTCGATGCGATTCATCGCTTTCTGGCGCGGCATGTGATAGAGTTCCGAGAAAAATAAAAGGTATTGCCGGGCAGTCATCGCCTCGTAGAGCGGACTCTCCTCCGGCAGGTAGCCGATCTGCTGTTTGACCTTTACACCTTCCTTGAGGATGTCCCGTCCCATCACGCGGATACTGCCCGACGTGGGTTCCACCAACCCGGCAATCATTTTCATCGTGGTGCTTTTCCCCGCCCCATTGTGCCCGATGATGCCGACAATTTCGCCCGTATCGATTTTCAAGTTCAGGTTTTTTACAACCGTAGTATCATTGTAACGCTTGGAGACGTTTGCAAGTTCGATCATGAGTCAATTTTATCCTAAAACAGACCTGACAGGTTTTACACAAGTCAAGCAGATTCATTATGGCGCTATAAAACCTGTCAGGTCATTGAAAAATATCGGGAAAAGTCCCAATGAATCAAATCCTTATCATTGCCTGGCGTGAGATTACCCGCCTGCGAAAACGTTTTGGCGGCGGCGCGAGTCCTGTAGCCGTGCTTCTTTTGATGGCCGCCGTTGGTCTCTCCGCATATGCCTTGCGGGACACGGTCACGCTGGGCAGCGGGTTGTATCGCATCGGCGTTTCGGGCAACGTGCCAGCCATTCAAGACAGCCGCTTCGCCGTTGTCGAAGTTGAACCAGATGAGGGGCATGAACTGCTCGATTCCAAAGCCATCGACGTGTGGATTGACGGCGCGGAGGTCATCTCCCGCGCGGACGACAAGTCACAGTATGCGGTGCGGGCGTTGAAGCAATACATGGAAAAGCAGGAACTGATTCGGGTGGGCAATTCCTTCGCCGAGGAGGATGCTTTTCCGCTCAAGGTGGGGATCAACTACCTGAATCCGAACCAGCCCCCGGCGGCGAATCTGCAAGGCGGAGAAACCGCCCCGGTCATCAAGCCGGAGGAAGTCATCATCCCCTCGCTTACGCCGCCGCCCGCCCCATTCACCCAGGTTTTGGTCGCGCTGATCTATATCCTGCCCATCACCTTCATCAGCATTTTCTTTACCAGCAGTTTCATGGATGAGAAGGTCAACCGCCGCCTGACAATCCTGCTGTCTGCGCCGATTACGCCATTTCAGATCATCCTCGGCAAAATGCTTCCGTACTCAATTTTTTCATTGATTACCACCGCTATGATCGCCGCACTGACGAAAGCCAGTATCCCGCTTGCGCTCGCCATCTTTGCGCCGACGACGCTTTTTATTTTTGCCATCTACTTGATGGTTCCGCTTTTTTACCGCACGTTCAAAGACACCACTTTCATCGCCATGCTTGTCACCACGTTGACGACGGCATACCTGGTTTTCCCCGCAATGTTTACGAATGTGAACGATTTGGCGTACATCTCGCCGCTGGCGCTGGCGGTGAAGATGTATCGCAATGAGCCGTTTGGCTGGCGCGAGTATCTGTTTCCGTCACTGCCAATGACCGCGATTTTTGGTTTTGCGATGTTCGCGGGTACGCGCCTGCTAAATGAAGAATTTTTGATGGGATACAAGCCCATCACGCGCAAGGCCGCCGATGCGATCTACCTGATGATGGCGCACGCCCGGCCGTATCTTTCCGTGCCGTTGTGGAGCCTGCTTGTCATTCCCATTGTTTACCTGACACAGGTTGTTTTCCTGGCATTTGCCACAAATTTGCCTGTCCGCTTGATACTTGGCTTTACGCTGGTTGCTTCCGCGTTGATCGAGGAGGTTGTCAAATCCGTGGGAATCGTAGTGCTGGCGGAGCATGGCGTGGTGAAATCCGCGCGCAGCATCATTGGGCTGTCTTTCCTTTCGGCGCTGGGTTTTTTGGTTGGCGAGAAACTTCTGCTTTTGCTCTCGATTACCATGGTGTCACAAGCGAGGGTTTCGGGCGCTTTGTTTGGCGCGGGGCTGTTATTGTTCATCCCGCTCATCGCCCATTTCGTTTTCACGACCATTATCACCCTGCTAAAGACCAAACTGAAATTCCCCTACTTGCTGTCCCTGGGTGTTGGGACAATTGTTCATTTTTTCTATAACGTTTACGTGATGCGAGGTGGATTTTGATCACCCCATTTTTGGCTGTCGTCAGGAAAGAATTGGTTTCAGTCATCCGTGACCGGACCATTGTCATCTCGATTTTGATTCAGTTGTTCATCGCCTCGTTCTCTTCTGCGCTGTTGCTGGGGATGCTTTCGCTGTACGACTCGGACACCATCATGAGATTTAGCGGTTCGGGAATCAGAGTCGGCATGGTCGGTGAGAGTCCGCTGTCTTGGTTTATTCGCCAGCGCGGTCTGACCGTCGTCCCGTTTGCCACATTGGGAGAGGCGCAAGCCGAATTTTTTCAGGGCGGGGTGAGCGCGATTTTCGTTATCCCAGAAGGGATAAAAGATACGGCGGGGGTCAAGTTATACCTGCCCGACAACGAAGCGGTCAGTTCGATCATCCGCATGGTGGTGCAGGAACCGCTCAAGCAATACGAGAATACCCTGCGCGAACAAAACGGAGTCGAAGTCCGTTATGCGGATTTGAAAGGCAAACCGGCCACTTCGTTTGAATTCATTTACTCCGTGCTGTTGCCAATGCTGATGCTGTTCCCTGCCTTTGTGTCCGGCAGTATGTCAGTGGACTCGCTCACGGAGGAAGTCGAGAACAACACCCTGCAAACCCTGCTCTCCGCGCCGCTTTCGCTCAACGGGATGATTTCGGCAAAGATCGCGTCATCGGTCATCATCGCGATTATCCAATGCGTCGCCTGGCTGTCGCTGCTGAGGCTGAACGGCATCGCCATCGAAAATACGGGCTGGATTCTCCTGCTGGCTTTGATCATGGCCGGGATCACTTCCACCTTTGCGGTTTTGGGCGCGGTTCTGCTCAAAGACCGCGAACGCTCTCAATTTATCTATTCCCTCTCCCTGCTGGCGGCGGCGGCCATCAGCACCCTGCTGGATGTTTCGCCGATCACGGCGCTGTCGCGGCTGGCAATTGGCGACGGCTACACTGGCGGCTGGAATATCGCAATCTTTGCCGTGTTTCTGGCTGGTATGTATTTTCTGTTAATGAAGTCGTCCCGACGATTGGCGGTGTAGCGGTTGTATAATAGGTTGCACATCACTTCACAAGGAGATTCCGATGTCCGACCAGCAAGTTCTGTATCTGTCACGCGCCGACGTTGAAACGGTTGACCTGCCCATGCGGGAGATCATCGAACTGCTTGAAAAGGCCTTCAGGGAAAAAGGAAACGGCAAAGTAGAAATGCCGCCCAAGCCCGGCATCCACACCATGCCCGACGCGTTCATCCATGCCATGCCGGCTTACATCCCTGCCATGCGTTCGGCGGGCATCAAATGGGTCGGCGGCTACCCGGAAAATTACAAGCGCGAATTGCCTTACATCACGGGCTTGTTGATTTTGAACGATGTCGAAACCGGCATCCCCTACGCGGTGATGGACTGCACATGGATCACAGCCATGCGTACCGGTGCTGCCTCCGCACTCTCGGCGAAGTACCTGGCCCGCCCCGAATCCGCGACGGTTGGAATTTTGGCCTGCGGTGTTCAGGGACGCACCAACCTGGAGGCGCTTGCCTGCCTGTTCCCGATCAAGCGGGCGCATGCCTATGACATCTTCCCAGCTGTTCAAGATAAATTCATAGCTGAAATGAGAGAGCAGTTCAACTTTGAGATTGTCGGCGTAAAGGAGCCAAAGCAAGCCGTCGTCGACTCGGACCTGGTTGTCACTTCGGGACCGATACTCAAACACCCAACTCCCGCCATCGAAAAGGACTGGCTCAAACCCGGCAGCTACGGTTCGGCGGTGGATTTCGACTCCTACTGGTCGGGCGCGGCTTTGGCGCAGATGGACCTCATCAGCACCGATGATCACGCGCAATTCCAATATTACAAATCGGGCGGATATTTCCAGCAGACTCCCAACCCGTATGCCGATCTGGGCGAACTGGTCGCCGGTCTCAAGCCTGGTCGCCGTGACGAGAAGGAACGCACGCTGGCGATCAACCTCGGGCTGGCGATGGATGACATGGCGGTCGCCCCGGAGATTTACCGCCGCGCAAAAGAGAAGGGACTCGGCACCTGGCTCCCGCTCTAAAACAGACTTTATTGGCAATCAACCAAAACGTCCCGAAGGTGGGAAGCAGGCGTCTAATTTACTCGAAACAAACCTTCGGGACGGTGATGGCTTTCTTGCCGTCTTTTTCATATTCCGGGTGTCCTATTTCCAAAGCCATAAAATTCCCCAGCAAATAGCCATGAGGGCGCGGCAGTCCGCGCACGAATTCGAGCGCCGGTTCCTCTCGATTCAACTGCAACCAACGGCGAAGGTGCTATATTCTAATAATGGAATAGAGGCTCTCCTGATCGGGCTCACCGAACCCTATTCTCTGCTGAAAACTCTCGTTGCTGTATGTTACATCCTGAAAATCGTTTACAAACATCTCGACCAGAATTAAATCCGGCTTGTAAATAGGCGCAAAGTGTCGGATTACGGATGCATATTGATTCGGTCCATATCCAGTAACGGCAAAATTTAGAACTTCGATTTTTTTGCGGCTCGTTTTCAAGGACAAATCGGTTTCCAGCAAATGCGGCCAAGATTGATCGGTGTCCACGCCCTCCGCGCTGCTAAACGCATCTCCGGTGACCATAATTCTAAAAGTATTCGATGGTTTGGCAGCGGGATATTCCGGTCCAGGAAAACCCAGCGAATTTGAGGTTACAAAATAATCATAACTTTCCCATCGCAAATGTGTCATTTGCGACGGTTTGAGACGCCATCCAAATTGCGCATCCGGCATCAACGAAGGTCTCTCCCCCCAGCCCGATACCTCCTGCGGGTCGAACCGTCTCACCAGCAATTCAAATCCCATACAGCCAATTATCGCGGAAATTCCAAGCAGACCGGCTACGCCAACAGCGCGCACAACGCCAATGCGTCCCACAATTTTGGTGATCCACTCGGAAACAAAACGGACTAATCCTTCAAGGAAAAGCGCCAACCCCGGGGTCATGGCAATCGAAATCAATATCCTTACTGTTGTTTGCAGAGATGCGACGGCGCCAACTGAAATCAACAATATGATTGCCGGATTGTGCGTCAAAAAAAGCGAATAAAGACCCGGCAAGGTAAACAATAGCACATAATATCCAGGGAAGCGGAGTGGAGAGGCGTTTTTTCAGTAAATCAGGCATGTAAAAAAGCCAAAAGGCAAAGCAGATACCAAACACAAACTCTGGGAGACGGGTAATAAAAATAGATCCACGCGACCAGGCATCCAGATAGTCTTCAAAGAAAAACAATCCCGCTCCGCGTATTCCAAAAGCAACAATGCCGGAAAAAAGCAGCAATCTGGCAGGCCCCCATCGACGAAGTCCTTCCCAAAGTAACGGGTATATTAGACTCTATCGGAAATAAGAACTTGACAAGCAAAATACCCTTGAAAATAGGTGTTTTGACGCCAAAAACATTATTACCGATAAAGTCTATTAAATACAATTGAATGATCAGCCCGACGTACCACCAGGCATTTGAGTATCCTTTGACATTTGGCTTTTCCTTTACACTGCAACTAAGACAAACGATCTATCAACCCAAACAGAAGATGTTTTTCACTTCCTTACCTCGAACAAATAAACCGTAATATCGACGAATTGACGCGATTTAACCAAGTTTATGTTCTGCTGAGCGAGATTTAGAAAGAACCGCTTAAATGTTTTCAAGGGATCGCCAGGCTCAGATGTGTCGCGTATAATCACCCAAAAGCGAGCGCGCCCATCTATGCATTGTGTGAGGGCGTTCCACCGTTCGGCATTATCAGTTAGTTCGTAGCTGACCGTACAAGCTGGCAAAGTACCACGATAATACCAGTTGAACGTGCTTTGCTGAATATTTCGTATTGTACTGGGAGCAAATACAATCATCTCGCCTCCGGCGGGATTTTCCTCCACATATGCAGCAACCTCCCTCCACTGCTCCTTTTGATCTTCCGAATAATAATAACGCATCCCGGGAAAAATCGTGACCGCCAAGGCAGCCAGCGAGACAATAACCGGCACCAGTTTACGGACGCTAAAGATAAAATAAGCAGCCAATAAATACGCGGCAGGCGCGGCACAAATTGTATACCGATCGAGATACATCGGGGCAATCAAGAATGAAAGGATAAATGGCAATGTAACAGGGATCAGGAGCCAGCAGCTTAGCAAAATGAGTTTATTTTTCACATGCGGACTATCCAGCAGGTTTACAGTCGTCCCTTTTAATTCATTCAACAAACTTTTCTTCCCAAATAGCACAGTCGAAATATAAGCGCCTGCCGCGATTATTATTCCAGCAATAATGTAGCCGGTTATTACGGATGACCAATCCCGGGTTTCTCGGGCGGGTATGATAAACCGGTAGATAAAACGCAAGGGATCCAGCATGGAAGGAAGGGGGGTGCCCGTACTATTTGATAATACTGCGCCGCGTACGTCATCGCTTCCACCGGCAACCAGCGAAACAAAATATGGCAGGAATGTTAATCCGATTATGACCTGACAAGTCATCCAGACAATTATTGCATCTTTATGTTTCTTCCAGCACAGAGTAAAGAACAGATTCTGTGCAGCAAGCACAAAAACCCCATAAGTATGACTATAGATCATTATAATACTGGCTATGCAGTACAGAGCATAATGCAGTCTTTTTTTACTTTCGAATGACAGGAGCAAAAAAAGAAACGAAAACAAAGTTGCCAATTGAAAAAAGGCGTAGAACCTGGCTTCTTGAGAGTAATATATTTGGAAATCGGAAATTGCTATGAGAAAAGCCCCAATAAGACCGACCTCGACGCCAAACAACCTACGTCCAATCAAATAAAGAACCCCGATGGAGCCAATTCCAGCCAAAGCTGAGAATAACCTTGTACTGACCTCGGCTGCACCAAAAATCTTCACCCATGCCAGAAGAGGAAGATAATAGGGAAGTGGTTGATCCAGCCTGCCCGATGTAAGAATCTGCCTGACGCTTTGTTGACTCTCCAGAACGGTGTACATTTCGTCGACCCAGTAACTCTCGGCGCCCAAGTCATAAAGCCTCAGGAATACACCCAGAAGCAAGACAAATCCAGCCAGGATGGGAAGGCGGTACTCTTTTTTCCAAAGGCGGGTCAGCGCGGGATTCTCTACAACAGCAAATAATTTATCCATCGTCCAGCCTCATTCATTCAAAAACATGGATAGTCCCAAGGTTTGTCAAAACCTTCTTCAGGACTTGTCGCACAAGCACGATCATGGCACGACAAGTTCGTATGCTCCAATATCATAGCCGGCGCCCTGAGGCCTTTCGACGCCATCGAAATCCGTCGTCACATCCTGGACGGAACCCTTGTCCACACAGGGGGAGTTTGGGGCCAACCGATAATTTCCTCCTTCCTCATCGACAAAGGAAAGGGGCATACCCCATACATCCCCGGGGTCTTTCGTCCGCCAGGGACTCCCTCCTGCTCGAAAAACGCAATTGTAGCCAGCAGATAGACTCGCGCCCGACACCAAATCGTCAGACCAGATCGAGCCGATCCCATTCTCCTGATAAGCGAAAACATTATTCACAACAGTCACATTCGAAGTGTTAAATATTTTTATTCCCTGTGAAAACTCATTGTTCGAGTCACCGACAAAGGTGTTATTAACGAAAAGGATGTCATGGCTATCACTGATTATCGCTATCAGGTTTGCGTAGACGACATTATTCCTCATCGTCAAATCATAGGCTCCGTCTTCAATCTGCCAGGCCTTACCGGCAAGCCCGGTCATGGTCTCAGAGTTTATACACAGGTTTTTTTCAAATAGAATGCCATGAGCAAGTCCCCTGCCTGCGTCTCCCCAGGTTTGGAAACAGTCAATATGAGGATCCACATTTTCAGGTATTCCATAATGGATGTCATGAATATAATTTCCAGCGATGACATGTCCCGACCCAAAAAATCTGATGCCGTCGGCGTCCACCCACGAAGGAGGGTTACTCCATCGGGGATGATATTGAATGGTCTCCCAAATCTCGTTTGCTTCGACAACGTGGTTGGCGCCGCGAACCTCCAACCCAAAAATCGCATTTCGCTGAAGTTTATTGTTTGCAACGATACAGCCGTCGGAGAACACATCGAGCAATATGCCTCCACGGGTTGCAAAAAAAACATGATTGTTTTCGATTCGACAGCCCGACCCGGTAACGTAAAAGCCATAGCCGTCCGGGTTTTCATCGGGAGTATCTGTCACATAGAAACCCTCTATGGAAACATTGTTTGCCGCGACATTAAATCCATTCATTTCGACACGCCCATCCGCCATAAAACTCAAATTCGACCTGGACACTTTTACCCGCTCGGGATACACACCGTCCGACACGTAAATCGTTCCATTTCCAAAATCCGCCGCCTTCTGGATGGTCCGCCAGGGCAATGCAGATGTCCCGGGATTTGTATCATCCCCATCGGGAGAGACAAAAAAAGTATCAGCCGCCGGTAAAGGCGTCGGGGCAAGCGCCGCGGAAGCAGGCTGGCAACCAGCGATAAACAGGAACAGAAATGCGAGTCGTATTTTCATGTTTTGAAAATCCAGATTAATGATAAAAGACTTATAAATAGTACAAACCAATCAGCTGATTGCCTCGTCGATCATATCCAGGACATTTTCGTCCACCGCCATGTCGAATTTTCGGGCAAACAAATGGTCTGTCTTCATGAAGATTTGAAAATCCCTGGTTAGTAACGTCGCAGGGTGGCGCGAATCAGACCAGGAAATGTATCTCAATCCGTCGTTGGACAAACGGTCTTTAAGTGGAGAATTGAGAAGAATCGTTTGAAAAAAGATCTCCTCCGGTATTTTCACATGCTCGAAGAATTTTACAAACGCGCCACTCTGCCGAACAAAACTGCTGATATATTCAACGCAATCCCTGTTCAGTCACCAGTATGCGCTACCGCCATACAAATCGAGATTCCATGGAAAACCGCGTTTTACCGGAAGTATCAAGGACAGGAAATTCCAAAGCCAATCCGGAAGAAACCACAGGTGAAGATTTTTCTTAAGGAACGCAAATTCCCGCCCGCGCCAATGCAAGTACCAATAATAAATCCGATCAAGCCCGCCATTATCGACTTTCCAATGTCCCTCGTCGGGAAGGGAAAAATACTCCAAAAAGGAGCGTCCGCCGCTTTCCTTCAGGAAGCGTTGAATATGGTCATTGGACTTTATCGGGTAGTCCTGCCCTGTCAACAGGACCAAATAATCATATTGCAGGCCCAGTTCGGACAGTTTCTCAATGGCATTCAGCGTGGCTTTAACGTGGTTGAAGTCCCCATAGTAACGCGCATGTCGATCCAGAAATCGAACGTTCTCAACGCCTTTTAGAGCTTCAACCATCCGGTCATATATTTTAAGGTCTGTTTTTTTATCAACATGAATAAGGAAAAATGCCGTGGCAGTCTGCAGGCGGCGCACCAAACGAATTAGCTGCTCCGGGAGTTTATGCGCAAGAATGATATAAACTATCCGGGGTGAGATATTGTCTGCTGAATCATTTTCCATGACAATAGATCCTTATCTACATTAAAGATTGACGTTTTAGCTCAATCGATATAAAGGCTGCCGTTCTCGTCAAGAGCGACAGTGCTTGCAGGCAAGTCGCCCAAAGCTGTTACCGGAGACGAGCGCGCCCTCCACCATTCTGCGACATTGCGAGGAAGGGCGTGCCAATACCCTTCGGCATCCTTCATTGCGTGCAGGAACTCCGTATAGATTTTTAGGGCATTGTCTTCCTTGAGATAATCGGGGTGGGAATTGAGCAGGGCCATTCCCCGGTATTTTTTTATGAACCCGACCTTGTCGAGCCAGATTCGCGGGGTTGTTTCTCCAAGCACATTCACAAGCGTATAATCCTGCACAAGTGTATATGGCAATTCAACAAAACGCCCCAAGAAAAACGGCCAGATGCTCATCGTTCCCCCTGGAATTGGCTCGAACGGGTCGGTGTCAAAGAAAGAAGAATCATATTCAATTTCAAGTTGCTGAAGCCATTCGGGGTTTCGGTGCGTAAGCGGCGACCGGAATCCAACCATTCCGTACACAGGCAAAAGCGCGTTTATCCTGGAGGCGCGATTTTCAAAAACCCTTTTCGAACTATACAGTTTCCCATCATGTTTCAAGCCGTGGCAACCGATTTCAAATCCCCGGTTTCGCAGGTCCTGAATTACCCCGTGATCCAGTTTATATCTTTCCAGAACAAAATTAAACGAAGAACGAAGACCCAACCCTTCTTCAATGTCCGCAATTTTTCTGACCAACCCCTGCCCTTCCGCAGTTTCGATATCGTGAGTCAATACAAATGCAAACCGGCGGCCTTCGGGCCACAGACTTCTATAAGCAACCGAGTGCAAACCTGCAGACAATAGAACCTGGCGCATGACCTCCCATAAAAAAGACACGTACCTGGAGTCTACCGGCCAATTTGCTCTTTCCTGATGATCCCCTGAGCGACTATATACGATGCGCAGGACTTTTGTCAGCGACCTGGGAAGAAAAGGTTTCAACAAATAATATACTCTTTTAGGGACGCTGAGATGCCAGTGCCCCTGGCCGAACCTGCCCTCGCCCATCGTTGAAGCCAGCGCTTTATCAATATCCGTCAAGTTTTCGCCCAGCTCCAAGAGAGGGAAAGCCTTTTCGACAGCCGCATTCCAAAAGTGATCAGAAAGGGGCGGCTGACAAATCCAAAAGTTTTCGGGGGTATTCGAACTCCAAAGATTAGACATGTGACGGCACCAGAAATGGGATTTGGGATACAGGCGACACGAGTATTAGACAATGGTCAAATTTCCAGATTGAAGGGAAATCTTCACCCAGCGCCGCGAGCCAACACGAAAGAAATCAATTTCACCCACCTGCCGAGATCCGACCTTTTCATAGGCATGTTGAGACGGTTTGTTGTGTATTTCAATATAACAAATTGCTTTTCGAAAGCCATTCTCTTTGAAAATACGAAAACGCTCAAAAATCAACGAGGTTTGGATGCCATGACCGCGGAAAGGAGGGGATGTAAAATCATCGTTGCACAAAAAGTCGCCGGGTCCAAGGTTGATATTAATCCGCTCAATATTCGGCTCTATACTAGTGCAAGCCCACGCATAACCAACCAAGTGGTTGTCATAAATGGCAGACAAACCAACTTGACCGCTATCCAACCGGCGGGCGCACAATCTGGCTTCCGATGGGCGATTTATTTCTGCGACCTCTGGAATATCTTGGGGTTTAAATCTGCGGATCATGATTGAGCCATCGAATTTGATCACCGGCAGGGGATCTGTCAAAGAGCGCTCAAACATAAAATAATGAATATGGCGGTAAGGCAATGCCAGCAACTCCCTGGAAACATTCAACAGCGAAGAGGACCAAGAATAGGTCCTGGAATAAAATGCCCAATCCTCCACCAATTCAGCAAGCCGGTAATTCCATTTAAGATTCACTGTGCTTACCTCCATTTATTACTTTGATATTAGTCCGAGCAACTTCCTCATAGTTTCATATCCCAAGGTACTTATGCGCAAACGGAGAGGCGCATGAACAAAGGTATTGCGCCCAAAGCAAACCAATGCCCCGCCAAACTTTGCCTTAAATTCACGAACCCCATACTCCACATCGGGTCTGCCGGCCCCACCAAAGTCGTACAGGCGGTAACCGCTTGATGCCCCCCACTGTAGAATATTCCACATCAGCAATTCATTTGGTATGTACCGCCCGTAATTTCTATCCATACCATTGTACCAGCCGTAGACCACATCTTTATATATTAGTTCAACCGATGCCGCAACAGGAATTTGTTCCACATAAGCCAAAACAAACCTTATCATCCCTTTCGGATATAAAACATCGAACGCGGACTCAAAAAGCGAACGATCGGCCAGCGGAACCCGCGCCATATTATAAGTCTTGCGCAACAAATCGTAGCAAACCATCACCTCTTGGCGCGTTTTCACCTCCCGGATGAGGACTTCGCCCTGACCAAGTCCCCGCTGAATGGTTTTTCGCGTACGCTTCTTGATATTCTGGAATATCGATTCTACGGGAAGGTTAATATCAATCAGGTAGTTCAGGTGATCCTCGTAGGCAAAACCGCATCTGGTCAAGATTGGCTGTACATTAGTGAGATCAACCAGGTTGCGCAATTCAGTGAAAAGATGAGAGCCGCTCTTCTCTTTAACGTATGCTTTTAGCAAGATATCCAGAGCCGCTTTTCCGGCATCCGTTACTTCGTACAAAACGCTTCCATAACTAACGGCCCGCGTGGTAAATTGTCGCAATGGACCGCCGAGTACGTTTATATGCACAGGCAAAAGGAGCGCCAATGGACTCCCAACCTCATTGACCGCGGCCCACAATGATGGTTCATGTCCTCTGGTCTTTGCAAACACTTCGAACATCTCCGGCGTATGGAAAATGTTACTATTTGGATTTTTCTCCAGAAAGCGCCGCCAGTCGGCTTCGGGCAGGTTGCGCACAACATGAACAGTACTCATATTCTCTAATTACCACTATCCGAAGTGAGTGATTCATACATAGCAAGGAGATTCTTCGCCTGGCGGGGCCATGCAAGCTCCATTTGCACCCTTCTAATTCCCGCTGCGCTCATGGAAGCCCTTGCTTCTGACTTGTCAAGAAGACCGGAGATCTTTTGCGCCAAATCCAACCCATCTCCAGGTCTGGCATAAATGGCTGCATCCCGGGCCGTAAAGCGATGTTCGGGCAGGTCGGATGAGACAATGGGTCTCCCCAAAGCCATATATTCCATGACCTTGGCTGCAGTGGAACGATCATTATAGGAATCGGAAGGCTCGGGCGCCACACAGATGTCCATGGTTTTCAAGTATCGCGCGACAGTTTCCTGTTCGCTCACCCACCCCACGAAAGAAACGTACGCTTCAATGTTTAATTGCTTTGCCAAGGGCTTTAACATTGGCATTGCGCTTCCGGAACCAACAATCACGCACATCACATCCTTGCGTCCAAGGTCATAAACCAAGTGATAAATCGCTTTTAGCAGGTTGTCCACGCCATCCTGCACCCCGGTCACGCCAACATAGCCGATTATCTTCCGGCTGTTCGCACGAATCTCCTCGAACACTTCGCCACTGCGCAATTCGTTCAAGTCCGGCCCGTTGCGGACTATCGTTATGCGATCTTCAGCCACGCGGCCTCGGTCAACCGCTATTTCCTTGTATGAGCAATTGGTGGTGATTACATGGTCGGAGAGACGAAGCGCAAACTTCTCAAACCAAATTAAGAGGCGATAAATTATTAAGCTGCCCTCACCCTTAAAGCGCGCAAAATACAACTCCGGAGCCAAATCGTGATGATCCAAAACATATTTCTTGCCAAAAATTTTATAAAAACCGGCGACAAGAACAATAGTGTCCGGCGGCTGGTGCGCATGTACGATATCAAAACCCTCAAACAAAAAAATATAGAACGACAAAAAAAACGTCGCCAACAACGAGTATCCATATTCCCAAAGATAACCCCAAAAACCATTTGCGTCAGGGGGCTCGGGAAAACGGTAAACCAGGGCTCCCTCAACCACTTCCCGCCATTTTTGTCCCTGTTTAGATGGCGCAATTATCGTTACTTTGTATCCATTTTCCATCAATGTACGTGCCTCCCGCCTCACCCGGTCGTCACCGGGATAATCGCAATTTTCAAGTAACATTAAAATACGGACGGGACGGCTTTTTTTAAATTTGTAGGTGGACATATAATTGATCCTCGCAAGAATGTTTTAGATTAACACGATATTTTCACCAGAGGAAATGCCGCAGCAAGAATTTTCCCGGGAAACGGGTTTATTCCACATCGCCATGAATCCTGTTCATCCGATCAATTCCGCGGCAATGTTCCTCACAGGTAGTACGAAACAATCCAGCCAATTGGGCAACATTTTTTTCGATGTCAAATTTAGATTCAACGAGAGCGCGGGCATTCTTTCCCAGACGAGTCCGCAGATCCGAATCAGTCGCAAGAAGCGCAATCGCATCGGACAATGCCGCCGAATCATGCGGTTCGACCAGCAAACCGGTATGTCGATCACGTACCAGTTCCGGAATCCCAGAAACAGAGGTCGATATCAACGCCATGCCCATCATCCCCGCCTCCATCAAGACCACAGGGATGCCATCTTTGTCACCATCAGGAGCTACAACAGACGCCAGCACAAACACGTCATGGGTGCGATAAGCATTCACGACATCAGAATATGATTTCGCCCCTTCCAATATAATGCGTTCACTTAAGCCATGGGAGCGAATTTGGCGCCGCAAAACAGGCTCATCCGGTCCGCCACCCATAATTGTACAAACAAATTCCCCCCCCTTTTCTTTCAACTTTGCACAAGCGTCAATTAAATAGGCATGCCCTTTCTTCTCCACCAGGCTTCCAACCGATAAAATTCTCAATGGAGCATCTGGAGATGTGGTCATATTCTCTGCCCGGCTATCGAATTTGGTCAACTCTATTCCACAATGTACTACGGAAACCGCTTCTGCCGGTAAAATTCCCATATCAACCAGATAGGACCGGTTAAATTCACTAATAGATATCACGTGAGAGGCTTCCCGGCACACCAACCGCAACAGGTCGTTTTTTGTCGAAAAAATATCAAATGCATGGACTGTCACAGTAAAAGGAATTCCCAACAGACGGGCGCAAATCCAGGTTGCCGCGCCCGACAACCACGCAAAATGAGTGTGAAGAAGGTCGATTTCCTTTCCTAAAAGATGATGCGCGACAGCAACTGCCTTTAGAAATATTACCAGGCGCTTGAAAAAAAAGGTGAAATACGGGCTGGGGCAAGGCTGTTTTAACAACGTAAAAAGAAGATGAAAATACAATGAACCGGAAGTAGCTAAAAAATGGAATTGGGCTTTCCAAATGTCCCAATTCAGAAATCCGGGAGCATTCCAAACATGGGACAGCAATTTTTGTGAAAGGGTTTGCACCGGTCCAGAACCCGGCGGAAGCAAAGACACAATTTCAACATCAATATCGCGAGAGCGGATCGAGTGAATCTCATTCGCAACGAAGGTCTCTGTTAACCTGGGGAAGTATAAAAGGATATAGCATATTTTCAACGAGGATGCCATAAATGTATTACGCCTTATGATTTAGTAATCGATAAAAATATACCGCCACATCGGGTTACTGCTACCGTCGCCGGTTCAAAATCCAGCCATGTGGACGTAAATTCGAATCGGAGGACGAATTTTCAAGCCCGGTCTCCAATGATTTTTTCAGCTTTTTAGCGGCAGACTTCCAAGTCCAAGATTTTGATGCCGCAAACGCAAGATCTCCCATTCCACTTAATAAGTCCTGCGATTGTGAAACCAAGCGTAAAGATTCAAACAGTCCCTGCTCGTTTGCCTCCTCAGCCCAAAACGCATATCCATCATCTCCAACCACATCGGTATGACAAACAATATGAGTCGCCAAGATGGGCATTCCGGCAGCCATGTATTCGAACAATTTAATGGGGCTGCTAACTCTAAATTTTTCCTCATCCGGAAAAGGCAACACCCCGATGTGCGCTTGAGCCAAAAACGCAGGAATATCATCATAGGGCACTGAACCAATCACTTGTACAACCCCATTCGTTCGGGACGCAAACGCAATCAATTCCGCCTGCTGGGTACCCTCTCCAATAAGTGTGAGACGAAAAATATCCTTTCCCGCATTCGCCCTAACCACCGCGCGACACAGGGGTATTAAATTACGCTCATAATGCAAAGACCCATGATAGACCAATTGCACAGGTGTGCCTGGCACAGGCCAAATACGATTTATTCTCGCGGAAGAAAAATGTTCCGAATCGGCGCCGGAGGGCCATGTGCCCCACAATTTGTTTGAAGGGATTTGGGCTGCATCAGCCATGCGCCTGGTAATTGCAAGACGGCCATCCGAATAGCGATTACCAAGCCGATTTGCAAATAGATAAACCTTGTTTCTAATTTTATCCCTCCAGGTGCCTTTATCGGAAGGTTCCATTGGAAGGGAGCGGGAATCCATGACCAACAATGGCCGCCAAAGGCCTTTCAGCAATCGCACAAACCGCAGCGGGAGAATCCAAAACGCAGACAATTCATGAAAAAGCACAACATCGATCGTAGAAAATCGCCGCAACACAAAATCCAGAAACTTCAAGTGAAATATAATATGCCGAAGGAGATAGATGTCCGGCTGACAAAGACACAACAACTCGACGCCGGAAACCTGCTTATACCCCCCCGGCGCTGACCCCGAATCCACAAGAGTTACGCGCCAGCCAAGGTTACGCAATTCCCTGGTGGTCTTCAACCATGTTGAAGCATCCAAGGTTTTGGATAAATCTCCGCCAGACAGCCAAACGAGATGCGGTTCACTCGTTTGCAGGCTCATTTCAGCACCTCAAGATAACTGCGAACAAGACTTTGCGCAATAATATCCCAATCATAACGGTTTACAACCAATTCCCGACCTTTTTCGATCATGCGTTTTCTATGGCTTTCATTTTCAAGCAGATGTAAAACCTTTCGGGCAAACTCCTCGGGAGTATCCGCCACAAATATATTTTCGCCATCCGCAACATCCAAGCCTTCACACCCAATGGAGGTCGAAACGACGGGCCTGCCCAAAGCCATTGACTCCAAAATCTTAAGACGTGTTCCGCCTCCAGCGCGCAAAGGAACAATCGATACTGTACTACGCTCATAATAAGGCCGCACATCTTCCACCGAGCCTGTCACATGGATGTTTTGTCCATCATCCAAGGCTCGGATTTCCGAAGGGGGGGTATGACCAACAATCCAAACTTCGATATTCGACAGGGAATCCTTTATCCGTGGGTACACATCCTGACAAAAATGGAGCACCGCATCAATATTGGGTCGATAGGCCATGCCGCCAACGAACAACAATACAGGTTTGTCATCCGGGCAGGGCAATTGCTGATACTGTTTCGTATCTATACCATTTGGTATAACATCGATTTCAAGGCGGGGATTTGACGCCAGAAGCAATCGGCGGTCCGCCTCGGATACAGCAATGCAACGCGCAAAACCTTCCGCGTATCGCGGTTCCCATTTTCTCATCATACGGCTGTATAGCCATGTTCGAAGTTTTCTGGGCAACCCGGGCTCCAGACGGGAAATTCGTTGGTAAACGCTGGATACGATATCAATAAAAGTCAACACCACCTTGTGACGCTGTTCAGAGGGCAATGCTTCCAGATACAAACCCATGTACGAATCCACGATATCGATAACATCAAAATCCACTCTTGATACCAGTTCTTGTATCTTATCAACCATCTTCGAGGACTGATAGTGCCGGAGTTCAATGGGGTGTCCAAGAAACAGGTAGCGCAGAGCCGTCAAAGGATGTTCGAGGGCGCCGGAATGGTGAATTTCCACTGTTTCAACACTTTTACAGAACTCGAGCAAATGCGCGACTCCCTCTCCGCTTTCGCCCGGCGCCGCCAATGCAACGACCCACACTTCATGCTCCTTTGCAATCCGCTTTAATAGATTGTAATTACGAATCGAAGTTCCCTTGTCTGGGGGGTATGGGATGTGATCCACAATCAGTAAAATTTTCATAACAGTTTCGTTTCATCCTTTTTGGTGACTTGAAATTCAACGACAGGGACGATCTGAAAACACAATATTTCGGAAATAGTGTTCCACCTGGTCGATTATTTTTTCATGGGTAAATCGCCGATTAACGGTGTCAATTCCTTTAAGCCTAATTTGCCGGGACATGGAAGGACTGCTGACGAGTCTTTTTATTGCTGCGGCAAGTTTTTCATGATCTTCGGGCGGCACGAGCAAGCCGTTCTCTCCATCAGCAATAATTTCTGCAGTACCGCCGCGGTCAGTTGCGATAGCAGGCAAGCCCCGCGCCATAGCTTCGGCAATTGTTCCCGACAAAGGCTCCTCCCATAAAGACGGAATCAATACGGCATCGTAAACCGGAAAACGGGCAAGCACCAGCTGGTGATCCAAAAAACCAACGAAATCCACATGATTTTCCAGACCCAATTCAAATGTCAGGGTTTTCAATTGCTCCGTATACACACTGGAACCAGATCCAATGATATCGAGATGGACATTTGCAACATCCAGATTGTCGATTAAATACGCAAGGGACTTAACGGCGACATGCACACCCTTTTCCGGAACTAGGCGCCCTACATATAACAACCGAACCCGGTCTTTTACCGCCGGCGACGGAATAGCGTTGACATCCAATACCATAGCGGCTGGGACACCTTCCGGAAGCACTGTCATGGACGATTCCAAAAATCCAGTTGCCATATAAGTCTTCTTTACCGAATCGCTTACGACAAATATATGACGAAAGTCAATACTATTGAAGTCCGTCAACCCAATCACCCATGCCCGGAATTTTCTTTTTAAGGGATTTGTTTCCAAACAAAGGTCTTTTCTAAGATTCGACAACCAATAGTCATCCAGACGATATACAATTGGAATACCTCGATCCTGGGCAGCCAACACAGGGCTAAGGGATACTTCCGTCAATTGCCAGACATAGACCAAATCAGGTTTCAATTCGGCGATAATGTCCCGCGTGATTTTATAGTTTTCCCTGCAGGAAAAAGCCCATTTCAATTGATCGATTCTGTCATTCAGTCCGCTGGAAACCTGGCCTTGCTGAGGATTGGAAGAATGTCTGCTGCGCCTAGAGTGAAGCACCCGGTAAACGCCATTTTCGGCAACGTTGTCATTCGCCTTCCAATTGCCAGCCAAAACAAACACATCATGACCCCGTCGGGACAACTCGTCGGCGTGAAGTTTGCACTTAATTTCATATCCGCCAACAAAATGCGGAGGATACAAGCTCGTAACAATTAATATTTTCATGCTTTAATTCCGTGGTCCTATCGCGGCACAAAAATCCGTCACCAGAAAAATATGTTTTCATTTTCGTTTACAAACCAGTAAGCGGCCGGCATTATAATACTGCAAACCTGTTTTGAACAAGTTATCTTTCCGCCGCGCGAAAAACACCTGGAAAAATTTTTCCCAACAGTCTTGCGATTTCCGCAAACATAAACTTTACATCATCCATACTAATGACGGAAAAATAATAATTCACCAACACAAACGATGCAAAAGAAGTCACTTTCAATAAGACATGCTCCAAGGGAAATAGAATCGAAAAAACAATCCAAAACACAAAGATAATAAACGGTTTCAAATATGACATTGCGCGAACTGATAACCTGCGATTGAGAAATATATAATTTAGCGGGTTTGTGACGATCGGGCCAAACATACCGGAAATTGCCGCTCCAATGATGCCAAAAGGAGGAATAAGCAGGAGATTGGAGACAAGACTTGTCAAAGAATGCAAGACATTGATCTTCACCGGTTTATCAGATTCACCAACAGAAACCAAAGAATTGCCCAATATTCCGCCCACCATGGAAATGCTTAAATTTACCGACAATATGACAAAAACCGGCGCGCTGGCCAGATATTGGTCCGAAAACAACAAGCGGATAACACTCTCACCGAAAAGAAAAGCGAAACAAGCCACGCATAAACCGCCGAAAGCCACCAAACGAAGGGAGTTTTTCAACAGGTTTTCCGCTTCCAGATGTTCAGACTTGGAATAAAGTCGTGAGAGCAATGGATAGAAAGCCATTTGGAAAGAACCGAACAAGGCCTGGAGGCTTTGTGGAATCTTGCGAGCCACCTCATAATAGGCAATGTCCGCCGTGCTAAACATGGCCGCAATTATCAATGTGTCGATACGCGAATAGAAGAAATCCATTAGGCCGTTTAATTGAAGCGGAAATCCGAACCTGACAAGTTTTTTAATTAAATCCAGACGCAGGATGGGGCGTTTTCTCACCGGTATGGAAAAGAACATATATATGGCGGCAATGGTATACGCAAACCAGTTGGCAAAGACCAATGACTTGAGCCCATCAACAGACAAACCAATAAAAACAAGCAGAAAAATCAGATTCAACAAGCTTGAGGACAAATTCCAAATGGCAATTTGCTTGAATCGAAAAAAACCTTGAAGAATTGACTGCAAAACAGTGGTAAAACTATCGGTAAAAAACAAGATCGAGACATAGTAAAAGGTGGTCAAATTCCACGCAAGCCCCAAGGGCTTAAACAAAAGAGGTCCAAAGGCAAGCGCCACTAGAATTGCAACCACGTAAAGAATGAAACGCAAGGTTAGAACGTTGTTTACCAGTTCTTCCTTTTGAGCAGGGTCATCAGAATTGGCAAGCATCCTCGAACTGGAGGCGCCCAAACCAAGATTGCTGATTAGCGAGAGGAAGGAGGAGCCCAAAACCAACAGTATAAAATTTCCATAAGCGGCAGCGGTAAAAACGCGAGTCGCGATCATGGCAATAACCATGCCTAACACCATGGTTATGCCCGAAGCCAAAGCCATCACCGACACACCGCCCAGCAGTCCGGGCGACCTTTTGCGATCAGTTTTTTCATCCAGTAATTGCGTCATCGCTAATATGATTTACACTATCCCGATAGTATTCAGTTAACAGGCGTCGATTCAACTTGCAGGGAGCCAATTCCCGCAAGTGTCCTGCCAATAATTGCTTCGTTGAAACCAAACATGACGCCAATTAGAGGGGTCCAAAAGGGTTGCACAAGCATCGGATTATAAATCGAGCCAACCAAAATCCCTACATAGGCAAGCGCAAAACCCAACACATATGCTCTCGTCTCCACATCCCTTATTAGCCGCCAGTACCTAAAACTTCGAAACAAAAATACAGCCGAAAACCAGACAACACAAAGATATGCCAGCATTCCCGCCTTCATCATAATATGAAAATGTCCGTTGTGGATATAACCCCTCATATCCCTGTAATCGAGGGTCAAGTTAAAGGGGCGATATAATGCGCCCATCCCCAACCCCAGCAAGGGATGCGCCATTATCTGCGGAACAGCATATTGGTTTTCTATTTGCCGAAACTGCAGGCTGCTTTCACTGCTTGTAGCGCGAGGCCTGAAAAGCGTGGTGAATCTGTCTGTAGTCGCCTTCAATAGCTCATCAACCTTCGATTCCTTCGAAACCTGGGAGGTCAGAAAAACCACGAGCACCGCCATGGAAAGAGCGATCAACCCAAAACCTACCAATCGCGGCAATTCCCGATTCCTGATTAAATAAGACAGGATTATGAGAGCCAGAACGGTCATGACCCAAAACGTGCGATTAAAGCTAATGACAACCGCCAGCCCGCTCAACCCGCCTTGAATAAATATCAAGGCGTTTCCACGCCTCTCGCCTTTTAAAGCCAGCAGCGCGCTAATAACAATACTCGAAACCAAAACAATGGACTGTCCAGGTGGAAGAACCCTCGTTATCCCCACAAACGTGGTGTCGCGTGTCTGCAAGGTTTCGACCCGGCCCGGTAAAAAAGGCAATGCCGAACCCACAAAAAATTGATAAATCATTGCAGTTGCCACGATTGTCGCCAAGAAGGGTATGGATTTCACCAAGCCGCCCAACTGTTTCTCGTCACGCAACAGATTGGTGATCGCAAAGAACACAAGATAGCTCAATACAACGCGAACCTCTCCCAAACTTTCCTGCAGCGTAATTGAAGACTGGATAATCGCCCACGAAGTTGACAAAAGAGCCAGCCCAACAAACCCCAGGAGGGGTATGTCCATTGGCGTGCGCATTAGGCGGAAATCCGGATTAAAGAGCCATCGCACAGCAATCAACGCAAAAGCCGGCAGCAAGAGAATGTCGGTTAGATATATATGCCCAAAACCAAGCGAAATTGAGAGATTAGATTCGTCGCCCAAAACCGTCGAAGATAACACGAGCAATCCAAGGATCGTAATCTCCGGTCTTTTAAAAAAAAGGAACAATATGAAAAGCGCGAGTACGGCGGTAACGATCAGCAATGGCGGAAAAACAGCCACAGAAGCGCCTGTTATTAAACCAATCCCTATAGCAAGGAGCAACAGATAATAAGTAAGGTTCTTTTCCAGGTTAGCAAGAAGAGATGACATGATCCGGTTATGATTTGTTTTGTTTGATTAAAGCGTCGATCCGCGGGAGGGTCCCATTTTAAATTTTGCGCCTTGCTCAGTCAGATAAGTCCATCATGCGGACATCGAAAGGGCCGGGGCAAATCGCCTTTGCACAGGCATTAAGCGCCAACCTGTCGCTTCGAATATGAATATTTAGAAACGGCACCGGATTACTCCTGTCCGGCTTCATTATTATTTTCCATATCCTGTTTTCCATTCAGGCTGGCTGCAAGAACGCGGTTGCGCAATCTGGCGCGAATAGCCACAACTATCACGACCGCAATAATCAACCCCACAAGAACTGCCAGGACCGGCAGTATCCACCCGGGGCGAGAGGTTTGGCCTTGGGAAGACCCTGCGCCGGTTACATCCACCGCCCCGTTTGGGAATTCCGTGGGCAGTATAGAACCTGTCGTAACGCCAGTATATCGTGTATTGGTGTTAATGATTTGGCGATCGTTGACCACAGCAAAATTACCGCCGAGGCGAAAACGCAATGTGGGATCAATAAGAGCGGCAGCCGCCCAGTTTATACCTTGAGTGGTGTTTCCAAGAATGGCCAGTACAACCTTCTCTGGATTCCATGGAGAAAGCATTGTTTCAATATAACCCATGGAGGAATCAGGAGGAATTCTATAAGTAACCTGGAAGCCTCCTTCGCTAGCGGTATCACTACCCGCCAAAAAAGGCGCCGGCAGGTAATCGTTCATCTCATATAGAATTGGTATTTGCGTTGGACGTCCAACGACCAACAGGTTGTATTTTGATCGATCTGCGACCGGCATTTCATCGCCGTAAAAAGCGGAAAGCGCAACGATCGGTCCATTTGTGCTGCTGCCAAAATAGGAAGCGATTTGTACAGCCTTTCGCCAGGATTCCAGGTCATTGCGGGCAAAAACAAAAGCAGTGTCAGCCAACACGGAATTGAAAGTAAAAGGTGCCGGATAAGCGCCCAAGTCCTGCGGAGTTTCGGGTTTGACTGATGTCCCGGCGCTAACCAACGGCAAATGCAAATTCGAGTCAGGCCAGATATTAATCCACAACCCCTTGGCGTCGGGAGGAGTACAATCAGAGAGCGGGGAAATATAAACCGTCACCCGCAGACGATTGTTACCAGGCACAACAGCAAGTTCGGGTATGTTAAATCTGATCTTGTTCGTGGGCAGCGCGGCAGTCTCGTCGCTCATGCGAACACTGCCAATTGGCTTATTGTTCAGAAGCACCACGATTTGAGAAGTAGTGTAATCAAGCAAAGCCGAATGCCCAAAAACCAGTTCAAAATACGCATCGGGACCCAATGTCATTCCAGGCGGGACATCAAAATCATACGTCGTGCCGCCTGATCCTCTGGAGGAAAAGGAAACGCCGTCATAGCCAAGATCGGTCAGTGTCTGGTCTATGGTTTGAGGTGTGGTAATTGGGGACGAGTTGATTTCCTTGATTACAGCCAAATTCGGGAAACTGCTTGGAAGAAAGACGCCCGTGCTGACCGCTTGGGCCGCCTTTATAGTCCCAAGATCGGTATTTCCCGAAACTGCAAGAATTACATGAGGACCATTACTCCAGGGAGAGTCGATCATTTCCACAATGCCGTCATCCACAGTATCACCCGACAATGGGAATTGATTGTTGGCGGCCGGCAGAGGGAATTCCAACCCATTCAATACAGGTAGTGAAGCCGCCTTGCCAACAAAAATAAGGTGGTTTTTTTGCGCATCTTCGCTCTTAAATTTGCTCAACGTGGTCATGTCAAGCAATAGGCGATTCCCACTTAATTTGCCCAATCCTGCCGCAGTGGTGAGAGCAGCCTGGAGTTCCAGCGCTGACGGTTGGTCTGGAATGACCAAAAGCGCGGTATCCGGCAGGAAAGAATCCTGGAAGATCGGTTGTGGGAAGTTCGCCAGTTTCGTCGAAGGCTGGACGAAGGTATGAGGCAATACAAAATAAGATTCCGTGTGGATGAAGACAACCGTTTTTATATCAGACGTTCGGCAGGATGAGCCGCTGTCAAGGATAAAACGGATTTCGCTGCGCTTGTCGCCGCGCTCCGATTCGAATGCCTGCACAGGAATATCAATGGTTTTGTTAACCTCTCCAACTTCATTGAGTATCAGGACTTTTGCCACCACATCGTTTACGAGGATTGTCAACGTTCCGCCGTCCAAAATTACATCGGATTGCTCTCCCTGTCCTCCTGCCGCAGCCCTCCCGCCCATCTTGAATGATACCCCCATGGACAGGTTGAGTTGGGCGCCGGCGCTTAAAGCCCAGTCTGCAGGGAGTGTAAAGGAAAAACTGGTTGAGTCATATGGACCATTCAATTGAATTTCATATTGAACAATCTGGTCGAAAGTTACGGTGTTTGGATCGGACAACTGCATGGGAACAGGTGTGGGAGTAGGCGTCGCAACAGACACGCCAGACAGTGGCGCCTGCGTAAAGACCAAAGCCGGGGTGGGTGTCGAAAGGTTTTCCTGGGCTTTAGCCGGAACTGCCAATGACGCCAGGACAAATACACCAATAATGCCAATCAAAAAGATGTGTTTATTTCGGGTTTTCATAACTTTATCCATGGTGACTATCCAAATCCAGTGTTTTACCATCATCAAGAATCGGCTGGGACCAAAATGGATTCTTAAATTCCCAGACGTACACGGGGTCATCGCTGGAACGTCTGGACTGCTCCAGTGCTGTGTTCGCCTTTGCCAATAGTTCCTGGGTGGAAATTTTATTGCTATATTCAGCCCCTCCAATATGGATATCGAGATCAATGACCACTCCCAATTGTTCCAATTCAAAGGGGCGCATTAACGCCTGGTAGATTCTGTCGAAAATCCCCTTTGCCGCCCCTCCCGTGGTACTGGGCAGCATAATAATGAAGCCGTTTTCATGCCAACGTCCGATCACATCATTGCCGCGAAGTTCATTTCTTAATATTATGGTCACCTTTTGCAGAATTCCCTGCAAACTGACTATGGGGAGGGTCTCGACAAGGTCTCGAAGCCCGCTTAATTCCATTACACCAATCGTAAGCACAGTATCGGGATGACGTCCCAATTCATCATCCAGTACGCGGCTAAAATAATCGCCTGTATAAACTCCAGTGATCGGATCGAAGTATAGGCGCTGCCGCAGGGCTTCCAATGGCACTCGAAGTTGCTCGTTCATTATAGCCAGCACTGCCCCAACGATAATTCCAAGGATGAGGGCAAGATTGATATTAAGCAAAAGGTTGGGACTAAAAGGTTTATTCGCCGGAACGGCTACATCAAGAAAGTCAAAACTATAAACCTGGTTTAGCTGCCGGATAAAGTTAATGGTTTGGTAGCCAACCGCGTTGGCAAGTTTGGCGGTCAATTGTGGGTCCGGGCCGGTCACACTTAATTCCAGAACGCTCGTATTGGGAACAACGACCGCCTCATAGTTATAATCTTCCAAATCCTCATATTGAAGTTGGAGGAATGCCAGGGCATCAGAATAGATACGGCCACTGTTCATCACCTCTGCGTAGGTGGAGCTGATCACCTGGTTCTCAAGGGCGCTCATGCTGTTCAATACCTGATACCGATCAGCCAAATCGGTAGCGGGCGCAACGATGAAACGAGCTACGGATTCATACTGGGGCGTGGACAGATAAGATACCCCCAACGCGGCCGTTAAAGCAGTAAGAGTGGTCAGTGCAATTATCCACCAGCCGCGCTTTAACATTTGAAAATATAACCGAACTTCCATTTTGCTCTCCGGATAAAACTCACAAACCTAATTGCCAACACATGCGAACAAAGACCAAACACAACAGTCGGCACACAACAGTAAAATCGGGTAATACAAAGTCAGGAAATCTGGAATGACCGCGCAAGCATCCAAATGACAACCAGATTTCCCGACACGAGTCCGCGCTTTAATCAGACACTTGACCTGAGACTAGGCGAAAAAATTCAACATTGAGTCGGCAACGTACCTGATTTCGTTGTCTGTTATTTCAGCAAACATAGGCAGCGAGATTATTTCATCGACAACCTGTTCAGTGACCGGCAGGTCGCCTTTCTTATACCCAAGAAACTCCACCGCCTTTTGCAGATGAACGGGAACGGGGTAATGAATGCCGGTAAAAATCCCTTTATCTTTCAAATAGGACTGTAGGTCATTCCTTTTCGGAACACGGACAACGTACAGATGGTAAACAGGGGTATTTCCGTCCAGTTCGGTCGGCAAAATAATTTGCGATCCCTTTAGAAGTTCGTTGTAAAGGCGAGCGTGTGCGCGGCGTTTCTCGTTCCACTCGGCCAAATGCGGCAGTTTGGCGCGCAATACCACGGCTTGTATCTCGTCCAGACGGGCATTGAAACCCAATACATCATGGTGGTAGCGGACATTGGATCCGTGGTCGCGAAGCATTCGAACCTTACTGGCAATTTCAGGGTCATTGGTAGTCACGAATCCGCCCTCACCATAGGCTCCCAGGTTTTTGGAAAAGTAGAAGGAAAAAGCTCCGCCGTCACCAATTGAACCCGCCTTTCGCCCTTTGTATTCAGCGCCATGTGCCTGACAGGCATCTTCGATTACGCGAAGGTTGTGTTTTTTGGCGACTTCCAACAACGGATCCATATCCACTATCTGACCATAGAGGTGCACTGGAAGTATGGCTTTTGTTCGAGGAGTAATGCAAGCCTCAATCTTTGTAACATCCATCAGACAGGTGCGTGGGTCAATATCGACAAAGACCGGACGCGCCCCCACGAGCAAAATCGCTTCTGTTGTCGCAATAAAGGTATGCGAAACGGTAATTACCTCATCGCCCTGCCCGATACCCAAGGCGCGGAGAAGGATGTGAAGGGCGGTTGTGCCATCCCCAACACCGATGCCATGGGAGGCTCCGCTAAATTGAGCAAAATCCTTTTCCAACTGTTGAACATTTTCCCCCAGGAACAATTGCATGCCATCCAGAGCACGCTCGATTCCCGAAAGAATTTCCCGTTTCAACGGCGCATACTGTCTGCGTAAATCAACAAAGGGAATATTCATGATGTGTCTCCTATTGAGTCTGAAGCATTCGGACGACTCTTGCGGGATTTCCCGCAACAATACTATGCGGCGGAACGTCACGCGTAACAATGCTGCCCGCGCCGACAATTGCATATTCACCGACGGTCACACCACACAAAATGGTTGCGTTACTTCCTATCGAGGCCCCGCGCTTAATCAGAGTGGGCACGCACACCCAATCAGCCTCGGTTTGAAGCTCCCCGGAAGACGTCGCCGCCCTGGGATATTTATCATTAATGAACATGACCCCGTGCCCGATAAACACCTCATCTTGAATTGTGACCCCTTCGCAAATGAAGGTATGGCTCGAAACTTTCACCCGGTTGCCGATTTTGGCGCCCTTTTGAATCTCGACAAATGTGCCAATCTTGCTTTCGTCGCCAATTTCACAACCGTACAGGTTGACAAAGGCGAAGACCTTTACATCCCGTCCCAACTTCACATCGGGCGAAATCCGGGCAAACTCGACATTTACCATTGTATCATCTCCTGGGCGCAATTATTGGTCATCGATCTCAGCGCGGCTTCGATTATTTTTATCACATCCACTCCGCTGCGGGCCGAACTATTCGGCTGCGTGTGTTTCACAATGCTATTGAGGAAATCCTGGCATTCTTCGCGCAGGGGTTCGGTGTACTTGACATTTGGAATGACGATATCGCCATGATGATAACTGTAATGAAATTCTCCAAAGCCGTTGGTATAGGCCGGCACCTGAACGCCTTTATCATAAATTTTGATCTTTCCGTCCATTTCCATGTCATTGAACACGGCCATTTTTTTGCTTCCCACGATTGTAACACGCCGTACCTTGCAGGGATCGAGCCAGCTTACATGCACATACGCCGTGACGTTATTCGGAAATATCAAATTGATGTAGGCGACATCGTACACGCCGGGTGTCACGCAAGGCATTCCCTGGGCGCTCACCGAAATCGGTTTTTCGTCGAGCAAATATAACAGAATGGAAATGTCATGGGGAGCCAGGTCCCAAATCACATTGGAGTCGCGGTTGAACAAGCCAAGATTCAATCTTGCGGTGTCGATGTAATACACGTCGCCCAGGGCCTTATTCTCGATAAATTTCCTCATTTCAAGAATGGCTGAGTTGTAGCGAAAAGTATGACCAACCATCAGCGTTAATCCCCTCGCCGCAGCCAATTGGATTAACTCCTCTCCATCCCGGCTGTTTAGGGTGATGGGCTTTTCAACAAGCACGTGCAAGCCATGTTCCAGACATTCCTTTGTAATCTTATAATGGGATGCGGGCGGAGTGGAAACGACCACGGCATCCAGTTCGAGATCGAACAGTTCGCGGTAATCACGTTTGGTGACGACATCCGGATATTTGGATTGGGACTGTTTCAGTCTTTCCTCATTCAGATCTGCGATTGCCACCAGATCCGCCCCGAGAATCTCATGAAAGTTTCGCGTCAGGTTTGGTCCCCAATACCCATAACCAATGATCCCTACTTTTACTGCGCTCACAGAATCCTCCTTGTTCAAAGAAATTAGTATGCTCCGGAAGTCGAAAAAACGGCCAGAGGCGTCTTCAATATGATTTTCATATCAAGCCAAAACGACTGATTTTCGATGTACTCTATATCCAGCTTGATTTGTTGGTCGAATTCCGCCGCGCTTCGCGCGGTGACCTGTTGCAGGCCCGAGAGGCCCGGCTGCGCTTCCAAACGTCGAAGGTGCCACGGTTTATACATCTCGACTTCATAGGGTATCGCCGGCCGCGGGCCAACCAGACTCATGTCGCCAATGAGAACGTTCCACAGTTGAGGCAGTTCATCGAGGCTCAATTTCCTCAACAGCCTTCCCGGGGCATGAATCCGAGAATCATTTACAAGTTTTCTCGGCTGTGTTGGGGTGCCCTGCAAATCCGTCATTTTCGATTCGTCGTTTTCGATCAAGGCTTTGACATAAGCCTGATGAACGGAGGGATCGGCGCCGATTTTCATCGTTCTAAATTTATAACAATCAAAATAACACTTTTTCCAATAGTAGTGATCCCTGTAAACCTGCCTCCTCGCTCCCACGCGTTTTTGGATAAAAAGCACAGGACCGGGAGAATATACGAAAATTACCGCAGCAACCAGGAGCATCAGCGGAAAAAGAAGGATCAACAGCATGGCGGAAAAAACGACATCGATCAACCGTTTTACATTGTAGTAGGCCGCCCGCTTCTTGGAAACCAGACTTATGGCGTTGACATCGTCCTTACGAATCAATTTAAGGTGAACATCGCTTTGCATTTGAAAAACTCCTAGTTGATTTGTTTTGGATTCGGCACGTCTTTGCATTCGGATTTAATGTCATTTCGAAAAAAGCATTCCTGTTGTGACGCGTAAAACATCAGCGGTCTTTCGTAAATTGCTCAACAACATGTCGTTATCCTTGAATTCAGTGAAATCCTCGTATAAACCATTCCATATTTTTATCGCTGTAGGCTCACTACAACTACGTTTTCGCATTTCACCTATGAATTCATCAAATGATATATGCGCGCACTCGGCAAGTTGCTGGACTTTACTGCTCATGATCAATCCTAATATATATGGTTAATTCAAAATTTTATTGGGCATTATATTCTTTATAACAATCGAATTAAAAATATATTTAAAATTAAAGGCAAAAAAATTACTACCTAATTGTTTATACAACTTTCTAAAATACTGCATCATAGTTAAAAGCACCAATTTTAGTTCCCAAAATTCCCTCTGTAGATTTACAAAAAACCTTACAAATTTGTAATTTCAAACCTAAATATATCCGGATATTAAAAATAAATCAAGGGCCAATTTAAGGAATTCTCACACGAGCGGGGTAAGAAGCGGGAAATAGCACATGGATAGCAGAAAGCGTGGCAATCAAACATCGCACGTCGGATCTTCCCTCTGGGCGAAGAGTCCCAGACTGGCTACGGTCCAATCCCACCCACCGTCGGTCAACTCGCTGAACCAGTCTGAGGCAACGGCAAGGTGAATAGTGGCTCTCGTCAGTCCCACAAAGGAGGTTATCCATCGGCATATTTAATCCAAGTTGCTGCCTACCAGAGGAAATTGAGGCTGCAAGCTAGCACAAGCAAAGCGACTTTGATCTCAAAACCTCTGGCAGTGACGGCATGGATGGATTTTGGCAATAAGCGTTCAATCAAACCTCCAGTTGTTTCAACAATCTTGCGGATACAGGCTTGGAAGTAGGTCATGTAAGCAGGCACAGGACGAAGCGAATTCTTCTTGCGCAAAGGGATCAGTTCAATGCCAGCCTCGCGCATGACATCTTCAATGGTGTAATCATTGTACGCCTTGTCACCGGTGACAAATGAGCCTTCGGGAACATCGAAATTGTACAGTCCCAAGGCGCTGGTATCGCTGAAACCTCCGGGTTCCAAAAAGAATTCGACGGGTTCGCCATGCTCCGTGACCAAAATGTGAATACGCAAACCATGCAACCTGTGGTTAAAGCGACTGGCGCTCAACATTTTTGGAATATAACGGTGTTCGAATAGGTAACGGCTTGCTAGAGAAAAATTGCCTCGGAAGTACAACATCGCTATGATGGCCGTGGTCATCACTTCCGCATCACTCATTCGACATTGGCTGTCTTCATAATGATGCAAGGATTTGAGCATGTCTGCACAAAGACAAAACACTACTACAATCTGGGTATCCATGAGATTCTCCTGTTGGCGGTCGGGACACCTCAACTTTACTGAATCTCATGGATTTTTGTCAATTTTCATCCCAAGGTA
>DAOUAS010000043.1:0-21009 GCA_034433295.1 Anaerolineales bacterium | reverse complement strand
TCGTCAACCCCGAGCGGGAGCTTTCCCCGTCAGCGACTCACGTCAACGGCTTGGACGAATCCAAACTGGCGGCGGCTCCGCTCTTCGCCGAAGTCACCGACCAACTCGAAGCGGCGCTGAAGGACGCGGTCATTGTCTGCCACAACGCCAAGTTTGACCTGCAATTCCTCGATAACGAATACCGCAAGCTGGGACTGACGGTCGAATACCCCAACCTGATCGACACCCTGCTCGTCGCCCGCGATTACTTCGACCTGCCCTCGTACAGCTTGAATTACCTGGCGGAGGCGTTCAACGTCCCGTCCAAATCGCAAGCCTCGCGCGCCCAAACCGACGCCCTGACCTTGAAGAACTTTTTCTTCGCCATGATGGACGCGCTCAAGCCCAACGGCAAGCCGCTGGAAGATTACATCGGTATCTACAACTCGCCCGCCTGGCCCCAAGAAGGCGTATACCTGCCGACTGAACTGAGCGAAGCCATCTACAGTGGACGCAGACTCTTCATCAAATACATGGACAAGAACGGTGAAATCTCCGAACGCTGGATCACCCCCAAAGAAGTCATCGGGCTGACGGATTACATCTACCTGCAAGCCTTTTGTCACACCCGCAATGCCGAGCGCACTTTTCGACTGGATCGCATCATCGAGGTGGCGGTGGAAGTGGGAAAGGAATGAGAATAAACTTGGTTGATGGCTTCGAGCAAGAAGAGTCCCAATCCTGTAAAAGAAAATAAAGGCAGACAAATAAAATTCAATGACTATTGAACCATCTTCCATGATATTTCAATCGAAACAATGAACAAAATCATCATCGAAAAACTTTCCCTTCAATATTCCGATGGCACGGAATCCCTACGCGATGTCAGCATGGGAATCCGCGAACATGCCGTGACCGTTTTGTTTGGACCCGCTGGCGGCGGCAAGTCCACGCTGTTGCGCTGCCTCAACCGCTTGAACGACCTGACCGAAGTCAAAGCCAGTTCGGGGCGGATCCTGATCGACGGCGAAGACATCCTCGACTCGAAGACGGACGTCATCGCCCTGCGCCGCAAGGTGGGGATGGTCTTTGCGCGCCCCGTCCCCTTGCCGATGAGCATCCGCGAAAACTTGACCTATGCCCTTGAACTTGCGGGTGAAAAGCGCAGGTCGAAACTGGATGAGGCGGTGGAACGCAGTTTGAAACTCGCCGCAATCTGGGATGAAGTCAAAGACCGATTGAATGACCCTGCCATTGCCCTCTCCGGCGGACAGCAACAACGAGTCTGCCTCGCCCGCGTGTTGGCTCTACAGCCTGAAATCGTTTTGCTCGATGAACCAACATCAGGACTCGACCCTATTTCAACGGGCAAGGTGGAAGCCGCCCTTCAGGAATTGAAGAAGGAATATACCATCATCCTCGTGCCGCACTCCATCCAACAAGCCGCGCGGACAGCGGATCATGCCGCCTTCTTTTTGTCGGGAGAGTTGATCGAATACGCGGAGGGCAAGCAACTCTTCACGACCCCGAAACAGAAGAAGACCGAAGATTACATCATGGGCAGGTTTGGGTAGTTGAGAAACAAAAAGTCGGGATGTCAAAGTCCCGACTTTTTGTTTAATTCACTGCGACCAGTTCCACATCAAAAACGAGGGTGGCGTTGGGCGGAATGACGCCGCCTGCACCGCGCTCACCATACCCAAGCGTGGATGGAATGATGAATTGCGCCTTGCCGCCGACCTTCATCAGCGCGATGCCTTCGTCCCAGCCTTTGATGACCTGTCCCACACCGAGGCGGAAGGTGATGGGTTCGCCGCGCGAGACGGAACTGTCGAACACCTTCCCATCCTGGAATTTTCCCGTGTAATGCACGCTGACGGTCTTGCCTGCTGCCGCCTGCGCGCCTGTGCCTGCTTCCACCTCGATATATTCCAATCCACTTGCTGTTTTCATTTTGTCTCCATTCTTCGGTGTTGATGGGCGATATTTTACCCGTTTAACAACGTAGGGACGCAGCACCGCTGCGTCCCTACGGGAATTGAACATTGTTGCTATGGCGCTGGCGTTGCAGCCGTCGAAAGCGCTGATGCATCGTCGGCAGTCTGTGGCATTCCGTTCATAATCCACAACTTGAACACATTCACCACATCGGATTTGAGCGCCTTGCTGGGCGGCATCACACCGATGATTTCCTCGCCCTTCTCGTTGAGGATGGGCTGTTCCTGAATGACTTGCAGGAAGTAACTGGCTTCGTCGCCCGCGATGATGTTCTTGTCGACATTGTCGCCAGTGGTGAGGATTTCATCATAGGTGGTCATCAGGTAGTTGTTGTTTTCCTTGCTCGCGCGGTGACACGAAATGCAATAGCGCTTGGAAATCGGCGCAATATGGACTTCATATGATGGAACTTCGCCTTCGGCAAGCGGCGGATAGAGCGGCTTAATTTCGGGCGCTTCGAAGCGGTCATCCCACATGTAGCGCATGAAGATGATCATGTAATCGATTTCGCTTTTCGAGAGTTCACCGCCATAGGCTTTTCCATAGGGAGGCATGCCCGCGTTGGGACGCCCGTAGGCGATGACTTCATACATCGCGGAGTCGGTGATGGTGTACAGCACGTCCTTGCTGTTGATGGGGGTGATCTTCTCGCCTTCAAGTCCTTCCACGCCTTCGATGATTGCAACCGAGCCATCGTCGCCGTGACATTCGGCGCAGTGGACGGAGTACAAGTCCTGTCCCGCCACGATCTGGTCTTCGAGTGTGGTGGCAACTTCAACTTCTTTGGCTTCGGCTTTGGGGTGCAGCGCCAAAACCACCACCGAAAGAACCACCATCGAAACAGAAGCCAGCGCTGTCGTCCAGATCATTGTGCGGGTGGGTGAGTTGAAGGCGTAGGACATCACAACCAGCGCGATGTAGGCAAGGGTTGGAATGATCAACCCTGAGATGGCTTGCAAAACCCCAAGCAGTTTCGACCCGTCAGCGGCGACTGTCGGCACTTCTGATGTTAACGTCAGCAACACAATACCGACGACCATGATGACCATGATGGAGATGGGCAGGATGCGTTTGACGTAATGACGGTCGGGACGTTTTTCGATGAACGGCAAAAGAGTGAGAAGTCCAATTGCAACGCCGGGGATCAGGACGGTGGCAAGCCACTCGATTTTGCCGAGGACGGGAATCTGCCCGTAGATGGCGAGGAACTTGAAGAGGAAGAGGAAATACCACTCGGGGCGGGGCACGTACGACGTGTCGCTTGGGTCAGCCTTGGGTTCGGCGGGGATTCCGATGAAGGTCGCCAACAGGATCAGCAGGACGAAGATTCCCAATGAAACGATCAGGTCTTTGAAAATACTGTCCGGCCAGAAGAACTCACCTTTGTTGAGTTCGTGTTTGTAGCGTTCATTGATTTTCTTTTTGGTCTCGTCGTTCATAGTGACTCCAGCGTCATTGCGAGGAGGGCGTTTTTCCCGACGAAGCAATCTCCTGTTATATGGAGGTTGCTTCAGGCAAAAAACAAGGACACCCTCGCAACGACATGATTCCTAGTCTTCTTTCGATGGGAAGTGCGACTCGCCGTGTTTGATGATGAGGAACAGGTGAATTCCGATCAAACCAGCCAGCATGGCAGGGAGCATCCAGATGTGGGCGGAGAAGAAACGCTGCAAGGTAAGCGCGCTCAAATCGGGTCCGCCGCGCAGGGCTTTGAGAAGGAACTCGCCGACGAAGGGCACGCTGCCCGCGATCTGTGTGCCGACGGTGGTCGCCCAAAAAGCGCGCTGGTTCCAGGGGAGCAGGTAGCCCGTGAAGCCCATGCCAAAAGTCAGGATGAGCAAACCGATGCCGATGAGCCAGGTCAATTCGCGTGGATATTTGAACGAGGCGGTGAAGAAGACCCGCAGCAGGTGGATGAAGACGACCAGCACCATCAGCGTGGATCCCCAGTGATGGATGCCGCGAATCAGCCAGCCAAAGGCAACGCCCTCCATGATGTATTGCACCGAGTCGTAGGCGTGGTCGGGGGAGGGGGTGTAATAAACAGTGAGAAAGATACCTGTCAAACCCTGCATCACAAAGAGGAAGAGACTGGCGGAGCCGAGGGTGTTCCACCAGTTGCCCTTCGGTTCGGGACGGTCGAGCAGGTTGGTGTACATGTCATTCAAGCCGAGACGTTCATCGAGCCATTCGTAAACTTTTTTCCACATGTTAGCCTGCCTTGGAGAGAATTTCGATATTTCCGCCTTCGGTCATGCGGAAGTCGGTGAACTTGTCCAGCGGGCGCGGGGGAGGTCCATCGATCACTTCGCCTTCAGCGCCGAAAGATGCGTCGTGGCAAGGGCAGAGAAATACCTGTCCTTCCTCACTCCAGTTGACGGTGCAGGAAAGGTGCGTACAGCGGCTGTTGAGAATGACCAGGTCTTCGTATTTATCCGACTTACGTATGGCATACCCGCCGAAGGAGTTGGATGTCCGCTCCCAGCCGTTGACCTGCACACGGGTGAACGAAAACGGGTAGGGCGCGCCGACCTGCATATCTTCGAATTTGCCAATGGAGACCCAAATATCCTTTCCGCCCTCTTTCAACGCCGGGTCGATCAAATAAAAAATGGTCGGCAAGCCGATCGCCGCCCCAATCACCCCGCTCACAATTCCTGTTGTGACCTTGATGAAGTCACGACGGGATATTTCATGCGAACCAGACATGTAAGCCTCCTGAAGTTTTACTTCGCCCTGTGTACGATGGCAGGACGCGATTTCTTCCTATGATACCAAATTGCCCTAACTCCATTCCGTTGTTGCTCGTCACTCGGTTCAGGGCTTAAAACAAAAAACTACAGGCTGGTGTTTCAAATTGGATTATAAGGGTCTTTGTCCCCTTTATTATAGGATAGCTGAAACGAAATAAGCAGGATGATTGTCACTTTCTGGTCAATGCCCTATATGTGATAATCATCTCGATGGTCACTATCCCTTGTGAAAAAGAGAACGCACTTCTCTTCACGGGGAATCTGTTTTTTGCCCTTTCAATTTAAAAAGAGTAAAATGCGTTTTGCGCGCTGCAAGGTTTTACGATTGTTTCTGGAAAGATAATCACTGGGTGATTTTCGATAATCTCCCAATCCAATTTTTCGAGGAGGCATAGATGGGCTTAAGCAGAAATGTCAGCCTGTGGACGGGCTTGCGATACAAGGGACAGGGTCCGTACCTGACCTTTATCCTGCATCGCGTCGGGGGACTCGGCATGGGCATTTTCGTCACCATGCATATTCTCGTATCGTTTTTGGGAGGAAGCATTGGGTCTTTCCTGAATGCGGTTTACCAACACTGGACGTTCCAGATTTTCATCTTCTTTTGCGCCTTGTTCCACGCCATCAACGGGCTGCGGATCACCATCCTCGACCTGTTCCCAAAATTGATCGAGCATCAGCGCGAAGCCATCTGGATCGAGTGGGCAATCTTCCTGCCGACCTTTGGCATTTCCGCTCTGGTTATCGTTATGACAGCATTGGGAGGCTAAAATGACCAAATCGAGAACCTTACCCCTTTCCAAACGCGGCATGAATTTCGAGACCCTGATGTGGTACTTCACGCGGCTTTCCGCGCTGGCGATGTATGCTTTTATCCTCTTTGGGATGATTGGCGCCCTGCTGATGGGCGCGCGCAATCAGATGAACTTTGCCGACGTGATGCGCTGGGCATTTAATTCCAACGCCCATCACGTACACAGCACGGATTTGGTGGATATGACGCCGTGGGAAACCCCGCTGTGGAAACTGACAGCCATCGGCTTCTTTATGCTTGCCGCGGCCCACGGTATGCATGGACTGGTGGTCATTGCTGATGACTACATCCCAGGCGCGGGTGCGCGGAAAGTCGTCCGCCTGTTGAGCATCGTGATGCTGGCATCGGTCACTGTCATTGGGGTGTACGTGCTCTGGACTTCGTAAATTATGAACCACGAAGGATACGAAGTATCACAAAGAACCCCCAAAAGAACCTTTGTGCCCCTTTGTGACACTTTGTGGTGTGGATATTCCCAGGAGTAATTCATGGCAAAAACTCATCAATTTGACGTGGTCGTGGTCGGAGCAGGGGGCGCGGGTCTCATGGCTGGTTTATACGCCTCCAGAACGGCAAAGACTGCGGTGATCAGCAAGTTATATCCAACCCGTTCGCACACGGGCGCGGCGCAGGGCGGCATCGGCGCAGCGCTTGGCAGCATCGAAGAAGACAAACCCGAATGGCACACTTATGACACGGTCAAAGGTTCCGATTATCTCGGCGACCAGGATGCCATCGAGTTCATGTGTGAAGAGGCGATTGACGCCGTGTACGAACTCGAACACATGGGCTTGCCTTTTGACCGAACTCCCGATGGCAAGATTTCCCAGCGTCCGTTTGGCGGACACACCAACAACGTGACGGGCAAGCCCGTCCGCCGCGCGGCTCACGCGGCAGACCGCACAGGTCATATGATTCTCCAAACCCTATACCAGCAGTGCTTGAAGAACAAGGTCAACTTCTTCGATGAGTTCCAGGTGCTGGATTTCATCCAGGTAAATGGAAAGACTGCGGGTGTGGCGGCAGTGGAACTCTCGACGGGTGAACTGCACGTCATCCACGCCAAGGCGGTGATCTTCGCCACGGGTGGACATGGTCGCATCTTCGAGGTCACGTCCAATGCCTACGCCTACACTGGCGACGGCGCGGCGATCCTGCTGCGTCACGGCATCCCAATGGAAGATATGGAGTTCTTCCAGTTTCACCCGACGGGCATCTACAAACTCGGCATCCTCATCACCGAAGGCGTGCGCGGTGAGGGCGGCATCCTCATCAACGGCGCGGGCGAACGCTTCATGCCCAAGTACGCGCCGTCGGTCAAGGACCTTGCCTCGCGCGACGTCATCAGCCGCGCCATCTACACCGAAATCCGCGAGGGACGCGGCGTGAACGGACAGAACTATGTTTATTTGGATGTCCGCCCTGAGTCGGTTATCAAATATGCGGCGCAGGATGGGCGCACCAACCTCGATGGGACTCCCTACACCATCACGGGCGAACAGGTGTTGGCGAAACTTCCCGACATCGTTGATTTCTGCCGCGTCTACCTCGGAGTTGATCCTGTCACCCAGATGATGCCCATCCAACCGACGGCGCACTACACGATGGGCGGCATCCCCACCAACAAGTTCGGCGAAGTGGTCATTGACGATAAGAATACGGTATTCCCAGGGCTTTACGCGGCGGGTGAATGCGCCTGCGTTTCGGTGCATGGCGCAAACCGCCTCGGCACGAACTCACTGCTCGACCTGGTAGTCTTCGGCAAGTATGCGGGACTTAAGGCCGCGGAGTACGCAAATCAAACCGACTTTGCGCCCCTGCCCGCCGAAGCAGAATCAGCCTCGAGGTCGCAACTCGAAACCTTGAAAAATGGTTCGGGTAAAGAGAACGTCTTCAAGTTATCCACCGAGTTGAAGAAGTTTATGTTTGCCGATGTCGGTATTTACCGCAATGAGAAGGACATGCTTTCGGCATTGGAAAAGGTCCGCGAGATGAAGTCGCGTTTCAAGGAAGTAAAAGTGGTGGACACAGGAAAGATTTTCAACACCGAACTTTTGAATGCTTGGGAATTTGGCAACATGCTCGATATTGCGGAAGTGATCGCGGCAAGCGCCATCAATCGCAAGGAGTCCCGTGGCGGACATTGCCGTGAAGACTACCCGGACCGCGACGATGCGAACTGGCTCAAGCACACCCTGATCTGGAACAGGAACGGCAAACTTGAGATCGGCTACAAGCCAGTGACGATCACCAAATATCAACCCAAGGCGCGTGTTTATTAAGAGGCGAGCATGGAAATTACACTCAAAGTTTTCCGATACAACCCTGAAAAAGACAAGCGCGGACACTACGAAGTTTACAAGGTCGAAGGCGCCGAGAATGACCGCGTGCTGGATTTGCTCGAATACATCAAGGGCAATTATGACGGGACGTTGTCGTTCCGCCGTTCCTGCGCGCATGGTGTTTGCGGTTCGGATGCAATCCGCATCAATGGGCGCAACATGCTGGCGTGTAAGACCCTCGTCCGCGACGTGGGCGAAAAGATTACTGTGGAACCCGTGCTTGGCTTGAAAATCGTCAAGGACTTGATCGTGGACATGGAGCCGTTCTTCGATAATTACAAAGCCGTGCTTCCATATTTCATCAATAATTCCCCACTCCCCGAGAACGGACGCGAACGCTTGCAAAGCATCGAAGCCCGCGCCCGCTTCGATGAGACGACCAAGTGCATCCTGTGCGCCTGTTGTACCACATCCTGTCCCTCGTACTGGGCGAACGGCAACTATTACGGTCCTGCCGCGATTGTCACTGCTCACCGCTTCATCTTCGATGACCGCGACGAAGCCGCTGCCGAGCGCTTGCAAATCCTGAGCGAGACCGACGGTATTGCCCGCTGTCACACCGCGTACAACTGCACTGAAGCCTGTCCGCGTGAGATCAAGATCACGAAGGTCATCGGTGAAGTCAAGATGGCGATGGTGACAGGGAAGTTGGATTAGGCCAGTAAACAGTATTCAGTATCAGTGTTCAGTTGAAGACCGTGTCCACAGGGATGCGGTCTTTTTTTGGCATACAGACAGTTTGCGAGTTGTTTCAAACGGCCAGAAAATCGTAGGAATATCGTATCCAGAAAATACGCGTGAGTTGATTGACAAAAACAGGGGGTGGGGGATATAAAATATCTGTGAGTTTGAACTGTTCAGACTTTGGTAATGGAGGAACTAATGCCAGCAAAGCGCAAAAACAGCATCACAATCCTTATAGCCGACGACCATCCTTCAACACGCGGAGGTATTCGATCCATCCTTGAAAAAACACCTGATATGAAGGTTGTGGGGGAGGCGGGAGATGGCGAACAAATAAAGAAATTAATCTCAGACTTGCGCCCGAACATCCTCTTGCTGGATTTGAAAATGCCTCACTTGTCTCCAGCGGAACTCGAGAAATGGGCGCGCGAAAATTATCCTGAAACTATAACGCTCGTCTTGACCAGTCATGACCGCGATGTTTACCTGTCCGACATGATGGATGCGGGCGCGGCGGGCTACCTGGATAAAAAACTCCGGGCAGGTCAACTCGTCTCTTCCATACGCCGCGCCGCCAACGGGGAAATTCTTTTCGATAAGGAACAGATCGAAAGGGCGCGCCGCTGGAGGGAAGAGGTTAAAAGTAAATGGGAAAGTTTATCAGACCGTGAGCGCGAAGCGCTTCAGTTACTGACGGAAGGGGCGGATAACCTTGCAATAGCCGATTCTTTGAAAATCACAGTCAACACTGTGGAAAAGCATTTGACGAATATTTACAAAAAACTGAGCGTTACATCGAGAACAGAAGCAGTCTTGTGGTGGCTGCAAAAAGGTGGGGATTTCCGTAATTGAAGGAAAGCGCCAGCGATGCCATAATCACTGTAATTAATCCTGCAAGGAGGTGATTATGGCGTAGATAAAAAATCCAAGAAGCAGGGAAAGCAGCCGTTTTGTTAATCAATAATTTCCATGGAGAATTGCCGCAATGAAAAAAATAGATTGGATTGTTTCTGTTTTTGCAGGGATTGTTTTAGGCGTTCTAGGCTTGGTTGCAGGAGTTACAAACAATTTTCTTCATCCCCAGCCTGTAAGCGCTGAACGCCCGATTGACGTTGCTTTGTCAACAATTTTAACAAGCCACGCAAGGTGGCATACTGTGCAGGGAGAGGCTGAATTCGTCTGGTACAGCGATGATGGAAGCGCGCAGATCTACATAAACAAATTCGCTCTTTCCCAACCAGATAATGTATATGTGGAAGTCATTGACCAAACAGGATTAGGCGTTGAGGGCATCTGGATTAGCGACGGCAAAAATATTTATGATTTGAACAAACAAAGCAAAACCTACACTCAGAATATATTTCGAGATGCGCTTAAAGACACATCCTACCTGCCATCTAAATTAAGCGACGTAAACCCGAAGATAGTGAAATTCTACCCATTATCAACAGTGATTAATGCGCCGGTCAGGGAATACTTGTTCCCTTCGTGGTTTCCGCAAGGACGCGACGGTGATACATATACTATAGACAAAGATGAAACCTTTTTAGACAGAAAAGTATGGGTAATTCGCTGGAACACAGTTGACAAAGATGAAACAATCGCCTGGGTAGACAAAACTACAGGCATCATATTAAAAGCCGTTCAAACCATGAATGGGAAGCCATTTCTCGACATGACGTTCGCATCTTTTGACGTAAATGGAAAAGTTGATCCGGAGATTTTTAAAGTGCCGCAAGATTATTCTCCCGCATCCGAGTAATTCAATTTAAAAACACATCAAGGATGAAAGATATGAATACCATCATAAGAAAAACTAAAAAAGCGGTCTTGTCATTGTTGGTTGCCGTTCTTACAGCCAGCTTCATCACTGTAATAGCTCTCGCTGCCGGTCCTTATACCCGCGCCGAAGGCACAACCTCCTCACAGAACTTGGTTAGAGTTGGCGGCACACAGAATAAACAAACCTTATCATCAGCTTCGTGCGCAGGTGGTTACTGCGGCACATTGACTCAGCCCACTGGAGGAGCAGGGAATACAATTTATGAGTGGAATATGGGCACCTCGAATGTTGGCAATATTTATCATTGGTGCGCCTACATACCATCTACAATTCCGACGGCGGCTAGTCGATATGTTATTACGGAGCTTAACCATACGTACCTCTGGGATGTGTTGGTTAACCAATCTGCTCACAAAGGACAGTATGTTTATCTTGGATTTTCTGATTATCCAAACCAGTCGCCAGCCGACACATCTAAACGCCCCTCATTAGACAACGCATGCCAATCAGGCTACTCCTGTGATGGGCGTAAAGTGTATTTTGATACGATAAAATACACTACTTATCCTACAGCATTGACATGTCCGTGAATTTAACGGGCTCGGATGAAAATCACCTGAGCCCGTTAATCTCTGCTGAGCGAGGGAGTTTTGCATGTATTTTTCAAGAATAAAATTGGAATTGTTGTTCCTGGTCAGTTTTGTTTTTTATGGTTGCTATCCTTTATCGCGACCCTTGGAATTGCCTAATACAGAGACGGGGACACCAATTGCAACAACATCGTTGCCGTTATTTGAAAGTGAAAAGAAAGGATTGTTTTTGCTTAAAAATGTGGATTCGCAAAATTACTATATTGCTGACCTAACTGAAACTGGCATGATTCCTCTCGACATACCTGCAAACATTCGCGGATTGGACATGTCGCCTAATGGACAGACAATAGCGTATATTCCAAATGAAAACCCGGCTTTGTATTTACTTGACACCAAAAGTAAGACGGCTAATGTGTTGGTGGATTCTATTAAGTTCCAACCTGGAACAGGATTGGCATGGTCTCCCGATAGTCAAAATATCGTATTTAGTTGTAGAGTTCAAGGCACATTAGGATTAAGTCTATGCCTCGTAAATGTAATGAATAAAGAGAATATCCAGATTCTTGTGAAATCTGAAACATTAAGCGCTTCAGATGTGTTGGATGGCGCAATTTCTCCCTCATGGAGCAGCGATGGACAGAAAATTGTATTTCTATCTTCAAGCGCGCGCTCTTCTTCGGCAGGTGAAAAAACAGTCTCGGCAAAAGATATTTGGCTGTTTGATTTCTCCACCAACACCGTAAAATTGATTTTTCCAAACGATACAGAAGGCGTATCTCACATCTTCACGCCCGTCTTTCTATCAGAAAACAACTCTATTTTATTTTCTGGACGTAAAGATAATTTCAACGCCCTCTTTAATTACGAAATTGATTCGCAACACATGCAAAACATTACATCCACAGACAGCGGGTTCGACTTGGTTGACTTTATTTTAAGCCCTGATGAAAAATCCTTCTTGGTTCATATTCCAACACCTGAAAATCCTACTCAAAGTTTTGTGCCAACTTTGTATTCAGTAGATGGCCGTTTGTTGGAACGACTACATTCTTTGGCGAATTTCCAGATAATTTCCTGGAGTTCTCAACAGTAATATTTTTAAACTTAATGGGTGCTGGCGCAGCAGGCTAATACGTTGCTGCAACGCCTACTCGTTCCTGCGGGGATGTTGCCACTTCCGGCCCAATCCCCGTTCCAATTGGCATTAACAATACTTTCTGTGCGGGCGCAAATTAAAAAAAAGGATGATGAAGATGAAACCTAAAAAGAACATCTTTCGATTTGTAGTTACCGCGAGCCTGCTGACTGTAGCAGCCGTGACAGCAGTCGGCTTTTATGTGTCCCGTCCGCAGATTACTGCTGAGGCGTACGCGCAGGCGCAAGCCCCCTACCTCGGTGAACCATCCAATACGTCTACTCCTCAGCCTGCCGACGAGATGTTGTCTCAAACCGCAAATGACATAACGGTTAAGATCACATCAGCCAGGTTCATAGAAAACGGCATGGAAATTGAGATATGTTTCACCGCACCGGATGGCGGAGAGTGGTATCCAACGCCAGGTCATCTTTTCTACAGTTCCTACGAGATTTACCCGGACGAATTTGAATTTACCACTGAAACATTAGCCGACGGGAAAAATTTTGGAGAACGATGCGCCTTGGTTCGTTATCGAATTGATGACAAGGAGAACATCGCAACCCCGATCCAATTTTCCATTACCGGCATACATGCTCCTCAGAGAGAGATGTATTCCCCCTGTGAGGAGTTAATGCAACGACTGGACACCAATCCCAAAGCAAAAGCCTATGGGTTGAAGGTTAAGTGTGCAGAATCTGTTGATGGAGGTATGTCTGTTGAGCTGATTGAGAACGCCAAGACGATAGACAAAGAAAAGGCAAAGGGACTTTTAAACCAAATAGCCCGGGCGCAAATTGAGGGCCTTTGGAAGTTCACGATTACCGAAATAGAAAGATAAAACGCTGAATCAAAACGCCGCCCAATCTGGGGCGGCGTTTTGATTTGCCAAAAGGTGTTTGTTTGTTCGACCCTTTACATCCACTTGATGATCGCATCGCCAAACTCGGAGCATTTGATTTCCTTTGCCCCTTCCATCAGGCGGGCGAAATCATAGGTGACGGTCTTTGCGGCGACGGCGCCTTCCATACCCTTGATGATCAGGTCGGCGGCTTCGGTCCAGCCCATATAGCGAAGCATCATCTCGCCGGAGAGGACGACCGAGCCGGGGTTGACCTTGTCCAAATCGGCGTACTTGGGCGCGGTTCCGTGCGTAGCTTCGAAAATGGCATGACCTGTCTCGTAGTTGATATTCGCGCCCGGAGCAATACCAATCCCGCCTACCTGGGCCGCGATTGCATCTGAAATGTAATCGCCGTTCAGGTTCATCGTGGCGATTATGTCATAGTCACGCGGACGGATGAGCACAAACTGCAGCGAAACGTCGGCAATCGAGTCCTTGATCAGCAATTTCTTCTTCCACAGTCCATTGCCGTGGGTATCCCATAGTTTCAGGGCTTCTTCCACCTCGCGTTTGATTTCATCCTGCTGAGCGGGACTCATCATGTCGAAACCGGGATCGATCATCTTGGCATTTTCTTCCACGCTCAAGTCGGGGTTGGCTTCCTTGTTGCCAAGGACCCAACTCTCGCGCTCGGTGATGATCTGGTCGCGGAATTCCCGCTTGGCAAGTCTATATCCCCAATCCTTGAATGCGCCTTCGGTGTATTTCATGATATTCCCCTTGTGAACAAGGTTGACATTCTTTCGGTTGTTTTCCAATGCCCACTTGATCGTCGCGCGGACAAGGCGCTCGGTGCCTTCAACTGAAATGGGTTTCAAGCCCATGGCGGCGGTTTCGGGAAAGCGGATTTTTTTGTATTCCTTCGGGAAGGCTTCCTTGTACATCGCCATGAACTTCTGATTGTCTTCCGTTCCATAAGGATACTCGATACCTGTGTAAATGTCCTCTGTGTTTTCGCGGAAGACCACCATATTCACGTATTCGGGATGTTTCATGGGGGAGGGGACGCCGTTGAAGTAGCGGATCGGTCTCATGCAGACGTACAGGTCAAGCAGTTGACGCAGAGCAACGTTCAGCGAGCGGATTCCGCCTCCGATGGGCGTTGTGAGCGGACCTTTGATTCCAACCAGGAATTCCTTGAAGGCTTTCTCGGTCTCATCCGGCAGCCAGGTGTTGAACATCTTGAAAGATTTCTCCCCCGCATACACTTCCATCCAGTGGATTTTGCGTTTGCCGCCGTAGGCTTTTTTCACCGCCGCGTCGATCACGCGTACCGAAGCGCGCCAGATATCGCGCCCGGTACCGTCGCCCTCCACGAAAGGAATGATGGGATTATCCGGAACCTGTAATTTGCCGTCCATGATGGTGATCTTTGCCCCGCTTTCGGGGACTATTACGTTTGTATATGACATCTACCTTCTCCTTTGGCTTGTTTTGCTGCATTATAACAGTTGAGAGAATCCCATATCGTTTGTGCGGGGCTTCGTGCTGTTCTTTTGGAATCTAGAAACTTCCCAAAGTTACAGTTTTCCCTCTTTTCGAAATCAAAAATTTCCTTGACGCGCGCCCTAGGTCAGCGTATAATTCCAAAGTTGGATACAGAAAACCTATCACACACAGCAAGCGCTTGAGGAAATTCCTCGAAGCGCTTGCCTTTGTTTGTCTCTGGTATGTGCCGACTATGCGCTGTCCAGGGATTTTTGGATAAGCACTTTATTTTTTTGAGGAGAGTACCCAGTGGAAACGAAGGGACTGACCGCACTCCGTATCAGCCTTGCCTCGCCGCAGACCATCATGTCGTGGTCGTATGGCGAGGTGCTGAAACCCGAAACAATCAATTATCGCCGCCTCCGCCCCGAGAAGGATGGGCTGTTCTGCGAGGCAATTTTTGGACCCACCCGCGACTGGCAATGTTACTGCGGAAAATACAAGAATCCACGCTACAAAGGGATCACCTGCGACAAATGCGGCGTCGAAGTGACCCGCTCCGCGGTGCGCCGCGAACGCATGGGGCATATCACGCTTGCCACGCCGGTGGCGCACATCTGGTACACGCGCCGTATCCCGTCCCAGATGGGTATGCTGCTCGACATCTCGCGCCGCAACCTGGACCGCGTTTTGTATTTCGCGCAATATATTGTTACTTACGTGGACGAGGAATCGCGTAAAAAGGCCTTGCAGCGCTTGGAGGATGAGATCTCCGTTTCCGAGCGGGAGCAGGCGGCCACTGTCAATGCCAAGATCGCAGAAATCAAACAGAACCGCGATCACAAAATCGCCGAACTGAAACAGAAGCAGGTTTCCATCGAGCAGGGATATGACGAAGGCATCGCCGAGCAAATGGACCCCATCATCAAGGAAGGGCAGAGGCTCGAAAAGTTGCTTCAGGATCAGATGGGGGAAGCCGCAAAGAAAGTCATTGTATTTGAGTCGACCGGTGAAAAGATTCTCGACGCCGGCGACAAGGTCAACAGTAAGCATATTGCCCACGTTCAAAAGAGCGTCCAGAAGAAATTGGAAACGCTCGAAAATGAACTGAAGGACAAGAAGCAGCACGAATTGGAAGAGATCAAGACCCAGATTGCCGCGATCAAAGCCCAAGCGGATTTGGAGATGGAAGCCCTGCGCAGCGAGTTGGAAAACGACAGTTCCACCTCGTCCAATCAGTCCTCCCGTCTGCGCGATGAACTTCTCGAACTACGCCCCTTCACCTTCTTGAGCGAAATCCGCTATCGCGAACTCAAGCAGCGCTGGGGACAGGTCTTTCGCGCCGACATGGGCGCCGAAGCCTTCTTCGATATCCTCGAACGCCTCGACCTCGATAAACTCGCGGAAGAACTGTGGCATGAGGTCCGCACCACCAAGAGCAAGCAAAAACGCAAGAAGTCCACGACCCGCTTGAAGGTGGTGGAAGCCTTCCGTCGCTCCGGCAACAGTCCTGCGTGGATGATTCTCACCGTCCTGCCCGTCATCCCGCCCGACCTGCGCCCGATGGTTCAGTTGGACGGTGGACGTTTTGCCACCTCCGACCTCAACGATCTCTACCGCCGCGTCATCAACCGCAATAACCGCTTGAAGAGACTGCTGGAACTTGGCGCGCCGGATGTCATCATCCGCAACGAGAAGCGCATGTTGCAGGAGGCGGTCGACAGCCTCATCGACAACAGCCAGCGCGGTAAAGCCCTCAGCCGCCGTGGACGCCGCGAACTCAAATCCCTGAGCGACATGCTCAAAGGCAAGAAGGGACGCTTCCGCCGCAACCTGCTTGGCAAGCGCGTGGATTACTCCGGGCGCTCCGTGATCGTGGTGGGTCCAAATTTGAAGCTCAACCAGTGCGGCTTACCCAAGAGCATGGCGCTGGAACTCTACCGTCCGTTTGTGATTGCCCGCCTCGTGCAAAACAATTACGCGGCGAACGTCAAAGGCGCGCGCCGCTTGATCGAGCGCAACCGGCCCGAAGTTTGGGAAGCCCTCGAAAGCGTCATCGGCGACCGCCCCGTGATGTTGAACCGCGCCCCCACACTGCATCGCCTCGGCATCCAGGCATTTGAACCCATTCTCATCGAAGGTTCCGCCATTCAATTGCATCCGCTGGTCACCACCGCCTTCAATGCGGACTTCGACGGCGACCAGATGGCTGTGCATGTGCCGCTTTCACAAAAGGCTGTGCAGGAAGCCCGCGACCTGATGCTGGCGTCGAGGAATCTGCTCAAGCCTGCCGACGGTGAACCCATCATTTCCCCGTCCAAGGATATGGTGCTGGGTGTCTATTACCTCACCATGGCGCAGAAAGCCGTTCACCGCGGCGACGGCCGCGCCTTTGCCAGTATGGAAGAAGTGGAACTGGCGTATGCCCTCGATCAGGTCAAGATTCACTCCGAGATCAAGTTCCGCACGAAGACCTGGTACGATGACAAAGGCGACCGCCTTCCCGAAGCTGAAACCCGCGTCGTGGAAACCACTGTCGGGCGGGTGTTGTTCAACCGTGTCCTGCCCGAACAGGTCCAGTTCATGAACGAGAAGTTGGATAAGGGCGGCGTGAAGGACCTGATCGCCGAAGTCTACGAATTGTGCGGGCGTGAAGTCACCACCGATGTGGCAGACGCCATCAAGCACATCGGTTTCGAATATGCGACGAAATCCGGCACTACGCTGGCTGTTGCGGATATTTCCATTCCGCCGGAACGCAAAGGCATCATCGACGAAGCCCTCAAGCAGGTGGAGGTGGTGTTGCGCGATTTCCGTCGCGGTCTTCTTACAGAACAGGAAAAGAACGAGCGTGAAATCCAAATCTGGCAGGAGACCACCGAGCACGTCGGCAGCGCGGTCAAGAAACACATGGACCCGGATGGCAACTTGTCCATCATGGCGACCTCCGGCGCGACCAAGGGTGGTTTCTCCACCATCTCGCAACTCGCTGGTATGCGCGGTTTGATGGCTGACCCATCCGGGCGCATCATCCCCATGCCCATCCGTTCCAATTTCCGCGAAGGACTCACCGCGCAGGAATACTTCATCTCCACACACGGCGCGCGCAAGGGTCTTGCCGATACAGCCCTCCGCACCGCCGATGCGGGTTATCTCACCCGCCGTCTCGTGGATATTGCCCAGGATATCATCATCAACGAACACGACTGCGGCACGCACGACGGCATCTGGATCCGTAAAGTTGATGACGTGGCGGGTCAATCGTTGACCAGCCGCATCTACAGCCGTCTCGTCGCGGAACGCGTCCTCGATCCTAAGACCGGCGAAGTGCTTGCCGAACGAGACGATGTCATCACCCACGAACTGGCGCGCAGGATTTCCGGCGCGGGGGTAACAGAGATCAAAGTCCGCTCGCCCATGACCTGCGAACTTGCGCATGGCATCTGCTCGAAATGCTACGGCATCGACCTCGGGCGCGGAGAATTGGTGGACCTTGGCGCGGCGGTTGGCATTGTTGCCGCACAATCCATCGGGGAACCCGGCACCCAGTTGACCCTCCGCACCTTCCATACAGGCGGTGTGGCTTCACAGGGCGCGGCGGACATTACAACTGGTCTTCCCCGTGTGGAGGAAATCTTCGAAGCCCGCAAGATGCCCAAAGGCGAGGCGATTGTGGCTGAAATTTCCGGCATGGTGCGCATTCTGCAATCGGAGAAATATACGGACATGCGCGAAGTCCATATCCAATATGCGGAAATGATCCACGATGAATATGTGATTCCCGAAGACTGGAAGTTCGTTGCCAAGGATGAGTCCGAAGTGCAGATGGGCGACATCCTCGCCACAAAAGACAAGGCTGTCATTACCGCCCAGCATGGCGGACGCGTGGCCGTGGAAAAGAAGGACCGCAAGATCATCGTCTCCTATGAACAGCGCGAAGAAGTCATCGAAGAGATCCCCACCTCCTCCCGTCTGCTGGTAAAGGATGGCGCGCATGTCGAAGCCGGGCAGCCGCTCACCGAAGGATCGCTCAACCCCCACCGCGTCCTCAAGATTCAGGGACGCGACGCCTGCCAGATGTACCTGATGACCGAGGTCCAGAAAGTGTATCGCTCACAAGGTCAGAACATCCACGACAAGCACTTCGAGGTGATCATTCGCAAGATGTTGAGCAAGGTGCAGGTCACCCGCCCCGGTGATACCAAATTCCTGCCCGGCGATGCTGTTGACCGGCTCGAAATGCGCAAAGTCAACGAGTCCCTTGTTGCAGAAGGCAAACAACCTGCCCGTTCACAGGAAACCCTGCTCGGCGTGACGAAAGCCTCGCTCAGCACCGACTCCTTCCTCTCCGCCTCTTCCTTCCAGCATACCATCAAGGTTCTGGCCAGCGCGGCAATCGGCTCCACCACTGACCCGCTCTTCGGTTTGAAGGAGAACGTCATCATCGGAAAATTGATCCCCGCCGGAACGGGCTTCACTCACGGACGTTTTGTGGATGAACAATCCCAGAACAACTCCCGCCAATGGTCGCAGGCGCCGGATATCACGGCTGGAGATTAGGAAGTCGACCCGGCAACTCAATGACCAGGAAGCGGTTCCCACAGAGCCGCTTCCTGTGTTTTATAATTGGAGCATGTCCGCTCATTTCACACCAAAGAAACCCATGGGGTTGCCCACGCGGGGAAAGACTGCTTCGAACCGGCTGCGACGTGTGGATAACTTCATTCTACTCTATGAACCTTCCCTTCTCAGGCGGACGGATGACCAGTTTCGAGACGCCTTTTTCGTCGATCTGGGCTACGGCTTCGACGCGCGCACCACACTCGAAAGCGCCGCGCGCTTCAGGCGCGTCAATCCAAACCTGCCGATTCTTGGTGTTGAAATAGACAGGGAACGGGTCGAAGCCGCCCTGCCTCATGCCGACGCGATCACCCAGTTTCGAGTTGGTGGATTCAACCTTCCCTTGCTTCCAGGCGAATTGGTCCGGCTGGTCCGCGCTTTTAATGTCCTGCGTCAATACGAGGAAAAGAATTTTTTACCCGCTTATGAAACACTTGCACGGTATGTCCTCCCGGGCGGACTTATGATCGAAGGAACGTCGACCCCCTATGGCAGTTTGTGGGCAGCAAACCTGGCGAGGAATATTCTGTCGCCGGATACCGACAGCCGGAGTTGGAAAATGGAAGCGCTGGTTTTCAGTACCAACTTCCATGCCGGGTTCGATATCGCGGATTTCCAGGCGGTTTTGCCCAAGAATTACATCCATCATGTCCTGCCGGGAGAGGTCATCCACGACTTTTTCGAGAACTGGAAGCGTTCCACGGTGGAAACCGTTGCAGCGAAGACGTTTGGACTGAAACAATGGTTTGCCGCCTCGGCGGAGAGTCTTGCTGTAAAAGGATATCGAATCGATCTTCGCAAAAAATGGCTGGCAAAAGGATGGCTGGTCTGGTATCTGTAGGATGAAATTTGGAACAAGTTGTAGTCGCGAAACGTCCTGTAATAAACTTGTTTCCAGGAGAAAATCATGCCGCGCAATTTTCGAATTTTCCCCCTGATAGTGGCGTTTTTGTCTGCCGGGTTTGCGTGTGTGGGCATGCCTGTTGTCGCCCCTCCCCCTGAAGGATCAATCAATACCTCTGTCGCGCAGACGGTGTATGCCGACCTGACCAGGAACGCTCCGCAATCCACTTCGACCGCAACCCCTGAATTGCCCACGGACACGCCATCCGAAACGCCGACGGAAACACCCACCCTGACGCAAACGCCGTCGGTGACTCCGTTTTTTACGCCCACGCCGTTCATTACTCTGATAACAGTTTCGACCCCTACGAACTGCCGGAACGGCCCGGGCAAGGTCTATGCCATGCAAGGGGCGTTGATGGTTGGAGAAATTGCGGAGGTGGTTGGGCGTGATCCCACGGGGGATTATTGGTATATCCGCAATCCCGATTCGAGCCCGGAATTCTGCTGGGTATGGGGAAAGTATGCCACGCTGACTGGTCCCGCCTCCACCCTGCCGATCCTGACTCCTCCCCCCACTCCCACGCCCACAATGACGCCTCTTCCAACCATGACTCCCACGCCTTCACCCGCCTTCAAATCGGATTACATTGGACTTGACTCATGCGGTGGCAGTTGGTGGACCGAGATTAAGTTGAAGAACAAAGGCTCGATTCCCCTGAAGTCCGTGAATATTTCCATCAAGGATAGAGTTACGGATATTGTGGTTGTCAACCTTGCCGACGGATTTACCAATCTGGATGGATGTTTGTCGAGGGCTACGAAGGATACGCTGGGGTTGGGCGATACCTATGTCTTGAGCGCCCCGGCCTTCACATATGACCCAACCGGTCATGAATTGAAGGTTGTCATTACGCTATGTTCGGATACAGGGCAAAAGGGGATTTGCGTCACGAATAAGTTTGAATTTACCCCATGAAAGAGGATGAACTCCGCCAATGAATAGAACTCCCTTATTTTTTGCCTTGTTGCTGATCGTTCTATCCGGCTGCGCCCCGTCCACGCCGACTCCCAAACCGGGCGGCGGAACACTTTCATTCGAGAATACCGTGGTTAGCTTGACCTTCGATGAT
>DAOUAS010000042.1:0-2536 GCA_034433295.1 Anaerolineales bacterium | reverse complement strand
TACCCTGCCGCTGTTTATGCGGCCACCATATTGATTGCCCTGTTGACCTGGAATCTCCTCGAAAAACACATGCTTGGTTTGAAGAAATATTTTGAGTACAAAAATCCATCCTAATTGATGAGGTAGCCTTGTTATCCATTCTATTCGGACTTGGGGCGGCGCTTGGCTGGGGGGCGGGCGATTTCACGGGCGGGATCGCTTCGCGCAAGACTGGCGCGCATCGCGCCGTTTTCTACGCTGAAATCGTCGGCGTATTTCTACTGGTCGTCATGCAGGCGATTGTGCGCGAGGCATTCCCAACCCTGCAAAGCTGGTTCTTTGCCATGTTCGCCGGCGCCGTCGGCACGCTTGGCCTGATGCTTTTATATCATTCCATGACCCTGGGACTGATGAGCATCTCCGCGCCGGTTTCGGGTCTGCTTGCCGCCATGCTGCCGGTGATTGTTGGTATGGCCCGCGAAGGCTTGCCCGAAACGCCGACCATCGCCGGGTTTGTCTTCGCCCTTGCCGCGGTCTGGCTCATTTCGCAAAGCGAGGCTGGTATCAAGGATATTCTGTCCCACCTCTCCGATTTGAAACTGCCCATGCTGGCGGGATTCACTTTCGGCTTGTATTTCATCCTCATGCACGCGGCCACCAGTGACGGCGCGCGGGTCTGGCCGATGATTGCGTCCCGCACGGGCGGCACCATCATGATTGCCTCATACATGCTGATCAGCCGCACTTCGTTGAAAGTAGTTGACAAGTCTGCCTGGACCACGCTTATCTTGAATGGATTTTTCGATGTCGGCGGAAATGTCTTCTTCGTGCTGGCCGGACAAACTGGACGGCTGGACGTTGCCTCAGTGTTGAGTTCCCTCTTCTCCGGCGTGACCGTGATGCTGGCGTGGATCTTCCTCAAGGAGCGCCTCACCCGCGGACAGTGGATCGGCGTTCTTTCAGCTTTGATAGCCATCATTTTGATGACGTTATAACCCAAATTCTGTGGTAAACTGTCGTCCGCTCTCTCCTTCGACGTTGCTCAGGATGGAGAGCAAATTCTCTGGGAAGTTGTTTTGGTCACTCTGAAAGACAAGCCCGATGAAGTTTGATCGGGCTTTTTTGTTGGGCGGGTTGGCTTGAAAAAGTCAGCCTGATTGGCAGGAAGAAAGTTAAGCGGAGTCATCGAAACGTTCCCGTATTCGCGTGTTATTGCGAGCGACTGTAAGGAGCGAAGCAATCCCCATAAGATGATGAGATTGCTTCGTCGCGAAGATCGCTCCTCGCAATGACAAAAAAGGACCAAGATGACAACCGATTTTTCTTCTCTCAACCTGCGTGACGAGATCATGCAGGCCATCACCGAACTCGGCTATGCCGAGCCAACCCCCATTCAATCGGGCATGATTCCGCTCATGCTCACCGGCGCGGACGTGATCGGTCAAGCCCAGACAGGCACAGGCAAAACCGCCGCCTTCGCCCTCCCCATTCTTCAAAACTTTAAACATCAACAATATCCGCAGTCCTTGGTGCTTGCGCCCACCCGTGAGCTTGCCTTGCAGGTTGCCGATTCGATGGTCGAGTACGGCAAGTATCTGCGGGCGCGAGTCCTCGCCGTCTATGGCGGGCAGCCCTACAGCCCGCAGATCAACAGTCTCAAGCGCGGCGTAGATATTGTCGTTGGCACCCCGGGACGTTTGAACGATTTGCTGGAACGCGGCGTCCTGAATTTGAGCGAAGTCAAAACCGTCGTCCTCGACGAAGCCGACGAAATGCTCAACATGGGATTCATCGAAGAGGTCGAAAAGATTCTTGCAATGACCCCGTCCGAACGGCAGACTTCGTTGTTCAGCGCGACCATGCCCGCGCGGATTCGCAAACTGGCGGACGGCTTCATGCGCGGCCCGCAATCGGTCATCGTCAAGAAGAGCACGCTCACCCTTTCGACCACAGAGCAGCGCTATTACCTTGTCCACGAGAACGACAAGACCAACGCGTTGACCCGCCTGTTCGAGATCGAACCCATTCACAGCGCGTTGATCTTTGCCCGCACCCGCGCCGAGACCGCGACTCTCGCCAACGAACTCGTCGTGCGCGGAATCCCAGCCGAAGCCATCCACGGTGACTTGGATCAGAATGCCCGCGAAGGCGTGCTGAAACGTTTCCGTGGCAACCAATTGAAGGTGCTGGTCGCAACCGATGTCGCCGCGCGTGGTTTGGACATCGACGATATTTCGCACGTCTTCAATTATCACCTGCCCGATGACGCCGAAGTGTACGTCCATCGTGTTGGGCGCACGGGACGCGCCGGCAAGACGGGCATCGCCATCACCCTGCTTTCGCCGCGTGAGAAGCGCCGGATGCGCGAGGTGGAAGCGTTAACCAAACAGGTTGTCACAAAGATGGAGTTGCCGACCACCACAGAGATCATCCGTCACCGCGAATCGAAGACCGTCGAAAACTTGAAGGTTTGGCTGGGGCGCGGACGATTCAAGCGCGAACTCGAAATGGTACAGGAACTCATCGCGGCTGGGCATGATCCAATCAACATTGCCGC
>DAOUAS010000041.1:0-27874 GCA_034433295.1 Anaerolineales bacterium | reverse complement strand
CAGGCGGAAAAAGGTCTCCAGCGCCAAATCCTCCGCCTCAGCCGGGTCTCCGACAAGCCTGTGCAGGATGCGATAGACGTACGCCCAATACTCGCCAAACAGGGACTCAAAGTCCCGCGAGTCTGACCCAGCCCGTGAGGCTTCCAGCAGATTGGATTGAGGTTTTTTCATTGACCGAATCATACTCTTTATCAGGCGGATTGGCGATTGAGCCTGTCCTACACCTATAATCCCGCCCAAGATGAATATGAGACATCACTTGTAGGTCACGCTGCAAGCGTAACCATGATTGCGAATGGCATGGCGCGGGGGTATGGCGCGTTGCGCGAGACCGAAATCTCCCCGAACATGGCGCATGATATGATGCTGGAAAAGGATTGGCAAAGGGTCGCCAGAGGGGTGTTCGTATGGCTCGACGAACAATGCAGTTGAGCCGGCATAGACGCCAATATAAGTTGTCATATCCGCCCGATTTTCATATAATATGAATGTGAGATCGTTCCTGATTTCACATTCATAATTTTCGAGGAGGACACCATGTTGACCAGACCCGGCAAGCGGGGGATCATTCTCTTTCTTCTGTTTGTTGCCCTGTTCGTTTTGGCTTGTAATATAGGGACACCCGCTCCGAACAGCACGCCCGCCTTCGACCCGACAAAAGCAGCGCTCGAACTTCAGGCGACCAGCATGGCCTTGCAATTGACGCAGGTAGCGATGAATTCACAACCCGCCCAGCCGACTTCTCCGCCCCCGCAGCCAGTCTCTCCCCCGGTAACTGCTGAGCCTGCCGCAGCCGTCCCGACTGAGCCGCAGGCAACTCCCACCCAGGATGTGGAATCGCTGATTAAGTCCGCCAATGTGCTGGTCTATGAAAACACGGACGAGTATGGCATCGGCATGTGGACTCAGGATGCGCTCGAAAATCTGGGCATCAAGTACACCCAGACGGGTTCCTACAGTGGACACTTCATGGAATACCTGAATTCTGGAAAGAAATACAACCTGATCATCGTCAATGCCGAGGCAAAAGACAGGATTTCAGGTGAGTTTTGGGATGTCATCAGCACCCGGCTGACGCGCGATAAGGCCGCCCTGATTGCCGAGGTCTGGTATCTCGATACGGAAGCGAACGGGCCAATCAGCAAGGTGCTGGGAAAATGTGGCATCCGTTATCGCAAGGATTACAGCCTTGCCGATTCAATCTACTGGTGGGATCCCACGCATCCCGTTTTCAATGAGCCGAATACCGTGCTTCCGCTGCTGCATTATGACCGCTATTGGGCAAATCAAGCAGGCGATCAGATTCGGCTTGGCGGCTCGGGTGACGCAGTGATGCTGGCAGGGCTTTCAGCAAAACCAGGCGACGAAGGTGTGCTTGCCTCCTGCTATGATGGACGGGTCATCATCCAGACTTTTTCCGACCACGATTACAACCAAGCAGACATCGTCCCGTTATGGGAGAATTACATCCACTACACGCTGAAGAACCATTTTCTTGCCACCCGATAAGGATATGGCGGCACGGTTTTATGCTTCTCTTCTTGCCGCCCCCTGTTTCTTGATTTCGAGAAAACCATAAAACGGGACCGAGACTTTCCTAAAGTCCCATTTGTGTCGCGCTGAAGGGGCGTGTGATGCGTCGTTGCGCGTCTTAAAGATTTCAGATTTTGCCGTGAATGCAATGAAACGACCTCCCTGCTGGGACTGCCTATCGCGCAATCGGCAGGGGCGGGAGTCATGCCGCCCTGCGAGTCGCGTCAAACCTGCAAACCAAGTAAAATAAGCGCATGGAATCCGATGAGCCTCTCATCTATCGCGTGGGGATGTTTTTCTACGTCATGGGCGGAGGGATATTCATCCTCTTTGTTGTTTCGGATTTTGCTGAACAGGCGGATTTTGACTACCTCTTCCTGTCACTTTTACTGGGTTTCATCGGCTGGATGTTCCGCCGTGGAAAGCCCGCTCCGCCTTCCGCCAATCGTTTCGCCTGGTGGCGGAAGCAGCGCGAGGATGCCAGAAATAAAAAACAATCCAAACAGGATTCAAAGAAAAAATAACATGTCCAAACTCACTTCTCTCAAACAAGCTATTGCAGATTATGTAAGCGACGGCGATGTGGTCTACGCCGCAGGTTTCACCCACCTCATTCCCTTCGCCGCCGGGCATGAGATCATCCGTCAGGGCAAAAAGAACCTCACCCTCGCCCGCGCCACGCCGGACCTGATCTACGACCAGATGGTGGCGGCGGGATGCGCGAAGAAGGTCATCTTCTCATATATGGGAAACCCAGGAGTCGGCTCGCTGAGAATCGTCCGCGCCGCAATCGAAAAGGGCGAACTGGAATGGGAGGAATATTCGCACTTCGGGATGATCACCCGTCTGCAGGCGGGCGCTTCGGGACTGCCCTTCCTGCCCATGAACCAGACCGGCGCGACCGACCTCGAAAAGTCCAACCCGCAAATCAAGCGCATCCCCGACCCATACGGCGGCAAGGATGTGATCGTTGTCCCGGCGCTGAACCCCGATGTGGCGATTGTCCACGTGCAGCGGGCGGATGAGAACGGCAATGCCCATTTGTGGGGCATCATCGGCGAGCAAAAGGAAGCCGCCTTTGCCGCGAAGAAAGTCATCCTCACCGCCGAGGAGATCGTGGACGAATCCGTCATCCGCTCCGACCCGAACCGAACCATGATCCCCGCCAACATCGTGGACACGGTGTGTCACGTCCCATATGCCAGTCACCCATCGTATTCGCAGGGTTATTACGACCGCGATAACGAGTTCTATCTCGCGTGGGATAAGATCAGCGAGTCGAAGGAAACCGTCAAGGCGTATCTCGATGAATGGGTGCTTGGCGTCAGAGACCGTGAAGAATACTGGGAGAAACTTGGCGTGAAGGTCCACAAACGGTTGAAGGTCAAGGCCAAGTACAGCGAGAAGATCAATTACGGGAAGTATTAATGAGCATCCATGCCCTTTCGAGGGCTTACCCCCGAAAGAACGGCGCAGATTAGCGGATGAATCAAATACCATCCTTTGATTACGGCGGCGAGGGGACGCCGCTTCATTTTCTCCATGCAAACGGTTACCCGCCCGATTGTTACAAGCCGTTGCTGGAGTTACTGAAGACCCGATACCATGTTTTCGGGATGTTGCTGCGCCCGCTGTGGAATGAGTCGAAGCCAGAAGAGTTGGACGACTGGCATCCGCTCTCCGGGGATTTGCTTCAATTTCTCGAGTCGACTCCGCTCCCGACTGGGGAACCTGTCATCGGGGTTGGCCATTCTGTCGGCGGAATCGTCACCCTACGGGCGGCACTGCGCGATCCCGGAAAATTTCGCGCACTGATCCTGCTCGACCCTGTGCTCTTCGTGCCGTCGGTTTTGGCGGCATGGAATTTTGCCCGTACAATGGGACTGGGGAATAAAGTCCACCCCAAGATTCCCGGCGCGCTCAGGCGTCGTCGCACCTTCGATAGCCTAAAGACGGCGTTTCGGGGTTATCGTTCGCGCAAAGTGTTCAAATACCTGAGTGACGAAAGTCTGCGCGCATACATCGAAGGCATCACAAGTCCCGTGGAAAGCGACGGATTCGGATTGATTTATTCCCCTGAATGGGAGGCGCGCATCTACCTGACGGCCATGCGGGATTTCGATATCTGGCGCGAACTACCCAGCCTGAAGATCCCCACTTTGATTATCCGAGGCGCGGAGACCGACACATTCTTGGAAAACGCGGAAAAAATGGTCAACCGTAAAAACCCGAAGATAAAGATCGAAATATTGGACAAATCAACACACCTCCTGCCGCTGGAACGTCCGCAGAAGGTGTTTGAGATGACACGGGCATTTTTGGACAACATCCCCAAGGGTTGATCTGTGGGTCCTATTTTATCGGCGAACAGCGCTGGGGTTCCTGCTTTGTCCCGGTGAAGCCAAACACTTCACGGCAAACGTTGTCCACCGCATACAGCGCTTTGAGGGGGTAATTCTTCTGGTCGCGCACGGGCGAACCCGCTTCCTCTTCGGTGAAACGATCCACGTAATCGAGGTCGGCGATGCTCCTTATGCCTCCGTCCGCGATCACGCCATACATGAATTTGGTGCCTATCCACGACTTCTTGAATGCAAACTGGACGGTGGCTTTTTTGCCTGCGTTCACACGCACCCAGGCAAGATCGGGGTCATCGCCCTCGCCGCGTCCGCCGTTGAAAATGACGGTGTCATAGCCATCGCCGGGCATGGGCGCTTCGGCCTTCTCAGCCGAAAGCCCGCCCGTATCGCGGTTTGTATCCTCCAGAATTTGAACGTTGTCCGTTGACCAGTCCACGTCGTAGGGCGGGCGGGCAATGATGATCATGTCGCCAAAACCGTCGGCGTTGATGTCAAATTCCACGCCGTAATCGATTCCCATGGCGTTGTTCGGGTCTGTGCCGACCAGTTCAATCGAGACATAGAAGAATTTTTCGTCATAGGCCATGTTGAAACTGGCAATATCCAGGTCGGAGACATAGGTCATATCCTGGAGGAAAGGGCGCTCGAGGCGGTTGATGTCATACGAATCGCCATAGGGCGCGCGTTTTTCGGGAGCGGTGTCCACCGAAACGACATCGAGAATCAGCTTGCCCGGTTTGATATTGGTCGAGGGTATCAGGGAATGTGAAATCGTCAACGTGGGAGTAGGCGGTTCGGGTGTGGGCGAAGGGGTTTCCGTTGCAGTTGCCAAAATTTCGGGCGTGGGGGAACTGACGACCACCATGGGCGTCTCAAGGGGGGGCAAGTCCGTCGGCTGGGCAGACTGTCGCCCCGGCAGGTTGCAGGCCAGAATGACAAACAAGAGAATCAGTCCCGGTACAAGGATGGAATTATTCTTTTTCATGGATTCTCTCCTCGCGGGTAATTATACCGGGAACAATCGTAAATTGCAGGTTCGCGCGCTTTCCTTTAATCCTAACTCCGAAACCTCTGGCATAAGGTTTTCAGGAAAATATAATACCCTCGGTCACAAATTGCGCTTCCCGCAGTAAAAAAAGGCGTAATTTGTGACCGTGATAGGTATAACCATGGCTCCACCGAAAATAGACAGCCGGCTCATATGTAAACAATGTGCGGACGCTGGAGAACGCCCACCTGCGCAAGCGCAGGAGATGCTCTCCAGCGTCGAGTTGCTGAATGTACCTCTTCTGCATACAAGCCAAAGGCAGCAATTCCCTGTATGAGAATTTTTCATCACTTTTGCTGGCGTGGATTGTCAAATCCGTGTCTTATTCGCAGGATTTGGCAATCCAGCGAAACCATAACGGGAATTGCTGAGCCAGTGGATTTGCAGTAGTGTTGTGATATAACAGAAAAAATTCAATTTCTCAGAGGTTCACTTGATAACAACAATTCTTATTTTCATCGGCGGGCTGGTTGTTTTGGCGGCAGGTGCCGAGGCGATGGTACGCGGGGCGTCGCGTTTGGCTTTCATTTTGGGCGTCTCGCCGCTGGTCATCGGTCTCACTATTGTGGCGTTTGGCACTAGTTCGCCGGAGATCGCCGTCTCGGTTCAATCTGCCCTGGCAGGGCAGGCGGACATTTCGATTGGCAACGTCATCGGCTCCAACGTCTTCAACATCCTCTTCATTCTGGGGCTGGCAGCTATGATTCACCCAATTATGATTGCTGAACAGCTCATCCGCCTCGACACGCCCATCATGGTGGGCGTGTCCCTGCTGACCTATGTGCTGGCAGTCATGGACGGAACCCTCAGCCGCCTCGATGGGGCAATCCTGTTTGGCTTGTTGATTGCCTACGTTGTCTTCTCGTTGATAAAAAGCAGGGCAGAGGGAAAGGACGTGCAGGACGAGTACGGCGAAGAATATGCCGTCAAAGAGCCAAAAAGCGGAAAAACCATTGCAAAGAATCTGGCGATGGTCGGGGCGGGGCTTGTCATGCTTGTCCTCGGCGCAGACTGGCTAGTGGAAGCCTCGGTGACCTTTGCCAAAATGCTGGGCGTGAGCGAACTGGTGATCGGGCTGACCATTGTGGCGGCTGGCACCTCCCTGCCGGAGGTGGCGACCTCGGTTATCGCGGCAATCAAAGGCGAAGGTGACATCTCCGCCGGCAACGTGGTGGGGAGCAACATCTTCAACCTGCTTGGCGTGCTGGGAATTGCAGCGATGGTCGCCCCGCAAAGTATCGAGGTCTCCCAACAGGTGTTGACCTTCGACCTGCCGGTGGCGGTATTTGTGGCGCTGGTTGCTTTGCCGGTCTTTTTCATCGATAACAGTGTGTCCCGTTTCGAGGGATTTCTTTTCCTTACCTACTTTGTCGCCTACAATGCCTATGTGGTGCTGCGCGCCATGAACGACCCATCTTTGGAAATGCTCAACACTTTCCTCATTGCGTATGTCCCGCTGACCTTCTTCCTGCTGCTGGTTCTTGCTCTGCGTCATCACCGGAAACAGGTAGCCGCTTCCAAAAAGGGATAAAGTTGTAATTCCCAGGCTTTTTATGCCGCAATCGCGTTCTTAGCGGTTGCGGCTTTTTTGAATCCTGGAAGACGCAGAGGAGCGCCGATTTTTGTGGTATAAAAAATGGATATTTTTATCCGCTGAAAAGGGGTGGCGGGGGGGAAGCGACAAAGCATACGCGAAAGGAGAATCGATATGAGCAAAACCATGGTAGCCGCGGCGCTTGGCGAGTGCGTCCATGTGGCGGGCGTGATGAATTTCCTCAGGCTGGCGGAGTCCGCTGGCTGGAAGACGATTTTTCTGGGCCCCGCCGTTTCGGTGGAAGAAGTCATCGAGGCGGCAAAACGCGAAGGGGCAGATTTGGTTGGCGTGTCGTACCGACTCACGCCTGAGACGGGCGAGCGCCTGCTGGGCGATTTTGCCGAAGCCGCATCCGAATTACACGAGAAGGGAGTCCGCTTTGCTTTTGCAGGGACTCCGCCTGTGGTGGAGCGCGTTCAGAAACTTGGTTTCTTCGAGCAGACTTTTGACGGGGGAGAAAATGTCGAGGCGGTGATTAACTACCTGAAAGAGGATCAGGCTGGAGCGGGGGGCGAAGCCTCATTCCCGCAATCTGCCATCGAACGAATCCAATGGAAATCCCCGTACCCGATTCTGCGTCATCATTTCGGACTTCCCACGATGGAAGACACAATCAAAGGTATCGAGAAAATTGCCGAGGCGCAGGCATTGGATGTCATCTCGCTGGGCACAGACCAGGACGCGCAGGAGAATTTCTATCATCCCGAAAGGCAGGACCCGCGCAGAAAAGGAGCGGGCGGTGTGCCTGTGCGTTCCGAGGACGATTATCGCGCCTTGTACGAAGCCAGCCGCCGTGGAAATTATCCGCTGCTGCGGACGTATTCGGGCACGGATGATTTCATCAAGCTTGCCGAAATGTACGCGCGGACGATCAACATCGCCTGGTGTGCAATTCCGCTCTTTTGGTTCAACCAGATGGACGGGCGCGGTCCCTGGGATTTGGAAGGCTCGATCCGCGAGCATCAGGCTGTGATGAAGTGGTACGGCGAACACAACATTCCCGTCGAGTTGAACGAACCACATCACTGGGGAATGCGCGACGCTTCCGACGTGGTATTCGTGGCGGCGGCATACCTTTCGGCGTACAATGCCCGCGCCTTCGGTGTGAGGGATTACATTGCACAGTTGATGTTCAATAGTCCGCCCGGACTTTCCGATGCGATGGATTTGGCGAAGATGCTGGCAATTCTTGCGATGATTAAGCCCTTGGAAAACGAAAACTTCACGGTCTGGGCACAAACCCGCATCGGCTTGCTCTCGCATCCACTCAATCCCAATGCCGCGCGCGGACATCTAGCCGCAGCTACATATTTGCAAATGGCGCTCAGTCCCGACATCTATCACATCGTCGGGCATACCGAGGCGCATCACGCCGCCACTGCGGATGACGTTATCGAGGCGAGTCAAATCGTCCGCCGTGCAATCGATAATGCGATGGGGGCGCCCGACATGACCGCTGACCCGAAGGTCCAAACACGGACGAATCAACTGGTGGACGAAACAACTCGACTTTTGAATCGAATCCGCTCCCAGACTGACTCTTCCGACGACCCGTTGACGGATCCCGCCGCCCTGGCTGGGGCTGTCGCTTCAGGCTTGCTGGATGCGCCGCAGTTGCGCAATAATAAGTTTGCATTGGGCAGGGTCAAAACGCGCATTGTAAACGGCGCATGCGTGGAAATTTAAACGAGACCTGACAGGTTTCCGCAAGACCAAAATCAACCAGCACAGTTTTGATTCACGGAACCCTAATCGATTCGTTGCCTGACAAAACCTGTCAGGCCTATTTTCAAAAGGAGACAACATGACAAAGAAATTTGCAGTCATCGGCGCTGGACATGGCGGCAAGGCAATGGCAGCACACCTGGCACTGATGGGATTCAAGGTGTCACTTTATAACCGCACCCCCAGCCACATTGAGGTCATCAAAAAACGCGGCGGCATCGAACTGGATGGGGATGAAAACGTTCCGCATGGCTTCGGTAAACTGGAGCGAGTCACATCCGATATTGGCGAGGCAATCAAGCACATAGACGTAATCATGGTTGTTTTGCCTTCTTCGGCTCATGCGGAAGTTGCCGCAAACATGGCGCCTCATCTCAAGGGCGGACAGATTATCATCCTGCATCCAGGTCGCACTTGCGGCGCGCTGGAATTCTCGAAGGTCATCCGTGACAGCGGATGCAAGGCGGATGTCACCATTGCCGAAGCCGAGACCTTCATATATGCCGCCCGCTCCGACGGGCCCGCCGCAGCGCGCATCTTCCGCGTGAAAGAAGCGCTGCCTCTGGCTGCCCTTCCTGCCACGCGGACCCAGGTGGTTCTGGATGCCATCAACGAGGCATATCCGCAATTCTTCGACGGGGTGGATGTGTTGCACACCAGTTTGAACAACATGGGCGCGATTTTCCACCCCGCGCTGACCCTGCTCAACGCAGGCTGGATCGAAGCCACACACGGCGACTACCAGTTCTATATCGACGGCGTCACTCCGTCTGTTGCGCGGATGCTTGAAGTGTTGGACCGTGAGCGCGTGACTGTCGCTTCGGCGTTGGGTATTCGTGCCCGCACCGCACTGGAATGGTTGAAACTTGCCTACGACACTGACGGCGAAGACCTGCACGAAGCCATCCACAACCAACCTGGATATTATGGCATCAAAGCTCCGCCCACGTTGAATCATCGCTACATCTTCGAGGACATCCCCATGAGCCTCGTGCCGATTGCCTCGTTGGGAATGCGGTATGGCGTCTCTGTGCGCGGCATGGAAAGCATCATCCGCATCGGCAGCATCATTCACCGCACCGATTACTGGCGGCGCGGGCGGACAGTGGAAAAGCTCGGACTGGAGCAATGGAGTGTCAGCGAGTTGACCCGCTTCGTCCAAGAAGGGGTGATTGAGTAGTCCAACTTATACGATGTCATTCTGAGCCGCGAGCCTCAAATGGCGAGCGCGCGAAGAATCTCCAAAGTTTCATGGGAGACTCTTCGCCGCAAAGCGGCTCAGAGCGACATATCAAACGGAGAATCCCATGTCTGGAATTGCTGGTATCGCGCGCGCAGGGCAAACGGAACAGGTCAGTTTAATGCTCGACCGCCTTTCGCATCGCGGAAAACATTGGTGTGAGATTCGTGATGTGGAAGGAACAACCCTCGGTGGGCTTGGCTCGAAGATTCAGCAAGCCGACCTGAAAGAATTACCAAAGGGACTTGTCCGCGACCAAGCCAGCGCGGGGCACTTCGCACAAGCTGAGGCGCGAAACGGCGGATTTGAACTCCGCCGCGACAGGCTGGGAGTCCGCCCGCTGTATTACGGCTGGACAAGCGACGGCGCGTTTTGTTTCGCTTCCGAAGTGAAAGGCTTGCTGCCCGTCACCCGTGACATCCACGAGATGCCGCCTGGCTATTCCTTCGACGGTGTGGAGATGAAGAAACAATCGGAAGTCACGTTACAACCTGAACTGAACGAGTCCGCCGAAACGATTGCCCGCGAACTTCGCAAGCGGCTCGAAGCCTCGGTTCAAGCAAGGATTGGGGACGGGGACATCGGTTCCTGGCTTTCGGGCGGATTGGACTCGAGTGTGATGGTCGCGCTGGCGCGTCCGCGTGTGAATAAACTCCACACCTTCGCTGCGGGAATGGCTGGCGCTCCCGATTTGGAATTTGCCCGCATCGCCGCAAACTTCCTCGGGACGGAACATCACGAGCGGGTGATCCAGCCCGAAGAGATGTTCGCCGCCCTCGGCGATGTGATATACGCTCTTGAATCTTTCGATGCCTGGTTGATCCGTTCCAGCGTGATGAACTATCTGGTTGCCCAAACCGCCGCGGATTATGTCCCTGCCGTGTTCTCAGGTGAAGGCGGTGATGAATTGTTCGCGGGCTATGAGTATCTCAAATCCCTTGATCCTGCATCCCTGCCTGCCGAACTGGTGGATATTGTCAACCGCCTGCATAACACTGCCTTGCAGCGTGTGGACCGCTGTTCTTCCGCGTTTGGCACGGTGGCGCACGTCGGCTTTTTGGATGATGGTGTGGTGGACTATGCCCTGCAAATTCCTGCGAGGCTGAAACTCCACGAGGGTGTTGAAAAATGGGTTTTGCGCAAAGCCATGGAAGACACATTGCCTGACTCTGTCCTCTGGCGAACCAAAGCCAAATTCTGGCAAGGCGCGGGCGTGGAGGATTTCCTGGCGCGTCACGCCGAGGAAAAAATCAGCGACGCCGATTTCAAGCATGAAAGAACCCTCTCCGATGGAGTGCGGTTGAACACGAAAGAGGAGTTGTTTTACTATCGCATCTTCCGCGAACGCTTCGGCGAATTCGACGACCTCTCGTGGATGGGACGCACAAAAGGCTCTCCCGTGACATGACGGACCATAACGCGACCCGTCACAACTACGACCGCCTGAGCCGCTGGTATGACTTCCTCAGTGGCTCGAGCGAACGTCCCGTGCGGATACGAGGTTTGCAAATGCTCGACGTTCAGGCTGGCGAATGCGTCCTAGAAATTGGATGCGGCACGGGCGAGTCCCTGCCTGTGCTAGATGATTGTGTCGGCTCCAAGGGAAAAATCTTTGGGATGGATCTGTCTGCAAAAATGCTCGGTGTGGCAAAAGGCAAGCTTCAAAAATCTGGTTTGTCTGGTGTTAACTGCATTCAAGGTGACGGACTTCACCTTCCGCTTGCCGACAAATCGTTCGACGTGGTGTTCATGAGTTTCACACTGGAGTTGCTGCCTGGGGAGGAGATTCCTTTCGTCCTCGGTGAATGCAGGCGCGTGCTTCGTGACGGCGGACGGCTTGGCGTTGTGTCCCTCTTGCAGAAGGATGCTCCCAACTGGATGGAGCGACTTTACGTTTGGGCGCACCACCGTTATCCGCTCGCCATTGACTGCCGCCCAATTCCAATACGGGATGTGGTGGGCAAGGCTGGTTTCGAGAATTCCCAATTTCAGGAAATGTCCATGTGGGGGTTGGCGGTTGGGATTTTGGCTGCAAGGGCTTCAAAGACAAAAGATGAATGAAAAGCCCTCCAGGTTTTTGTGACTTGGAGGGCTTTTTGTCTATTTATCGAGCAGCCACCTGAGTTGAAACTCCACTTCCTCAGCGGAGTCACCGCGTTCATGTTCGATGTTGATGATGGCTGTGGCGGGTATAGAGATTCGTTCTCCCGCCACTTGAATCTGGAACCTCTGCCCCTGCTCGATGCAGTCGGCAAGCCGCCGCAGTTTTTTGACAAACTGTTTCACGGGGTAATTCTTCTCGATGTCGCGTTTACGTTTTTTCTTTTGTACTGCCATTTGTGGTCTCCATTTATTTATTTAGTTACCTTACGCGATATGTCCTTCGACTACGCTCGGGACGAACTCCGCGCTGTGCATAGTCGTAACGCAACCGCTTGTCACTATTTTGGCGGCGTAACCAACGCCGGAGACTCCAGGTAACGCAACAAGTCTGAGTCTGGCGGCAACATAATGGTTGACCCCTCGCCTAGAATCATCTCGTATACCTGCAGCCGCCGCACCAGAGCGTAGAACTCCAAGTCTTGACCAAATGCCTTCGCAGTCACCAGCGCAGCTTGGGCGTCGCCCTCGCCTCGCAGAATCTGGCTCTGGGCATAAGCTGTGGCCAGGATGATTTCGCGCTCTTTATCGGCTGTTGCCTGAATTTTCTGCGCCTTCTCCTCACCCTCAGCCCGATAGCGTTTGGCGATCCGCTCGCGTTCAGCCTGCATACGGGCAAAGACACTGGCTTGCACCTCGGTCGGCAGGTCAACGCGCATAATACGAACATCCAGCAACGTGATTCCAAATGAAGCGGCTGCTTCCTGTACGCCGTCGGTTACTGTTGCCATAATCGGTTCGCGCTTCTCGCGCACGATGTCGATGAAGTTGTGCTTGGCAATCTCCTCTCGCAACCGTCCGGCGATAACCTGATCCAGCCGGGCCATGGCCCCTGTTTCGTTGCGCACGGTACGGTAGAACAGAAGCGGATCGGTGATCTGCCAGCGCGAGACGTGATCCACCAACAGCCGCTTTTTGTCCAGGGTTAGATATTCGGCGCTCTGGGGTTGGGTGCCCAGGACGCGTTTCTCCAGCAGTACCAGGTCATGGACGAAGGGCGCCTTCAAGTACAGGCCGGGATCGCGTACCACCCGCACCGGATCGCCAAACTGGAACACCAAGCCTTGCTGCCATTCGCTGACAACATACACCGACTGAAGAGCGGCAAAGGCCAACACGACCAATACACCGATAATAATAGGTTTCTTCATAGTTTGCTCCTTAACTTGCTGATTGACTTTGCCCACAGGGTAGGCTGTGGCTTATGGGGCTGGCGCTGGTTCAGTGGGAACAATCACTGGTGCAACCGGCGCAGAAAGATCGGTTAGCGGCAGGAACGGCAAGACTCCGTTCTGCCCGGCTCCCAGCACGAAGATGTCTGCGCCGGATAGAATCCGTTCGATACTTTCGAGGTAAAGCCGCTCGCGCATCACTTCCGGGTCCTTGCGGTATTCGGTCAGCAGCGCCAGGAAGCGGTCCGCGTCGCCTTCCGCCCGAATCAGCCGCTGCTCGCGATAGGCTTCGGCTTCCAGTACCATCTGAGCCGCCTCGCCCCGTGCCGCAGGCACCACTTGCTCGGCGTAACCCTCGGCTTCTTTGACCAGCCGCTCGCGGTCTTCGAAAGCGCGCACAACGTCGTGAAAGGCGTCGCGTACATCGGTCGGCGGGTCCACTGCCAGAAGACGAGCCTCGGTGACGAGTAGTCCGGTCTGATACTTGTCAAGCAATTCCTGCAGGCGCATCTTGACTTGATCCTGCGCCTGCACACGACCCTCGGTCATGGTAAAGTCAATCGTGTTCTGCCCAACAGCCGAACGCAGCGCAATCTCAGCCGATGCCTTGAGCACTTCTTCTGCATTTTGCACATGGAAGAGATATGCCACCGGGTCAGCTACCAGGTATTGGATGAAAAGCTGCACCATCACCATGTTTTCATCGCCGGTCAGCATCTGCGCCTCTTCCAACACAATAGTCTGGTTGCCATTTTCGGTGCGGTAGCCGACCTCGGCGGTACGCACGCGCGCCGTGTCTACTACATAGTTGGCTTGGATGGGCGACGGAAGGCGGTAGTGCAGCCCGGATTCGCGCAGACCGGTAATGCGGCCAAATGTGAGCACGATGCCCTGCTCGCCCGGTCCGACCATATAAAAGCCCGAAAGCAGCCAGATGCCCACCACCCCGATTAGTAAAATCCAAATCCGGCGGGGGGACAGTATATTGTGCATGCTCCTTGATATCCGTTCCGGATCGAGGAAATCGCCCAGTCCGGGTTCGTTCGGTATGTTTGTTCGTCTCATTGTTTGCTCCTTGCGCTTCCCGTAGTGGAAAATGCGCAACCGTGATGGATATGCCACTTATAAAAAGGGTGCTAGCCATACAACGGCATAATCTTGCGGTTAAGTATCGCGTTAGGCCTTTTTCTTTTCCTTATGCCGCCGCAGTTTTTTGACGAACTGCTTCACGGGGTAATTCTTTTCGATGTCGCGTTTGCGCTTTTTCTTTTGTGTCGTCATTTGCAATCTCCTCTAATCTTAATTTGATTATTTCATCTTCCATCGCAGTGCGTGAACAAAGGTATGCCTCAGCCAGAGATAGCCGTAGGCGAGCAACAGGAATGCATCCATGAGAAGGAAAATCAGTTGAAGTTTCATTTCTCTCCTTTCTTCATATGGACAGTTGCCAAAGCCAAATCAATCTACTCCATTGCTCCAAGCCAGCCCTTGCGGATCATCCATTTAACAAATTCCAGCACCGGAGTAATAGAAGCAGCAACAGCAAAGACGATGACCCAATCAATCAGCGGCAGGCTGTAGGTGTTGAAGGGTTCGTGCAGGAAGGGCAGGTAAACAATGAGAAGCAAAAGCGCGAATTCCCATAGGATGGCTCTGTTCAACCACTTATTACGCCAGGGACGCTCAAATACGGTGGTATGTTCGGATCGGTGATTATAGGCTTTGAAGAATTGAATCAGCACCAGCGAGACGAAAGTCATCGTCATCGCCTCTTCGAGACTGCGTCCCGAATTGAGCGCCCAGGCGAACAGGCTGATATTGACGAAGCCTGACCAAAGCCCGGCGATTCCCAAAATGTATTTGACTGGGCGGGTGAAAATGCCCGTACGTGGGTTGCGTGGCTTGCGCCTCATCAAATCTTTGTCTGCCGGGTCCACCGCCAGCGCCAGGGCGGGTAAACCATCGGTCGCCAGGTTGACGTACAGGATTTGCACCGCAGTTAATGGCAGCGGCATTCCTAATAACGTAGCCGCCACCATCAAAGTGATTTCGCCGATGTTGGAGGAAAGCAGGAACATCAGATATTTCTTGATGTTGCCGAAGACCCCGCGTCCCTCTTCCACAGCCGCGACGATGGAGGCGAAGTTATCGTCGGTCAAAGTCATCGCGGCGGCTTCCTTGGTGACGTCGGTGCCGGTGATGCCCATCGCAATGCCGATATCCGCCTTCTTCAACGCCGGCGCATCGTTCACGCCGTCGCCGGTCATCGCGGCAATGTGACCGCGCGACTGCCAGGCAGTCACCACGCGTAATTTATGAGAGGGTGAAACCCGCGCGTACACGCCGATCTCCTCGACCTCGCTTTTCAATTGCTCATCGGACATCTCTTCGAGTTCCGCTCCGGTCACGACCCTGCTGCCGTTGCGAAACAGACCCAACTCCCGCGCCACCGCCTGAGCAGTTACGGGATGGTCGCCGGTGATCATTACCGGGCGGATGCCGGCGTCGGCGCACAACGCAATCGCGGCTTTGGCTTCGGGGCGCGGCGGGTCGATCATCCCTGCCAGACCCAAAAAGGTCATGCCGCGTTCGGCTGTCTCAGGGGTCACATCCGGCTTGGAGGCAATCCCCAGCACACGCAGGGCTTCGCCGGCTAACGTTTGGGCCTGCCCAAGAATTTTTTCACGTCGAGGCTGATCCAGCGGCGCAACGCCTTTGGCAGTGAGTACAAAATCACATCCATCCAAAATCACTTCCGGCGCGCCCTTGGCATAGGCGACCAGTTTGCCCTCCGAATTATGGACTGTCGTCATACGCTTGGTTTCGGAGGAAAACGGGATTTCATGCACGCGCGGATATTTCGCGTCGAGGTTCTCTTTCTGCATCCCATCCTTTGCCGCCGCCACGACCAACGCCCCTTCGGTTGGATCGCCCTTGACGTCCCATCCTCCACTCGGCAGTTGAATCATCTTCGTGTCGGATGCCAGCGTCCCGGCAATCAGCATTTGGCGCAGGGCATCCGTCGGCTCGGAAGGTGTCCCACCGTTGAGTGAGAATCCGCCTTCGGGTGCGTATCCCGCCCCCGAAACGCTGAACATCTCATCCGCACAGTACAGGCGGCGGACGGTCATCTCGTCCTTCGTCAACGTGCCGGTCTTATCGGAGCAGATGACCGAAGTGCTGCCAAGTGTCTCCACGGCCGGCAGGCGGCGGATGAGCGCATTGCGTTTGACCATCTTCTGCACGCCAATCGCCAGTGAGATGGTAACGACGGCCGGCAAGGCTTCCGGCACGACAGCCACCGCCAGCGCGATGCCGAAGATGAGCATTTCGATAAAGGGTTGTCCGCGGAACAAGCCAAGGGCGACGATGATGGCGACGACCACGAAAGCCGCCCGCGCCAGCGCCGTACCGACCTTGTCCAGATTTTGCTGAAGCGGCGTGCGCCCGGACTCGACATCTTGAAGCATTTTGGCGATCTTGCCGAACTCCGTCTGCATGGCGGTTGCCGCAATCAGCGCCCTGCCTCGCCCGTAGGTGACAGCCGTCCCGGCATAGACCATGTTCTTGCGGTCGCCGATGGCGAGATCGTCACTCTCCAGAGCTTTGACGTGCTTCTCGACCGGGACCGATTCACCCGTCAGCGCCGCTTCCTCCACCTGAAGGTTGATCGCCTCCAGCAGGCGCGCGTCGGCTGGGACACGGTCGCCGGTGTGCAGGATGACCACGTCGCCGGGAACCAAATCCCTCGCCGGGATTTTGACTTCCACCCCGTCGCGCAGGACGGCGGCGGTGGGCGCAGCCATCTGCTTGAGGGCTTCGATGGCGCGTTCGGCGCGATACTCCTGCACGAAGCCAAGTCCCACCGCAAAGAGCACAATCACCGCGATGACGATGGACTCGACTCCATGACCGAGGAACAGCGAAATCGCCGTCGCGCCGAGCAGGATCAGAATCAACACATTCTTGAACTGCTCCAGCAGAATCTCCCAGGGAGAAATGCGACGGGAAGCTTGTAGCTCGTTGGGACCAAACTGGGCGAGGCGCTTCTGAACCTCGTCACTGGTCAAGCCGCCGGGCTGGCTTTGGCTTTGCTCAAAGGACGATTCGATGGTCAGGGTATGCCAGGGTTTGTTTTGCATCGGTTATTCTTTTCCTCCATGAGTTGGGGTTGTCAAATCTTCGCGGCGGGGCATGCGCGATTTGAACGCGAAGATATTAAACAGGTATATGATTCCCGCCAGAATGGGCAGGAAGATCAGAGCCAGGATGTCCTGGGCGAACAACATCATTTCCTCGAACCAGAGGACAACAGCCGTGCCGCCTGCCCCGGTAGCTGCGAGCGGCTTCCAGAACCGTCGAACGACGGGAAAACGAGAATTTGGGGATTTGGACATCGGAATCTCCTTTCTGATTTTTTGAGCTGCATGTTGCCTGATTGCATTTGACGCCATACCGAAACCACAAAAAATGAAAAGACCATCGCTAACTTTGGCGATGGTCTTGCGCTTTTACTCGGACAGCCGGCGGCGCTCTGCGCCACGTACTGACGACGGTCGATCCCGAAAAAGCCGGGCGGCTACTCCCCATCGGAGTGGTTACAGTTTACAGGAATTAACAGCGGGAGTCAATGACGGTTTTGTAGGTTTTATCCGGACTGTTTACGAAAAAAGATGGGCGAATATCACCCGCAGTCCAATTCCAATCAATATCAACCCGCCGACAATTTCCATCCGTTTCCCAAAGACTTTCCCCAAACGGATTCCCGCAAACAAGCCGACCGCCGAAAGGAGAAAGGCCACCACTCCAATCATCACAACTGACAGAAGGATGGTCACATCGAGAAGGGCAATGCTCAACCCAACGGCAAACGCGTCGATGCTGGTGGCAAACGACAACATTACCAGCACCTTGCCGGTGGATGGGTCCTGTTCGAAGGCTTTGCCGTCCTTGTCGAACCCGGCGCGGATCAGGTTGATGCCAACATAACCGAGCAGGACAAACGCAATCCAGTGATCGAAGCTCTTGACGTACGAAACAATCGTCGCTCCCGCGACCCAGCCCAGGGCGGTCATCCCGGATTGAAAAATGCCAAAGTGGGAGGCCAGGCGGATTTTTCCGCGCAGGCTTTCAATCTGCCCGGATGTGCCAATGCAAAGCGAGACGGCCAGCGCATCCATCGCCAGACCAATTGAAATCAGCAGGATTGTCAAAAATTCCATGAAGCCTCTGTCGAATATAAAAGACCACCATGCCAAAAGGCACGATGGTCTCGCCTGGGAAACACCCTTGAACAGCCGGGAAAAGTTCCGGTATGTCGACTGTTCATTCCGCATGATGCGGATGGCTACTCCCCATCGGGGGATTTGCAGTTTAGCCGGGAGGGTTTCTCATGTCAATTGTGACATTTATTACATGGCCGGAGACTTGATTCCCTCCGCCGCCGCAAAGCCCGCCGCCAGCGCCTTGCGGTTCATTCCTTCGGTACCTTTGGGAGCGCGGGCAAGCACGGCTTTTTCGAGCGCCTCCCGCGAAACCACGCCGGTCAAGCCGACCAGCACGCCCAGCGCCACCGTATTCGCGGTGATGGTCTTTCCGGTTGTCTCCTGCGCGATGCGGGCCACGGGGACTTTGACTCCCGAAAAATCGTTGTGAACTGCCACGCGGTCTTCGTCCACGATCAGCAGTCCGCCGGCATGGACGGTCTTGGCAAATTTGTTGTATGCTGCCTGGCTGAGAGCGACAACAACATCGGCAGAAAGCACTTCAGGATGGTCGATCTCGCCATCCGAGATGACTACTTCGGAGCGGCTGGCCCCGCCCCGCGCTTCAGGCCCATAACTTTGGGTTTGGGTGGCCTGTTTACCATCGTAGATTGCGGCAGCTTCGGCAAGGATAATCCCCGCGAGGATCATCCCCTGCCCGCCTTCGCCAGCCAGACGGATTTCGGTTCGCTTGTCCATTAGTGCCTCCCCGTGTTGCGTAGTTTCAACTCTTCCTCGTGTTTGCGTTCCACAAGCGAGTCGTAAATTTGGGTATATTCCGGGCGCTTCTTTCTATGCAGAACTCCGCGCACAATCCTGGTGTTGGACTCTTGCGCTTCGGGGCTGAGTTTGTCATAAGCGGACTTGGACATGCTGTTGTCTTTGAGCATCCGCATCATATCCGCTGCCGAACCGAGTTTGTTGATGCGCCCATAGGTGGTGTGGCAATAACTGACGGCTTCGACCAGGCTGAACCCTTCGGTGGCGATGGCTTCCGAAAGGTGCTTGTCCAGTTCGAGCGGATGATAGACCGTACTGCGGGCCACATAGGTCGCTCCTGCCGCTACCGCCAGATCGCAGACCGGGAAGGGCGGCTCGACGTTGCCATAAGGCGCGGTTGTGGCGCGCATTCCTTCGGGGGTGGTGGGGCTGTACTGTCCGCCGGTCATACCGTAGGTGGCATTGTTCACCACCAGCGCGGTGATGCCGATGTTGCGCCGCGCCGCATGGATGAAGTGATTGCCGCCAATCGCCAAGGCGTCGCCGTCGCCCATGATCGCGATGACTTTCATATCGGGTCGGGCAATCTTCAACCCGGTGGCAAACGCCAGCGCGCGTCCGTGGGTGGTGTGCAGGGTGTTGTAATCCATGTAGACGGGCATACGCGCGGTGCAGCCGATGCCGGCTACCAGTGCCACCTGGTCATTTTCCAGTCCCAGATGCTCGATGGCGCGGATCAACGATCCCATCACTACGCCGATGCCACAACCTGCGCACCAGATGGTGGGGAACTTCTTGTTCTTCCGCAGGTTGTGCAGGGTGGAACTGGACTCGAACCAGTCCTCGCGCGGAATCTGTCCTTCGCTTACATCCAAATCGTGAACGGAAAGAATATGTTCCGACATCGCTAGGCCTCCACTACTTCCAAAATCATATCGGGTGTGACCATCTCGCCATTGGCGCGGTTGACGCGCACCACCTTCTTCCGTCCGGCCACGCGCTCCACTTCCAGCGCCAGTTGTCCGAGATTCATTTCAGGGACGATGATGCGCTCGACTGAATCCGCCAATTCCTCCACCAGCCTTTCAGGGAAGGGCCAAATTGTTTGCGCGATGAAGAGGTTGACCTTTTCTCCTTTTGCTCTAATTTGTTTCATGGCATGGCGGGCGGTCCGCGCAGATGCGCCATAACTCAAAATCGCGGTACGCGCGCCGGGCTGGTAGTCCTTTTGATAGAGCAATATATCGTCGGCGTTACGCTCCAGTTTCCCATTGACCCGCTTCAGCCAGGGATCGATTTCGTCCAATCGTTGAGTTGGGAACCCAACCTCATCGTGGAACAAGCCGGTGATGTGGTAGCGGTATCCCATGCCAAAGTTCGCCATGGGTGGCACATCGCCGGGGTTGTTGCGAAAAGCCTTGTAGTCGGCAGGAGCATCGGTGACAACCCGCTCGACCCTCTCAATGGCGTCGAAGTCGGGCAGTTCAATAGGTTCGCGCATGTGACCGATGATCTCGTCAGTGAGCAGGATGACAGGAGTGCGATATTTTTCGGAGAGATTGAAGGCCTTCACCGTCAGGTCGAATGATTCCGCCACCGAGATGGGACTGAGCGCGATGATGGGATGATCGCCGTGCGTGCCCCAGCGCGCCTGCATCACGTCGCCTTGTGACGCCGCTGTCGGCTGACCGGTCGAAGGTCCAAGCCGCTGGACGTTGACTACCACACAGGGAATCTCTGCCATGGCCGCGTAGCCGATGTTCTCCTGCATGAGCGAGAACCCCGGCCCGCTGGTGGCGGTCATCGATTTGAGTCCGCCAACCGACCCGCCGATGATGGCGGCCATACTGGCGATTTCGTCTTCCATCTGAATGAACTTCCCGCCCACCTTGGGCAGTTCGCGGGACATGACTTCCGCGACCTCGGTGGAGGGGGTGATGGGATAACCTGCATAAAAGCGGCAACCGGCGGCCAGCGCCCCCATCGCAATCGCCTCGTTGCCTTGCATGAGTTGAATTGTCAAAGCAGCCTCCTCGAAAAATCAGTCGATCTTTTTGACCACAATCGCCAGGTCGGGGCAGTGGGTGTCGCAGAAGTGACAGGCGGTGCAGTTCTCGGGTTCCACCACAATCGGATAATTTCCGCTTGGGTGCATTGCCAGCACGTGCGTCGGACAGAATACAACGCAAATATTGCAACCCTTGCACCAGGTTGCAAAAATCTTCACCTCGCCGCGCGGCCCCTTTCGAGGGTGCTTTTCCGAGGCCTTGCTTTCAGCAGAGACAAGTTCGGTCATAAGAATCCTTTCTGCTTCTTGTTTTTATCAATCATCTGATAAATCGTATTAATACGATTATAGCCGCATTTTCTCCAAATACAACTGATAAAAGTCCTGATAAAAGTCCTGATTCAATTATTGCAAAAAACAGGAAAAATGAAACAGGCTCCGCCCACGGGAATATAATCCACTGTATGACTTGGCGCGTTTTGGACGCTCCATAACCGGCGACTGTGGAGCGTATCTTGATGGAGGCTTATGTTCGACTGGTACACATGGATTGGGTTACCCCTACTTGTTTTCCTCGCCCGTCTGGCTGATGTGACTCTGGGAACGATGCGGATCATCTTCACCTCGCGCGGCAAAAGGCATCTCGCTCCGCTGCTCGGTTTTGTGGAGGTTTTCATCTGGGTTAGTGTCATCTCGGAGATTACCAGGGGAGCCCACAATGTCATCGCTTACCTGGCCTATGCGGGTGGATTTGCCACGGGGACATATATCGGCATGTTCATCGAGAATAAACTTGCCATCGGGATGTTGGTGGTGCGCGCCATCATCCCGAACCACATCCAGGAATTGACAAAAGCCCTGAGCGAAAAAGGTTATGGCGTCACCCGCGTGGACGCCCACGGCTCGCAGGGACCCGTCAATTTGATCTACACCATCGTTCAGCGCAAGAACCTGTCTGAAGTGGCGGAGATCATCCAAAAAGTGTATCCCAATGCCTTCTTCACTGTGGAGGAATTACGCTCGGCCGAACATGGCGTCTTTCCCCGCAGCCCGCAGGATGCGTTGTTTAGAAGGAAGGCGAAATAACAGGACGGGTATCGGGTATTGGAATTAACCTTAAGCAAAGAAATCATGGTATAAAACTTCGACAAATTTCATCGCGGGAGTATTACGATGGTATCGACAATTCTTGTTTTTATCGTTGGACTGATCGCGTTGATCCTCGGCGCGGACCTGCTGGTGCGCGGCGCGTCGCGGCTGGCGGCGGCGTTTGGCGTCTCGCCGCTGGTCATCGGCCTGACCATCGTTGCAATCGGCACAGCCTCGCCTGAGATCGCCGTCTCCTTGAAAGCCGCAGCGGGCGGACAGGGCGACCTGACGCTCGGCAACGTGCTTGGTTCCAACATTTTCAACATCCTGTTTATTTTGGGCGTATCCTCCATCGTCGCACCGATCATGATTGCCGAACAACTCATCCGCAAGGATGCGCCGATCATGGTGGGCGTGTCCCTGCTGACGCTTGTGCTGGCCTTGGATGGAAAACTTGGCAGGCTGGATGGGTTCCTGCTTCTGATCGGTTTGGCAGCCTATATCTTCTTTGCCCTGCGCCAAAGCCGCGCCGAAAGCAGGGAAGTGCAAAAGGAATACGAGCAGGAATTCGCGAAGAAGGAGCCGCGTACAGCAAAGCAGACCATTGTCAACCTTGGATTCATTTTGACCGGACTAGGATTGCTGGTGCTTGGCTCGAACTGGCTGGTCGATTCCTCCACGCAAATTGCAAAAGCCCTCGGCGTGAGCGAACTGGTCATCGGACTGACCATCGTTGCCGTGGGGACTTCCCTGCCGGAAATTGCCACATCGGTGATCGCCGCGCTCAAGGGAGAAAGCGATATTGCCGTCGGCAACGCCGTGGGCAGCAACATCTTCAACCTGCTCGGCGTGCTTGGACTCAGCGCCTTGTTTGCGCCGGGTGGGGTGAATGTGGCCATGCGCGCTTTGCAGTTCGACCTGCCCGTGATGGTTTTTGTTGCGATTGTTACCCTGCCTGTGTTCCATAATTACCGTCAAATTACCCGCCTCGAAGGCGGCTTGCTGTTGACGTATTACTTTATTTATATGGTTTATACCGTTCTACGCGCCACACAAAGTCCCGCGCTTTCCGCGGCACAAATGTTCATCACCTTTTTCGTTCCGATCTCGTTCATCGTCCTGCTGGTCATCGCGTTCACAGCATCGCACAGGGGGACTGATCCGCAAAAACATGGGGCGTAAAGCAAGGTACCTTCCGCTCGCGTTACCATTGGCCTCATGAGTCATTTTCTTCAACTTGCATTCCTGCTTTCCATTATCCTGCTTTCCGCAAAATTTGCCGGATATGTCAGCATCCGATTTGGACAACCCGCAGTGTTGGGAGATCTGCTGGTGGGACTGTTGCTGGGACCGTCCATCTTCAACCTGTTCGACCTTCCCTTCATCGAACATGAACTCGCGGAAACCATCGACAAATTCGGCGAATTTGGCGTGCTGTTGTTGATGTTCCTGGCCGGGCTGGAACTTCATTTCGGAGAACTGAAACAAAACATACATGTAGCCGCGCTCGCGGGATTGTTTGGGGTCTTATTTCCCGTCCTGCTGGGGTATGGCACAGGGCTGGTATTCGGCATGAATCAGGCGGCGGCGGTCTTCCTGGGATTGTCGCTCGGCGCGACCAGTGTCAGCATTTCGGCGCAGACATTGATCGAACTCAGGTCGCTTCGTTCACGCGTCGGGTTAAGTCTGCTCGGGGCGGCGGTGTTCGACGACATTCTGATCATCCTTTTTCTTTCGGTTTTTCTGGGACTCTATAACGGGAGCGGGGCTTCGTATGAGATCATGCTAATCATTGTCAGGATGACCCTGTTTCTTGCGCTTTCGACCGCCGTCGGTCTTTGGCTCTTTCCAAAAATCATCCGCGGTATTTCCAAATTGCCGGTCAGCCAGGTGACATTGACCGTTTCCCTTGTGATCATGCTCATCTATGGGATTGCCGCGGAGGTGTTTGGGGGCATGGCGGCAATCACTGGGGCATTCCTGGCGGGGTTGATGCTGTCCCGCAGTCCTGAAAAAGAGCACATTGAAACTGGCGTGAGCGTGCTGGCCTATGGGTTGTTCGTGCCCATCTTTTTTGTTAATATTGGATTGTCCATTGATTTGCGCGAATTTCAAATGGACGCCCTATTCCTCACAATTGCCATCATCGTTATCGCGGTGGCGGGAAAATGGTTCGGTTCGGGATGGGGCGCCAAACTCGGCGGCCTGACCCGGGTGGAATCTGTGCAATTGGGCGCGGGCATGATCTCGCGCGGCGAGGTCGGACTGATCGTCGCCAGCATAGGATTACAGCAGGGGCTGATGAGCGCCAATGGGTTTTCCGCAGTCATCGTCATGATCCTGACAACGACACTGGTTACCCCTCCCATTCTACGGGCGTTGTTTGCAAAACAGCGCCTGATGAAAAAAAGCGTTCCGCTCGAAAAAATATCACGAAAATAAAGACTTGGAGACCATGCGATTATGTATATGCTCACATTGGTTCTGCACAACCCCGACCTGCTCGAAGAAGTGATTGCGGCATGGCGCACCGCCGGCATACACCGCGCCACCGTGCTGTTCAGCATGGGCATCGGACAGTCCGGTCAAAAGCTGGGATTACGCGAGGATATTCCGCTTATCCCTTCGCTGGAAGACTTCTACGAAATACCCGAGAATTTGGGGCGGACGATCTTTGCCGTTGTTCGCGGGGAGGATACTGTGGAGCAGGTTCTGGAAGCCACACAAAATGTCGTCGGCGACCTGGAAAATCCGAAAACGGGAATCCTGTTTGTAACGCCAGTTACACAGGCGTATGGCCTCGAAAAAAAGCACAGTAGAAAATGAGCGTTGACCCAGGTTGAATCATCCCCCGACATCTGATAATATCAAAGCAGGATAACGCTCCTCGAAGCAGCAGCCCGGCCCGGGCGCGGCGCGAAGCGTTTCCTACAAGGAGATAAAGGTATGGAAAATCCAATCCATTTATTATTGGTGGCGGTTGTCCAGGATCAAGACCTGGAGGCGGCGACCAAAGCCCTGCAGGGAGTGGGCGCATCACTGACATATCTTTCCAGCGCGGGCGGATTCCTGGGACGGCGTAATGCCACGCTGTTGATTGGGCTGCCCGCCGAAAAAGAACAGGCGGCGCTCGACGCCTTGCACACCGCCTGCCGGCAGCGCATCGAATACATGACCCTGCCGCTCGAAGGCTCGCCCATGCCGATGCCCGCGCCCGTGCCTGTGACTGTGGGTGGCGCGACGGTCTTTGCCCTGCCGGTGGAACGGTTCGAACAGATTTAGTCCTTCCTGAGCGCAGTCGAAGGACACCTGCTTCGATGCGCCTCGACTCACTCAGCGCGAAACAACCAGGAGAACTCACCATGAAAATGATTATCATCATCGTACAGGATAACGACGCCGATACCCTGACACGGGCATTCACCGCAGGCAATTTTCGCGTGACGCGCATCGCCTCCACGGGCGGCTTCATGCGCAGCGGGGTTGTATCCATGCTGTTGGGCGTGGATGACTCGCAGGTGGACGAAGCCATACAGGTGGCGCGCACGGCCCTGCCTTCCAACGGCGACAAGAAACGCGCCACGTTGTTCGTCGTCCCTGTGCATCATTTCGAACAGGTGTAAACAATCAATGGTGACAGTTGCTTGCGAAACGATTGTCGCCTGATACTTCACTACCTTTGGGGATAAAATAGACTCCATGCCTTCACTTGCGGACAAACTCAAATCGCTTGGCGTGAAGACGGGAAGCGAAATTCCCACTCCGCCGCAAGTTGACAGCCATTCGATTGACTCTGTCGTGGCTGGGAGTTTTCATCCCACCCCGCGCGGCGATGCCTTTATCGCGGAGCAAACCTTCAACGAGGATTATCTGCATGGAAGCGCGTCCCATCTCATCAAGTCACCGCTTTCTTTGATATCGGAATGGGCAAACGATCCGCGCATTGCCAAACTGCCGATCAACAGGTTTGCCTTCCTCGACACCGAAACCTCCGGCATGGCGGGCGGCACAGGGACATATGCTTTTCTCGTTGGCGTGGGACGTTTCGTGGAGGGGAAGTTCAATTTACAGCAATTCTTCATGCGCGATCCCTCCGAAGAGCCAGCCATGCTCGAAGCATTGATCCATTTCCTTGCTCCCTGCGAAGCGCTGGTGACTTTTAATGGCAAGTCCTTCGACGCTCCATTACTTTACACCCGTTACTCGTTGCACCGCATCCCCGCCCCGTTCAAAGACTATGCCCACCTCGACCTGCTTCCCCTTGCCCGCCGTCTCTGGCGCGACCGCCTTCCCTCGCGGGCGTTGAAATATCTCGAAGAGCATGTGCTGGGATTCGCCCGCGCATCCGAAGAAGTGCCTGGCTACGAAATCCCCTGGCTGTATTTCGATTATCTCCGCACGCGGGATGCGCGTCCGCTGGGCGGAGTTTTCTATCACAATGCGATGGACGTGGTGGCAATGGCGGCGTTGCTCGGTCACATCGGCGATATGTTTGCCGACCCATACAACGGACGTATCGAACACGGATTGGATTTCATCGCGCTGGGCAAACTCTACGAAGACCTCAACCACTGGGACGAGGCTGCCCGTCTCTTCGAGCGCGGACTCGAGTCATCGCTGGATGAATCAGATTTCGGCGTGGCAGTCAGAAGGTTGTCCATCCTCCAGAAGAAGCGCGGCGACATTGGGCAGGCGGTCCAGCTTTGGGAACAGGCCGCGAAGCAGGGTCATATCTATGCCCATATCGAACTGGCAAAATATTACGAGCACAAAAAGCGTGATATGAAAGCAGCGATCAAATGGGCGAAGTCTGCGCGGAAGGAAGCGGAGCGCGCCGACTTGCCCATCTATGTTCGCAAGCATTGGCTGGATGAAATTGATCATAGGTTGGAGCGTCTGGAACGCAAAGCGGGTTTATAATTCGGGGACAATTTATCGAGAGGAGAGCCTAATGGAAATTACAGTTTCACAAGAGCAGGGACGCGCTGCTGTGTCGGTGATTCGTATCGCCGGGCATTTGGACGGCCAGACCTACCTCGACTTGATCTCAAAGGCAAACGAGGTTATCGGATCTGGCGTAAAAAACATCTTATTGGACCTGAGTGACCTTACCTATATATCCAGCGCAGGATTGGTTGCGCTGCATACGATTGCATTATTGACGCGTGGTGAGACCCCGCCCGATCCTGAACACGGTTGGTCCGCGCTCAAGTCCATGGACCGCACACGGGATGGCGGTGTACAACAACACCTTAAACTTTTTAACCCGCGTCCCGAGGTTACCAAGGTGCTGGATATGGTTGGCTTTTCGGAAGTCTTCGAGGTGTTCACAGATAAGCAAGAAGCCGTCGCTTCCTTTTAGTCTGGGTTGCTTTGCAGCGATGCGGCCCAAGCCTGCATCGCTGTTGATACTTAATGGCAGATTTTAATGGTGAGGCAAAATGAAGCAGAGATTGGGCAACCTTGCTATTGTTATTCTCGTTGTTTTGACCGTCCTGGTTTGGATCGTTTTTCCTCCTGTGAACAACGGTTCCGAAAATTTCATGCGAGCTTATGTAGGGGAAGTGCTTGGCTCCACCCTGATCGTTTTGATGTCCTGTTCGTTGTTTTTGTCCACCCGTGCCAAATGGGCGGAACCATTCTTCGGCGGGCTGGATAAGATGTACCTTACGCATCAGCGGACGTCCACCAGCGCCTTCCTGTTGATGTTTGTCCACCGTCGGCTTGCGGCAGTTTCTCGATGTCCATGCCGACTTCGAGCAGGCGATTCAATCATTCGGCATGTAACTCGCAGGACTCTTCTGCATCCAATCTGAATAACTACATGCTGAGCGACACTTGCGCCTGCGCGCAGTGCAGGTGAGTCGAAGCACATCCACAAAAGAAAAGCCCTTCGACATGGCTCAGGGCGAATTCGCGAGGAAACATGCCTAAAAAGAAAACCAGAAATACCAGTCCGCG
>DAOUAS010000040.1:0-6607 GCA_034433295.1 Anaerolineales bacterium | reverse complement strand
CACATAAGAATAAAACTATTGCTACTGGAATGACGATACGTTTATATTTGAACAATGAGTTGACAAACTTTTCAATGGTTTCACGTTTTGCTTTTTCTTTTGCGATTTTTTGCCTTTCTTGTTCTACGGCTTCCAATTGCGCTTTTTCAACAGCCTCTTTTTCTGCTTTCTCACGGGCTGCCTTTTCAGCGGCTTTTTGCCTTTCCTGCTCCTCATTTTCATCTGATACGGATGCCAAGTTCGGATCAGTCTCATCTGGTTGAGGCACTTGCACAGTAGCGCGTTCCAACTGGCCAGCACGCGTCTTGAGGGATTTCATCAATTTAGAAAAACTATTTTCCTCAAATAAATCCACATAATGAAAACGTCCTAAAGTATCAGGAACTTCGCACTCTTCAAACCTGGCTGGAATAATGAAAATGCGTCCAGAGGGTATCTCTCTTACCTTTTCTAACGCAAATGTAATCTCCGCCTGAACATATCCTTCTCTGTTAATTGAATTTTTGGAAAGACAAACGATAATTGCGTCCGATGATCTGATTGCCTTCGGAATCTCCACTGTCCAATCCTGCCCACCAACCAATTCTTCAGCATCTAGCCACGGTTGAACACCTCGTTTACGCAAGTAGCGGTAGAGTTCACGCGTTTTTGCCTTATCATCGTGGGCGTGGCAGAGAAAAACTTTAAGAGGGCGTTGGGTTTCGGGCATAATATTTCCCGGTGAGGGTGATTTCTGAAATTATACGTCAATTATTTGCCGCAAGGCATTGTGGATTCCCAATTCTGTCCTGGGAGAAGCTTCTCTTTGTCCAACCACACGTCCACACCGTCTTGGGTCAGACGGGTGTAGAGTCCGCGCACGGGGTCACGGTCCGCGTGGGCGTGGCAGAGGAAGACTTTGAGGGGGCGTTGGGGTTGGGGTGTCATGTCCGCAATGGGGTGATTATACGACGGTATTGTAGTAGGGGCGACCGGGCCGGTCGCCCCTAAGGAACAACGCGATTCGGGTTTTCGTCATCGTCCGCCCAACATGATAGAGAATCATCCCCCTTGACAATCACCCCGCTTTTTGCTAATATATCCGTAACAGATATATCTGAAATGGATGTATTTTGACTTCGATGAGGTGCTTATGACCAGTATCAATTTTTCCCCCGGTCAACCCCTGACCCCTGCCGTATTTCACATCCTGCTGGCGTTGGTGGATGGCGACAAGCATGGATATGCCATCATGAAGGATGTTGAGGTCCAGACCGCCGGTCGCCTCAAACTGGGACCCGGCACTTTGTACGGGACGATCAAACGTCTGCTGGCCGCAGGGCTGATCGCGGAGGCCGCTGAACGTCCCGACCCTGCATTGGACGATGAACGCAGGCGCTATTACCGGCTGACAGCTCTGGGGCGGCAATCGGCGGAGCTCGAAAATCAAAGGCTGTTACAAGCCGTGAAGGCGGCACAACAGAAACTATCCGATAGTCCGCTCAACTAAGGAAAGGCTTCGATGAAAACAAACCATTGGATTGAATCCTCGCAAAGGTTTTATCGCCGCTTACTGCGCTTGTATCCAAAATCCCACCGCGCGGAATACGAAGCGGAAATGTTCAATGTCTTCACCGACCAATGCCGCGACGCCTACAACCGTCAGGGCTGGCGCGGCGTTATTTTGCTGTGGCCGCGCATCCTGGCTGACACCTGCGTTGCGGCCGTCCGCGAACACGTCACCGATCCGCAAGCCAAAGTGGGATTGCTGGAAGCCGCGCCCAACCAGCCATTGCCCTGGAAGGGTGTGCTGCTGGTTTTGATTCCCGGGCTGATCTTCTTTGTCAGCCAGATTGCGCAGGTGACCACTGACAAGGACTGGTTCTTCCTGGCCTATCATCGCGCAGCCTATTTCCTGATCCTCCCCGTCCTGTTGACCTGGACGCTTACCGGTCGATTCCCAATTTGGGGATTGATTCCGCTTGGCCTGCTCTATGCGATTTTGGGAAATTACAACCCAACCTATCTGATCGGCAAGATTCCCTTCCTGCGTTACCTGCTCAACTTGATCCCATCCGATGTTCAATTCGACCCGGTCTATTTGATAGCGGTATTGGCATGTGCGATTTTTGTATGCGGATTGGTCTGGTATAACGCCCGTCATCGCCAAATTTCCCGCGCCGCCTGGGGCTGGTTGCTCCTCTATGGATTGTTGATCCTGCTCCAGATCGGAGGAAACGCCTATACCTTCTTCGCCCCATTCGGTACGGATCGCGAGTCCCTTTTCGGTTCCCCCGATACGATAGTGTACATGGCGCAAATGCCTTTATGGTTTTTGTACAGTTCACTTTCGTTTCTGCTACTGGTTTTTATCGGGAAATTATTCGCGTCCAAACATGGCGGACTTAGCTTCCTGGTGTTGTTGGGATACCTGCTTCCCACCGTCATCTTTGGCAGATACGGCGAATGGAATGAGATAATCTCGTTCTATGTGGTGAGCTTTGCAGTCCTGACTTACCGCTTCGTAGTGGCATTGGTCGCGCCGATCTGGCTGGTGCGTGCGGCATCTCAATCCGGGCGTCAGCGCGCGGCAGCCATCCCCGTTGCTGTGGCGATTGTCAGCCAGATAGTCCTCAATGTCATCGTCTACTTGGCATGGATGAAATATTACACGTCTCAAGCGGACCTGACCAGCTTTTTGCTGATCATTGCCAATCAGTTGATCATCGCCGCCGGGCTGGGACTCGCCGTGGCGCTCTATCTACCTTCTGGTGGAACAGCCACTTCGCTGGGAGTCCAACCAGTAACGCTCAACGCGATGATGGAAGATTAATCCTCTGATTGAATACCTTATGCTGCAAACGACCAAAGGAATGGTTGAATCCCTCTAAATTAAATTGGTTTGTTTTGAAAAAATTCAGTGACCCTCATAATCGAAAAATCCAGTCTGTAATGGGCTGGATTTTTCATGTCATCTTTTTTACACCACCCCTTAATTATCTCTAAAGCGAGACAGGTAAGTTGTGTGAACAACAGAGATTGATTCTGGAGGGGATTGGTCAAAAACTGTATTTTGTCAGACAATACTTGTTACATTCATAATTGACTTTGCCTTGTTTAGTATCATAAAATAAAATGCGAAACTTGCACATCTGGTTTTGATTGAATCGCCGGGTCGTGGTATTCGGCGTTATTTTAGTTTATGGAAAGCCATTGGATTTTCCATCATTTAGGTGGATGGCAACATGAAGGAGGTGAAACGCGGAAATATAGAATAGGAGCATCTTTTTGTCGAATTTTCTGTTATTAATCATAAACATAAATTGAAAAGGAGAATAAGATGTCTAATCAAACCACTTCCAAGGATTTGACGGCTGAACAAATCTGGGAGGTACAACCCGGCGAACGGCGCTCTGTTGGCGTCATCCACATCGTCATTACCGCCCTGTTGATCGGCATTGGGTTCGTCGTCGGCGCCTTTGGCAGCATCAGCTTCCCGCTGGGCTTCGGCGTCAACTTCTTCTGGACCGGCATCGCCGTCCAGCAGGTCGGCTCAATCTGGTTCGGGGCATGGGGCGTGCTGGCAGGCACGATCTTCCCGTTCTTCTCCAACGCCATTGCCGGAACTCCGTTCTATGTATCGGCAGCCTACATTCCAGCGAACTTCGTGCAGGCCTTCCTGCCCGCTTGGGTCTTCCGCCGCTTCAAACTCGATCCGCGTCTGAAGACCGGCCGTGATTATGGAATCCTGCTGCTGGCCATGATTCTCTCCAGCGCCTTCGGTGCTTTATGGTCGCCGTTGGTCGTGCTCAAGGGCTTTGGGCTTTTGACCACTGATTCCCTGCCGCTGTTCATCTGGGGCTGGTTCGGCGGTAACGTCGTCGCCGGGCTGGTCTTCAACTTCATCCTCCTCAAGGCTCTTTCGGGAGTCGTGATCCGAACGCCCGCCTTCGTGAAGCGCTGGTGGTCGTAACCACAACGAGGTAATACGATGTCAGCAGGTAGCGCTCTTCGTGACGTTACCTGCTGATTTCTCATCTGACAGGCTGATTATGAATAAAACTTTGCTGGGATACGTCCCGACCTACTCCCCCATTTACATGGTTCACCCATTCGTGAAACTGTTCTTCATGCTGATCGTCAGCCTGTTTCCGATGTTCGTGGCAAACCCGGAATGGAACATGCTGTTGATGCTCATCCTGATCCTCTTCATGTGGATCAGCCGGGTGGACATGCGCACGCTGAAAATCTACGTGCCGGTTGCCGTCTCGATGGGGTCGATCATCATCATCTCCTATGTCATCATTGGAGGGAATCATCCCGAATTTCATCTGGTCACCCGCTTTCTGGGTATCAACATTTATTGGGAACGCATCCGCGACGCAATTGTCGTTTATTTCCGCGTCCTGCCGATGATTTTCACCATGGTCTTCTTCTTGAGCACATCGCGCGAGCGTGACTTGATCGTGGCCATGCGTACGATCCGCCTGCCTTTCGTGGTGACTTATGTCTTCGCCATGGCGTTGCGGGCCGCCGGCATGGTGCTGGAGGATTTCCAGATCGTGCGTCAGGCGGAACAGGCGCGCGGTTTCGATACAACCGGCAAATCCATTGCCTATAAGTTGAGAAAATACATCATGTACATGATTCCGCTTTTTGCGCTTTCCCTGCGGCGCTCGGAGGAATTTACCAATGCCCTCGTCGCCCGCGGATACGCCTTCACCGGCGAAGCCAGCAAAGTCAAACGGGCGGACTATGTCCTCAACCACTATTCCTTCAAATATTACGATGCCATCTTCACGGCGTTGATCAGCCTGACCTTCATTGCCCTGCTGGTATTCCGTTACGGATACCAGTATTTTTCCGTGGATCAGTCCATCATTATCAACTGGTTGAGAGGCCTGCTGGTTTAGGGCTCTGGAGCACATATCATGTCTGTTGTTATCGAACTCAAGGATTATTCGTGGAAATACCTCCACGCCCAGCAACCCGCGCTGGATACCATTAATCTTCAAATCGAAGAGGGGATGTTCGTGGGCATCATCGGTCCCAACGGGTCGGGGAAGACCACCCTGGCTTATTCGATGAACGGCTTGATTCCCGGTCAATACAATGGTGTCAAGAACGGGGAGGTGCTGGTGTATGGCAAGGAAGTCGAAAAATATGGTCATGGCGAATTACAGAAAATAGCCGGGATGGTGTTTTCTGATCCCGAAGCGCAGTTCACTGCCATGACCGTGGAAGACGAACTGGTGTTCGGGCTGGAAAACCTAGGCATGTCCATTCCGGAGATTCGCGAGCGGCTGGAATGGGTTGTGGATTTGACCGGGCTGGAGAAAATGCTGCTCAAGCCGCCCTACGAACTCTCCGGCGGACAAAAGCAACGCGTGGCGCTGGCGGCTGTGCTGGCGATGACGCCCAAGATTCTGATTTTGGATGAACCCACGACCATGCTCGACCCTGTCAGCAGGCGGCGGGTATTCGATGTGCTGGCAAAACTGAAGAAGGAACAGCATAACACCATCATCGTCATCGAACACAACCTCGAGAATTTGATTCCCCTCGCGGACCGTATGATTCTTTTATCCAACAGCAAGCTGATGCTGGAGGATGAGACCGGACGCTTCTTCCAAAACATGGACCTTCTGATGCAGGAGGGAATCAACCCGCCCGGCGCTTTGCGATTCTTCCATGAGCTGCAAAAGGCCGGTTATACAAAGGATGCCCTGCCTGTCAACGTATCGGAAGCCGGCAGGCAATTGATGCAATTATTCAGTTGAGCGGAACTCTCATGACGAATTCAACTCCCTACATTCAAGTCAAGGACCTGGACTTTGCCTATCCCGACGGCACCAGGGCATTGGAAAATATCAACCTTTCGATTCAGGTCGGGGAATTCATCGCCCTGATCGGGCAGAACGGTTCGGGCAAGACCACCCTGTCCAAATGCCTGAACGGGTTGTACAAACCAACTTCCGGCGAGGTGTTGGTCGAGTCGTTGAACTCGAAGAACACGCCCATCGTGCAGATGGTCCGCCGCGTGGGATATGTCTTCCAAAACCCGGACCATCAGTTATTCAACAGCAATTGCTGGGACGAGATCGCCTACGGTCCGCGCAACATTCAGCTTTCGGAAGCGGAAGTGAAGGAGCGGGTGGAGGAAGCAGCGCATGTGGTCGGATTGCCGAAGATGCTCTATGAGGAGCATCCCTTCTTCCTCTCGAAGGGACTGCGCCAACGGGTGGCGATTGCCTCCATTTTGGCTTTGCGTCCGCAGGTGATCATCGTGGACGAGCCGACCACCGGACAGGATTCCCGCCAGTCCATCGAGATCATGGAATTCCTGAAGGATCTGAACGAAACACACGGACATACCATCATCATTATCACCCACGACATGTATATCGTGGCGCAATACGCGCGCCGTGTGATCCTGATGAGCGAGGGCAAAATCCAAGCGGACGGCGCCACAGCGGAAGTCTTCTCGAAACCCGACATCCTGCATAAGACATTCCTCGAGCCGCCGCAGATCACCCAGCTTGCCCAAAGTGTGCAGGGACTTGGCTTCAACCCCGGCACGCTTACCGTGCAGGAGATGGTCAGCCAGTTCGAAGCGTTGAAGAAGAAA
>DAOUAS010000039.1:0-2660 GCA_034433295.1 Anaerolineales bacterium | reverse complement strand
GAAAAGCCCTAATCGGTTTTTCGGTCAAGGGGAATGAAAATCCTTCCCCCTTTATTCACCGATGTTACGCAGTGTCGTTCTGAGCGCAGCGAAGAACCTCGATATTTAGGCAGAGACCCTTCGCTTCGCTCAGGGAATCACGGCTAAACGCGTAACGTCAGTTATTCAGCACCAAGAGAGGAGCAATCACCAATGACCCAACCCTTTTACCTGACCCCGGAAGGTGAGGCGAAACTCAAAGCCGAACTGGAAGAACTGAAAGGTCCACGCCGCGAGGAGCTTTCGCAGCGCCTGCGTTCCGCCATCCAGATGGGCGACCTTTCGGAGAATGCGGATTATCACAAAGCCAAGGAAGACCAGGGCTTCCTCGAAGGGCGCATCAAGGAACTTGAAAACATACTGCGCAACGCGGTCACCATCGAAAAAGCCGTCGGACAGGATTCCGTTTTCATCGGCGCGCACGTCACTATTCAGGAAGGCAGCGAAGAACCTGAAACCTATCACCTGGTTGGTCCCACCGAAGCGGATCCGCGCAAGGGAAGGATTTCGCATGAGTCTCCCATCGGGCGGGCTTTGATGGATAAGAAAGTTGGTGACATTGCCGAAGCTGAGACTCCCGGCGGTAAAATAAGGTTCAAGATTCTCAGCATTGAGTAGTTTCCCGGTAATGGACTTGCGGCCATACATCAATCGTTCGGTCATTCTCGGCGCAATCGGGTTTGCGATTGTGCTGGTGATCATCACGCTGGTGGTGATCGGATTCACGTCCCCGCGCATCTCCCCTGAGGTTGGATTTGCCCCCGCCGACCTGACGCTGATCCCCGCCCCCACCCACACCCCGGCTGTGTCTCCCACCCCGACCCTCGACCCAAACCTGGTCACACCGACTCCCGATCCGAATCAAATCAGCATCGGGGGCTTCGTTCAAATCAGCGGGACCGAGGGCGAGGGACTTCGCATCCGCTCTGCGCCGGGCTTAACCGGGGATACTGTCTTCTTCGGCGGAGAGTCGGAAGTGTTCAATGTCCGTGACGGCCCCCAAACAGCGGACGGATATACCTGGTGGTATCTCGTCGCGCCGTACGATGAAGCCCGCGCAGGCTGGGCCGCCGCGGATTTCCTTGCGGTTGTGCCTTCGCCATAATTACCAGAGTCCAACGTCTCCCGACGTTGATTACAAAAACTCCAAAGTCAGGAGACTTTGGAATCCAAATTCGAGAGGAAGCATGTCACACAAACCAACCAGTGTCAATGCAAGTAAAAGCAAAAAGGAATTCACCGTCACCTGGGACGATGGACACACGAGCGTCTATCCTTTTGGGTTATTGCGCGCGGCATGTCCCTGCGCCTCCTGCCGCGGCGGGCACGAGAACATGAAACCGGAACCCGACGCGGAAGTGTTCACCCGCGAGATGGAGGACTCCTCCGCCACCCGCCTCGCAAACGTGGTTGCGGTTGGCTCTTACGCATTGACCATCATCTGGGAGGACGGCCATGATGCCGGGATTTTCAACTGGCATTATCTGCGCGCGTTATGTCCCTGCGACTCCTGTCGCCGCGAAAGCGCCCAAAGACAAAGTGAGTAATAGAAACGAAACCGGCTCTGAAAGGCTAACTTTCGGAGCCGGTTTATTTTTTTAGGTCTGCTTTCAGGTTGGACGTCCCAAACTCTGGACGGTGCCGTTTATATGTGCTGTTTATAGGCGGCATGCTTTTGATTTGTAAGAACAACTTACACTAAAAAGGGCTTCATTTCTCGACAACGAGGATAATTTCTACAACCGTAAAACTGCTTTCCTTTGTGTTCACCTTGCGATACTGTTCGTAAAACCATTGGAATACCGCATTTGGGACAAAGTGGAATTGCATTTTCTTGCTTATTTGTTTCTGACTGTGGTGATGTAGTCGAAGGACTAACTCTGTCTTTCAAAAGCGGTGCGATTTTGGCCGCAACTTCCCTTGTATTATATTCTCGCTGAACGGGCAAGCGCAACAATGGCAAGCCAGCAGCTTCAAAAACTCTATCAACAAAATCATCGCGCTCTTGCCTATCATTTCGCCCATGGCTGGAATCATCCAGTTCGATACCGAGCAACGGTTTCATTGTAGCAGAATCGCACACAAGAAAATCCAAGTGCTTTTGAGCGATTTTGCTGAAATACGTCATATTCTCGTTTGGACGAGCAACAAAGAAAACATCAGCCAATCTTACTTTCGATTGAACTATTAGCCGCGCGCCGCCAAGAGAAGAAAGGATTTTATAAAACGAGAATTCAGCGGGAGAAAGAAAATCATCGCGCACGCGATAAGGAAGTACTTCAGGAATATTTGCCTCGACTATTGAAGCAGGTTCCTCGGGGACTCTATATGAACTTGCAGTAAAAATAGTCTTGGTTTTTTTGCGCCCCAAGAAAGGAAATATGATGCTCAAACAACCTTGTTTTTCTTTCTTCTTTGCAGCCATATACTACATATTTTCTCTACCGAAAATTACTTTGTTAGACACGGAACGTGCCAACTCGTGATTCTGCGGTTTGTATAATTCCTTTGGTAATGGTCAGGTTGAAGTGAAAAACCTTAACGCGAATTTCTCGAATGTTGCGAATAACGCGAAAAAGCCCAAAAGACATTCGTGAAATTCGCCCAATTTGCGCCATTCG
>DAOUAS010000038.1:0-14644 GCA_034433295.1 Anaerolineales bacterium | reverse complement strand
GGTCCCGTGGCGCGTCCTGCCGAAGTGTTGACGAGGGAATCCTTGGGGCGCAGGCGCGAGAAGGAGAATCCGTTTCCGCCTCCCGTCTGCTGGATCAACGCCGCATCGCGCAGGGTCTGGAAAATGCCCGAGCTTTTGCGTCCCATGTCGTCGGAGATGGGGAGAACGAAACAAGCCGCAAGCTGTCCCAGCGGAGTTCCCGCACCGGTAAAAGTAGGAGAGTTCGGGAAAAACTTCTTGCTGGAGAGCAGGTGATAATATTCGACGGTACGCTCGGCAACGTCGGCTCCCCATTGTTCCTCGACCTTCGCCACATGGTACGCCACACGCCAAAATATTTCCTCCACATTTTCGGCAGGCTTGCCATCGTCGCCACGTCGGACGTAACGCTTGGTCAACACCTGGCGGGCGTTGTCAGTCAGAGTCGCCTTGGAAAGTCCCTTCGGCATGGGAATGGTGGGCAGCAAGCCATTTTTTGTCTTGGTTTCAGCGGATTTTGTGACCATCTTTTACTCTCCTGTAAAGTTATTCACGTGTCACCCTGAGCCATTCGTTGGCGTAGGGTCTCTACCCATCGAACAGAGATTCTTCAGTCGCCCAAAGGCGGCTCCCTCAGCATGACATAATTAGGATTTGGAAACAAAACGACAGAGACACTCCGCCCTTTTCGGGCATGTCTCTGCCGTACATTACTAGTCTTCGAGCAACTGATCTATCTCGGTGCGGATGGACTGTAAATCGTCCAATCCCAAATAGACGATTGCGTAACGAATGTACGCAATCTGGTCCACTTCCTTCAGGGTCTCCATTACCAGGTCGCCGACCACGCGGGAAGAGACTTCAGCCTTGCCAACTTTTTGCAATTGGGCTTCCACCTGCCCAATCATGCGTTCAATGTCCGCCGCTGAAACAGGGCGCTTGGCGCACGAAATGCGGATACCACGTCCCAATTTCTCGCGGTCGAACTCTTCGCGAGTCCCATCCTGCTTGACGATCAACGGTACAGCCAGGATGGGTCGCTCATAACTGCTGAAGCGTTGGCGGCATTTCAGGCATTCGCGACGACGGCGAATCCCACCGTGACTGTCGTGGGAGGTATCCAACACTTTTGAATCATGGTGCTTGCAATAGGGACAACGCATCCAGGTTACTCCGAAACTAGAACAAATGTTAGTGCCAGATATGGGCGTTAGAGCGCTGCATCCCCGTACATCTGGCTAAAGTGTTCGGCATTTTAGCATCATCCCCACCGGCTGACAAGAGGGACTTTGGTTTATCACTTTCTTAAAATATTGGCTCTTTCGATTTTTTAAGTTTGAAGCGGATAAAAGGTTGTCATGAGTCCATGATCGATCTGCAACTGCAACAGCCAATCAACACTGGCTCAGCGCCCAACCCGATGAAATCCAATTTTTCCTGCGCCATTATTTACAGGAGACATATCATCCTCGGCCGAGCTTCAAGGATAAATGTATTGGCAATGCTCCAGTTGGATTCGCGAATTCTCACTTTAACCCGCCTTTTTCATCAACCGCTTGCGCGACAAACTCATATGAAATCGCTATTGACTTTGTCTAAGAATACATTAAAATAGAAAAGTGTCCTTACAAAAATGATAGGTGTGGTCAGACAGTGTTTTTTTATCTCGAAATTTAAATATATTTATTTTTAAGTATTATCTCAGATTTATAAATTGAGTAAAAATTCAATAAAGACAAGGTGTTTCACAGTCATCCGATTGGGCAATCGGCTCAAAGGTTAATGCGACGGAAAGGAAAAACTATGTCGAACGAAAATGTTAGGATTCATCCCACTGCGGAAGTTTCCCCCAAAGCGCAGATTGGCGCGGGAACCAGTATTTGGAACCTGGTGCAAATTCGTGAAGGGGTTGTCATCGGCAGGAATTGCATCATTGGCAAGGATGCATATGTTGATTTCGACGTCCATATCGGTGATAACGTCAAAATCCAGAATGGGTGTCTTGTGTATCATGGCGTAACCTTGGAAGACGGCGTATTTCTCGGACCTCAAGTCTGCCTGACCAATGACCGCAATCCGCGCGCAATCACACCGGACGGACAATTGAAAGGGAATGATGACTGGGTGGTTGGTCCCATTCTTGTCAAGTATGGAGCCTCGCTTGGGGCTTGTTCTGTCATCTTGCCAAATGTGACAATCGGTCGCTTTGCCCTGGTTGCGGCAGGAGCCGTTGTCACCCGCGACGTTCCCGACCACGGATTGGTGCTGGGAAACCCGGCGCGTCTGACAGGTTATGTCTGCCGCTGCGGCGCAAAAATGGAAAAGAAGGACCAGGGATATCATTGCGCAAAGTGCAACTGGGACTTTACGCCAAAGGAGAAATAATATGATCCCCATCGCTAAACCCATCATCGGGAAGGAAGAACAGGAAGCCATCCTTGAGGTGATCAATTCGGGTCAACTCGTACAGGGCGCCCGTGTGCAGGAATTCGAAAGGCGGTTTGCACAATTATGCGGCGCGGAACATGCAATTGCCACTTCCTCCGGAACGACGGCGCTGCACATTGCCTTGCTGGCTCATGAAATTGGGGCGGGCGACGAGGTGATCTCATCTCCTTTTAGTTTTATTGCTTCGGCAAACTGCGCCCTGTATGTGGGCGCCCGCCCGGTCTTCGTGGACATCGATCCCGATTACTTCACCATCGATCCGGGCAAAATCGAACAGCGTATTACATCGCGTACCAAGGCCATTCTGCCAATCCATTTGTATGGTCAAGCCTGCGACATGGACCCCATCCTTGAGATTGCCCGCAAACACAGCCTTGCCATTATCGAGGATGCGTGCCAGGCGCATGGTGCTCTATACAAGGGACGTCCGGTGGGCTCATTTGGCACGGCCTGTTACTCGTTATATGCCACCAAGAACATAACTACAATTGAAGGCGGCATGATTGTCACCAACGACGCGCAAATTGCGGAGCGGGCGCGCTTGCTCCGGAGTCACGGCAGTCCCCGCACATATGAACATGTCGTGCTTGGTTACAACATGCGCACAACCGACTTGAATGCCGCGGTGGGGCTGGTGCAACTCAACAAGTTGCAGGATTGGAATGCCAAACGCAGGGAAAATGCCGCATACTTGAGCACCGGGCTTGAAAAGGCGCCTGATGTGGTGACGCCAAAAACCCGCGAAGGCTGCGAACATATTTTCCACCAGTACACCATCCGTATTCCGAATCGCGACGAAGCCGCCAGAAAATTGAGGGAAAAAGGGGTGGGCGTCGGCATCCACTACCCAACGCCAATCCATCAACAGCCACTCTACAAACAGCTTGGCTACACAGACTCGCTTCCCAATGCCGAAGCCGCCAGTCGCGAAGTTCTCTCCCTGCCCGTTCATCCATCGCTTACAAAAGACGACCTGGACTACATTATTAATACGATAAAGGAGCTTTAAACCATGAAACTCTCGGTGATCATTCCCTGTTACAACGAGGTTGACAACGTTTTGAAGATCCGCGATGAACTGCTGCCGGTCATTCGGAACCTGCTTGTCAACGGCTGGAAAAATGCGTCAGAGCCGTTGGAATCAGCCGAGATGCTCTTTGTGGATGACGGCAGCCGCGATGGAACTCATGAGAGATTGAAGGAATGTTTCACCGGCGAATCCGGTCCCAACCTGAGTTTCCAATTTCTCAAGCACGAAACCAATCTGGGACTGGGCGCAGCCATCCGCACCGGTTTTTCTCACGCCACCGGTGACATTATCCTGACCGTGGACAGCGATGGAACCTACAAGTTTTCCGGCATCCCAGACTTGTTAAATTGCCTGACGCCCGGAGTGGATATAGTCACTGCTTCACCCTATCATCCAGACGGAGGCGTAATAGGTGTGCCGGGGTATCGCCTGTTCTTCAGCAAGGGCTCTTCCATGCTTTACCGCATTCTGGTCGATCCTAAAGTGCATACTTACACCTGTCTTTTCCGGGCTTATCGCTCCCGTGTGGTACGCCAGATCAGTTTCGTCTCAAATGACTTTTTGGGTGGCACAGAGTTGCTCGTCAAGGCAATGCTCAGCGGCTTCCGTGCTGCTGAATTCCCGGACACGTTATATAAACGCGTGTACGGAGTCTCAAAAGCTCGAATTGCCAGCACTGTTCGATCGCACTTGAAATTCATGGGCTGGGTGCTCCTCCAGCGCCTGCGCCTGACTCTTGGACCCCATTTGCATGAGCCTGTTTGAAGAAATTTTATGAACGCGGTTAAACAAGGAATCTCCGGAAAGGTCACAGGCATGCAGACAGCCATCCTATACATTTTAATCAGCGTCCTGTTCAGCACGGTGGGGCAACTCCTGCTCAAAGGCGGCATGAACAGCATGGGGGAAGTCACCTTGAGTTTCAACCAGATTTTCCAAACCCTGTGGCGCATGATCATCAACCCGGGCGTTTTCTTTGGGCTGTTCATCTATGGCGTCGGGACGATCTTCTGGCTGGCGGCGCTTTCCCGGGCCGAATTGAGTTATGCCTACCCGTTTGCAAGCCTGAGTTATGTGATCATGCTGGCAGCCTCATGGATGATGTTCGACGAGAAAATCACCCTTGCCCGCATTATTGGCACTGTTCTCATTTGTATCGGCGTCCTGGTGATCTACCGAAACTGATTGCCCCGGAGGAGAAGTTAAAACATGAAGATCCTGTCAGTTGTCGGAGCGCGCCCCGAATTCATCCAAGCCATGCCTGTCAGCCGGGCGATTGGCGTTTTTCACCAGGAGATTTTGGTGCACACAGGTCAGCATTACGACTATAAGATGTCGCAACAGTTCTTCGATGAACTGGAAATTCCGACGCCGCATTACAACCTGGGAGTGGGTTCCGCCTCGCAGTCCCGGCAAACCGCCGAAATCATGGTCGGCATGGAAGATGTAATGTTCAAGGAAAACCCCGATTATGTGATCGTGCGCGGCGACACCAACTCCACCATTGCAGCGGGGCTGGTCGCCGCCAAGTTATGCATCCCTTTCGCTCATATCGAAGCCGGCGAACGCAGTTTCAACCGCCGCATGCCCGAAGAGATCAACCGCCTGGTGGTCGATGGATTGGCCGAGCGGCATTTTTGCGTCAGCCAGAACGCCGTCCGCCATTTGCAGTCCGAAGGCATTACCCACGGTGTGATTCAAGTGGGCGATGTAATGCTGGATGCCCTGCTCTTTGCCCTGCCGATGGCCCGCGCGAAATCGGATGTATTGCAAAGACTGGGCATCCAACCAAAAAAATACTCACTGGTGACGATCCATCGTCCGGCAAACACCGACGACCCGTCGCGTCTGGGTTCCATCCTCTCGGCGCTCAATCAGGCCGGAGAAACTGTCATCCTGCCTGTTCATCCGCGCACGTGCAAGGCGCTTGAATCCCTCGATCTTCTTTTAAGCGACTCCCTGCACATTATCGATCCAATCGGGTATTTTGACATGCTCGTGTTGGAAGAAAACGCGCGATTGATTGCCACTGATTCGGGAGGCGTTCAGCGCGAAGCTTATTATATGAGCATTCCCTGTCTGACTTTGCGGGATGAGACCGAATGGACCGCAACCGTGGAAACCGGGTGGAACAAACTGGTTGGCGCGGATTCGAAAATGATCGCGGAAAACTGGTTCGATTTTTTGCCACCAACCGAGCACCCCTTTATCTACGGCGACGGCACCGCCGCGCTGCGCATTGCCGGGATACTCAACGAAATCCCAATTTAGAGATTAGCAATGTCTTTTATCAACGAAGGAAGGTTTAAATGAAAATCGGAATCATCGGCGGCGGAATCATGGGGATTTGTCTTGGATACCACCTGTCGAAGCGGGGCGCTACAGTCGAAATCTTCGAGGCATCGCCAACTGTCGGCGGATTGGCCGGCGCCGCCGCCCTCAAGGATGGCACCAAAATCGACCGCTTCTATCATGCCATTCTTTCGAGCGACAGTCATCTGGGCGGGCTGTGCGACGAACTCGGCATTGCAGACCAGTTTCGATTCAAGGAAACCCGCATGGGTTTTTTCTACCGCGGCCGCATTTACTCAATGAACAATGTTGTCGAATTCCTGCGCTTTCCACCCCTTGGCTGGATCGATCGCTTTCGCCTCGGACTGACCGTCCTCTATGCCCAATTTGTGAAGGACTGGCATAAGTTGGAACAAATCAGCGTCGAAAAATGGCTTCTGGCTTTGAGCGGAAGGGGAACATATCAAAACATCTGGCTTCCGATGCTAAAGGCCAAATTCGATGGCGGCTTTGAGAATACTCCCGCCACCTACATCTGGTCCCGTCTGGTCAGGATGAAATCCACTCGCAAGGGCGCCAATCAAAAGGAACAGGCCGGACATCTGATCGGCGGGTACATGACCCTGATGGAAGCGCTCGCCGCGCAAATTCAGGCAAATGGCGGGCGGATTTTTCTGAAGAAACCGGTCAGCAAAGTAATCATCGAAAATGGACAAGCCACAGGCATCATGACACAGGACGAATTCCACCCCTTCGACCTGGTCATCTCCACCCTCCAGCCGCCCATCTTTCAGCGCATGGTACCCGACGCCCCATCCGAGTATCGCGACCTGCTGGGAAAGACTCAGTATTTGGGAATCGTCTGCCCTCTGCTGGTTCTCGACAGGCCCCTCAGCGGCTACTGGACCATCAACCTGACTGACGACAGCCTCCCCTTCACCGGCATCATCGAGACCACATCCTATATCGACCCAAAGTATGTCGGGGGGCATCACCTGATATACCTGCCAAAATATACCGCACCCAACAGTCCCTACCAGAAGTATGCCGATGATGAAATCAAGGAGCTCTGGCTCAAGCACCTCGAGTCCATGTTTCCGCAGTTTCAACGCAGTTGGATACGCTTCTTCAATGTCCACCGCGAACGCTACGTGGAACCCCTGCACAATGTGAACGAGACACATCTCATTCCGCCCATCGAATCTCCTGTTGAGAATCTATATTTGGCCTCCAATGCCCAGATCTATCCCGCCCTGACCAACGGCGAATCGATCAGCCGCAAAGCGCAGGAAGTTGCCGAGCTCATTATTAATAAGTATTCGATTTCAAAATAGAAAGATTGTAGAACATTTATCGGAGGAAACATGCAAACTCATTCGAAAACTGTTGCCAGCCTCTCCCTCGACCTAGACAATTTATGGTCCTATATGAAGACCCACTGCGACCCCGGGTGGGAAACCTTTCCTTCCTATCTCGACATTGTGATTCCCCGTGTGCTGGATTTTCTGAAGGAACGCAATCTAAAAATCACCTTCTTTGTGGTTGGACAGGACGCAGCCCTGGAAAAGAATCATGCGGCGCTCAAATCTTTGGCAGACGCCGGACACGAGATCGGTAATCATTCCTTTAATCATGAACCCTGGTTACATACCTACACGGAACAGCAGGTAGAGGACGAATTCGCCCGGACGGAGGAAGCCATCGAAAAGGCTACGGGTAGGAAGCCCATCGGTTTTCGCGGGCCGGGTTTCAGCGTTTCTCCGACCGTGATCGATGTGTTGATCCGCCGGGGTTATCAATATGACGCTTCCACTTTCCCGACCTACATCGGTCCGCTTGCGCGCCTGTATTATTTCATGACGGCCAGTCTCAAGCCTGAGGAAAAGAGCAAACGTGATAACCTGTTCGGCTCCGTCAAAGATGGGTTCCGCCCCCTTCAGGCACATTTCTGGCATTTGGATGGTAAGCCAGAACGAAAGATTATTGAAATCCCCGTTACAACCATGCCGATATTCAAGATCCCGATTCATGTCAGCTATATCATCTATATTGCCACATATTCACCGGCGTTGGCGCTTTTCTATTTCAGGTTCGCCCTGTGGATGTGCCGCCTGACTGGTACGCATCCCTCTTTGCTGCTCCACCCGCTGGACTTCCTGGGATGCGATGATATCGAACAGCTCGCCTTCTTCCCGGCGATGAACATGCCCAGTCAGAAGAAGCTCAAATTGGTCGGGGAAATATTGCGCCTGTACGGAAATTCCTACGATGTGCTGAACATGCAGCGTCATGCAGACAAAGTCAACAGCGCGCTTGCTGGGTAAGTGTTTTTATATTCCAGCCCCGGAACATCTAAAAGCGTGGGGCTTTGATTAACCACAAGGCCGTGGGCGAGAAGACTGGAATTTTTCAAGGGGATTTATATAACAGTTTGTCTCCCTCGGCAGACATAATTCAATCTCTTTAAGATGTTATACTTATTTGCGCGGAGATCGATGTGTTTTGTCTTATTCAAGGTTTGAAAATTTATTGGTTGAGACTGGGCTTTGCGACAATATTTTAAAGGACAGATAAGATGGATTACGAGTTCGAACTTGCATTAAAACTTGCGACTCTGGCAACCCCACTGGTTGTTTTTGCTTTTTTTTATTTCAAAAAACGGAAACAACCCTGGCTGACCGTGGTGACTGTCTATCTATTAATGATGATTGGCGTCTCGCTATTTGGCGTGGGAGAACTAATCTATCAAAATTACCCCCAGCCCTGGGAATGGGACTTCCTCTCCTTCTGGCTTAACGGCAGGGTGGGAATTTCCGGAGAGAATTTCTATAATGTCTCGAATTACCAGGCACTTTCACTACCCTATGAGCCGAGTGAAGAATTCCGGACGGAAATAATCGATGTCGGATTCTGGTATCCGCCGTTCACAATGTTCCTTTTCCTTCCATTGGCTTTATTTGACCTTGGTGGAGCCTATTTATTTTGGCAGGCATTGAATTTTCTCCTCCTGCTGGGATGCGTTTACGAATTATGGCGTTTGTTCTTGCGTGAATATGGCTGGTTGGGTTTCCTGGCAATTGCTGTGTTAATGCTGAGGTTGAAACCAACAGAACTGACGTTCTATTATGCCCAGACCAATTTTTTTGCGATGTTGTTTTTTTTGCTTTTCTGGCGTAACAGGATGAAAAGTCAGGGGGGCGCCTGGCTGGCCTTGAGTGTGGTTGTTAAACCTTACCTGGCGTTTCTCTACTTTTATTCATTGATTACCAAAAGATGGAAAACACTGATTGTCGGTATTCTATCTCTTGGAGCATTGCTGTTTTTCAGCATTGTTGCATTCGGCTTGGATACTTTCAAGAGCTACCTGAGTAATCCCACTCCCCAGGTTCCGGGTTGGATTTATACGGAGCTGACCAATCAATCGCTCCTGGCTACGATATTACGCTTGACGCATCAGACGGGCGACAGGTTATCACTGCTGAATCCCTGGTATTTGGGGATTTCGTTGCTTCTGGTTCTTGTGACTGCCATGGTCGTTTTCAGGCAGGAGCGCGATAACAATAATGATGGTTGGGCGGTTCTGTCCATGTTGTTTCTCGCCTTGATTATCTATCCGGCAAATCAAGTTTTTTACAGTGTCTTTCTGATTATGCCGGTTGTTTTGCTCTTGAAGCGGGTGGATCGGGACAAACGGGGTGGGGTGATTATATTTTTCATGGCATCCTTCATCTATCTCCTTTCAGGATTTCGCTCAGGCGCATATATGTTTTACGCCAATATATTTGCCTGGTTTATTTGTATCGTTTTTGCCTTGCGCCCGGTTTTTTTGAAAAAGCTCGGATTGCTTTCTGAAGAAGCGGTTCATTAGCATTGATGACGGTTAAAACAAAAACTGCGCCGATCTTGACTGGCGCAGTTTTTTTGTTCATTGTTTTTTTATTCGTACGCCAGCGTATCTCTCACCGTCAGGCTCGAAGCCCGTCTGGCAGGTAGGGCGCTTGCCAGCGACCCCAGTACAACAGTAAAGACCAACCACGCGAGGACTCCGCTCACCCCGTACACCGTCGGCATGGGCGCGGTCAAAATCGCCATCCCAACCCCGTAGCACAGCACGTTGGTAATGGGGATCGAGACAAAGATGCTGATTGCCCAACTGAGGATGCCGATGACCATGCCTTCGACGAGGACGATGGCTTGGATATCCCAATTGGACGCCCCGATGGCGCGCATCACGCCGATCTCGCGGGTGCGTTCCAGCACGTTGATGCTCATCGTGCCCATCAATCCCAGCCCGCCGACGATGGCGATGAGGGTTGCCATCACCAGCATGAAGTAGACGAGGATATCGGTCTGTGCTTTCTGGTCTTCGATGAATTGTGTGCCCAGCGTGGTGGATGTGACTTGAATTCCACGCTCCTTGAACAACGCCAGCAACTGTTCATTGATCCGTTTCTGCGTTGTTGCGCTGTGGTCCGAAGTTAGTACTCGCAGCGAGTACACCATTCCCGGCTCACCGACGAGGTGGCTGATGTATTCGTAGTTCACATACAACAGCGGCGGACTGACGTTTCCTGTGATGCTATAGGTGCCGACGATGTACCAGTCTGTTTCCTTGCTGTTGATTTCGATGGTCAGCCAGTCGCCAACTTTGAGATCAGGGAACATGTTCAACAGGTGGTTGCCGATGACGATGGCATTCTCATCGCCCTGTTCCAGCCAGCGACCAGACGTGATGATGGGATCGATCAACGTCGAAGTGGAAGGCGGCGCGACAAACAGGATTTGCGTGCCCGACTCGTCGTCCTCGCCCATTTTCAGCGTGCCGGGATATTCCAGCCAGCCTTCGACGCTCTCCACGCCAGGGACGCTCTCGGCAAGCGATGCGACCTTGTCGAAGCGATAACCGCGCCCAAAACTGGTATTGATGTCGGCGAGGAAATAGCCCTGAATGTCCTCGATCACCTGGTCGAAGGATTCCCACAGGTTGTACACGCCAATGAAAACCGCACCGCCCAAAATTAGCGTGAACAGAGTCAGGACAAGGCGCGTCTTGCGGCGGAAGGTGTTGCGCAGGGATATTCGAATCGGGCGGGCGATCAACGTGGCGTTCTTGCTGACTGAATCCTTGCGGGGCTTGGCGTTGCCGCCCAAACCGTAATCGCTCAACGCTTCGCGCACGGTCACACGCACACTGTTATAGATCGGGGAGATTGCCGCAAGCAGCGGAACGACCAACGCCACAAAGACCTGCTGGATGACCGACGACTGGTAGCCGACATACGGCTCAGTGTAGAAATTCAGCCATGTCGCCATGCCGCCGCCGATTTCTTCAGCCGCCAGGTTCGCCAGTGGAATCGCCATCAGCAAAGCGCCCAACCCGAAACCGAGAATCAGCACCACGTACATGCCTGCAATCTGGAGCGTGTCTCCACCCACCGCCTTCATGATGCCGATCTGGCGCGTCTGCTGGGTCATCAATGCTGTGACTGTGTTGACGATCAGGAAACAACTCAACAAAACGGTCAGATAGCCGAGGACACCCAACACAAAGAAGACGCCCTGTGTGATACTCCAGGCAAAGTGGTGGCCGGGCTGGTACACGTTGACAAAATAAACCGTCTCGCCCGCGCGTTCCATGCGGTCCGCCACGGCTTGCGCGACCTCGGTCACATGGTCCGCGTCGGTGGGATTCTCCGCCACACTCACCGCCAGCATGTCGTAATTGCGGCTGCCGCCCAGCCATTCCAGGGTTTCGGGCGTCACGTAGGCGAAGACCACCTTTGCCAGCCCGTAGGGGAAGCCCGTCACGGCATGGACGTATCCCGCCAGTTTGACCTCGCGGCGCTTGCCGCTGTCCAATTCGATGACCAGCGTGTCGCCGGGCTTGTAGCCAAGCGAGAGGGCGCTGGCGTCGATGATGGCTTCCTTCTCGTCGTAGAGCGGAATGGATGTTTCGCCCGCAGCGGGTTTGAGCAGGTTGAGCGTTTGTTCCTTCGGATCTTTCAGCGCGGTGAAGCGGATGTCGATGTAGGTTCCATCGGTGTACAGGATGCGCGCACTTACGGTGCTCGATCCTTCCACGCCGTTCACACCCGGCACAGTGCGCGCCATATTGACCGCGTCATCATCGAAGGAGGATGTGTAAACCTCAGCCTCCGACGGCTGCGCGGAAAGATAGTCGCCATCCATGCTTTCGTTCATGTACAAACCCAGGTTGCTGTTGAAGCCGACCGCAAACGTGCCGACCATGATGGTCATGATCGTCAGAAAAGTACGACCCTTGTTGCTCCAAAAATCAGCCCAGACTTTCTTCCAGCGGGAACTCATTTTGCCTCTCCCCGACGGGCCAGATTCTCGTCTTCGTGTTTATCTGCCATCTGTTGTAATGCTTCGCGTGTGACTTCAGACTGGTCCAGCATTTCCTTGAGCTGTTCATACCCAACGGCCAGCACCTCGACGTCACCACCCTCGGAGGCGCGAATGGATGCGAGATGTTTTTTCTCGTGGAAGAATTCAATTTCGCCAAAACACTTGCCGGGACCGAGTTGAAGCGTCACGACATCCGATTGGTTCTCGCGCGGCAGGATGACCTCCACCGTGCCTTTGAAGACCACGTAGAACGTATCTGCATTCGTGCCTTCGGCAAGGATCATTGCGCCCGCATCGTAGCGTTGTATCCTGGCCTTGTTCATCAGTTGAAGCACCTGCGAGGATGTGAGTGTGGGCATGACTTTCGCCACATACTCGTTGACGATTTCACCGTCCGCAATGAGCGCGGTGCGATGGGCGCGTTTTGCCAGTGTGCTGTCGTGTGTGACGATGATGATCGTCTTTCCTTTTGCAACCAGGTTATTGAACAACGCGAAAACCGACTCTGCGGTCTTTGAGTCAAGGTTACCCGTCGGCTCGTCTGCGATGACGACGGGCGGGTCGTTGGCGAGGGCGCGGGCAATCGCCACGCGCTGCTGCTGTCCGCCGGAGAGGGCGCTGGGCAGTTTGTGACCGTGGTCCGCCAGTTCCACCAGTTCAAGCAGTTCCATGGCGCGGTCATAACGCTCGCGCATGGGGTAGGTGCGGCAGAAATCCATCGGCAGCATGATGTTTTCGACAACGGAAATCATCGGCAGCAGTTGAAAGAACTGGAATACCACGCCGAGATTCTTTCCGCGCCAGCGCGCCATCTTGTTCTCGCCGAGTTTATGCACCGCCGTCCCGTTGACCCAGACCTCGCCACCCGTGGGGATGTCGATGCCAGTGATCATGTTCAGCAGAGTGGTCTTGCCGCTGCCCGACTTGCCGATGATGCTGACAAATTCGCCGGCATTGATTTGCAGGTCAACGCTTTTGAGCGCGTGGAAATCACCGATCGCGGTCTTGTAATATTTGTTCACGTCGCGCAGGTCGATCATTGGGTGATTGTCGGCAGTGTCGATGTTTTTATGAAAGAGCGCCATGTTGATAAATTACCTTTCATGCCAGATTGGAGCATGACATCAAGAGTTTCCATGCTTTTGATGCGAACAATTTGAGTCGTTGGTCCCCAGCTTCCCCTTTACTGAAATGGGGCTGTCTCAAAACGGCAGCCCCATTTTATGTTGTAACGATGCAAACGCGACCCGTATTTTTTACTTCTCGAAATTTACGACCGCGGTCATACCCCAGCGCATGGCGGGATCGGATTCTGTCAGGAGGATGGTTACTTCGTAAACGATATCGCCCTGGTTTTCCGAATAGTTCTTGCTGATGGAAAGGACGTTGCCATTCATTTCCACGTTGGGCAGGGCATCGAGGGTGACTGTCACCAATTGACCTTCCTTCACGTTGACCACGTCGATTTCGGTCAGGTCGGTGGTTTTGACGACCCACTGCGTTTCATCGGCGATGGTGACGACTGGACTGCCCGATGCCGCAAACTCGCCGACCTTGAGGTCCAGATTCGCGATTACGCCGGGGAATGGAGCGCGGACTTCCGCATTTGCCAGTGCGGCGCGGGTTCCGGCGGTGTCTGTCGAGAAGGTCAGGTCTTGCAGGGCGTCATAATCGCGTTGGGCAAGCACAAGGCGGGCTTTGGCGTTTGCCAGGTTCGAGTCGAGTTCCAGCCATTGGACTGCTTTGCGGTAATCGGCCCAGGCATCGTCGAGGCGCTTCTTGTAAATCTTTGCCGTATCCCTGTACACCTTGGGTTTGTCGGGGGTGTCATTCCTCATTTCCCATTCAAGGCGTTGTTCAAGGTCCTTGTAAGGCTCAAAATCGACGCGTGCCTTGTCGAGTGCGACCAGCATCTTTCCAACCGCTTCGGAGGGCGTCATGCCGTCGAAATCCGAGGGGACATCGAAGTTATCCAGTTTGAACTGCGCGTCGCGCACTTCCTGGTAGGCGGTGGTCATTTCCTGCGCCGACTTGGCTTGGGCGCTTTCGAGGGTCTGCGCTTCACTTGCGTCGAGCCGGGCAATTACATCGCCAGCTTTGACTGCGTCACCTTCCTCGAACAAGACTTCGCTGACGAGACCACTGGCATTCAAAGCCAGTTCTGTGTAATGAATCGGCTCCAGTTTTCCTTCGGCGATGATGGTATCGTCCGCGACGACAGTTGGGATGGGGGTGGCTTCCGGAGTTGCCTGCGCGGTTCCGCAAGCCGCAAGGGTCAGGGCAAGAATAATCAGTGCTAAGAATTTGATATTTTTCATCTTGTTATCCTTTGTAAATGGTTCCCCAAAGCGGGGATGATTTCTGGTCTATCTACGGCTAAATTATATTTTGGTTGCAGGGCTAAGACATTATTTTTTTGGTAATGGTCAGGTTGAAGTGAAAAACCTTAACGCGAATTTCTCGAATGTTGCGAATAACGCGAAAAAGCCCAAAAGACATTCGTGAAATTCGCCCAATTTGCGCCAT
>DAOUAS010000037.1:0-18525 GCA_034433295.1 Anaerolineales bacterium | reverse complement strand
CCGGCAAGCGCAACCAAAGAGACCAACGCGAAGAGGGAAATCACCAAAATCGCGCGTTTGTCCTGGAACATCTTTTTAAGCATGATTTAATTCTACCATTTTGAAAGCGGGCTGCATGTTATACTTTTTGGAAAGCAGAGAATAGAGAGTAGAGAGTAGAAAGCAGTGGTCTGAGGTCAGTGAGGTATCATGGATAGTGATTGCGATGGAAAGTTGCCCCCGAAGGCATTGGAAGGGTTAAGGCTATTCAACGAGAAACAGTTCTTTGAATCACATGAAGAACTTGAAGATGCCTGGCATGATGAGCGGGGACCGATCCGCAGTTTGTATCAGGGCGTGTTGCAGGCGGCGGTGATCTATTTTCACATCTCACGCGGGAACCATGAAGGCGGAATCAAAATGCACGAACGCTGCATGAAATTATTGAAGGATTATCCCGATGTTTGCCGGGGTATCAACGTCGGCAGGTTGAAGCGTGATTTGATCACAGTCAATGAAGAATTGAAACGCCTCGGCGAGGAGCGGGTCAAGGAATTCGACCAGACCCTATTCAAGGATTTGGAGTGGAACGAGAAGCGGCTTTGGCTCTGCGACCGTTGCGGGACACAGATGCACGAGAAGAATTGCAAGGTCGCCTGCCCCAACTGCGGCAACCGATTCGACTGCTCGGATTTGAATTTGTATTTTGATTGATTTGTAGTAGGGACGACCCGACGGGTCGCCCCTATGGAGGCATCAATGAATTTCCAAAACAAAATCGTTCTTGTCACCGGTTCCGGTCGCGGGATCGGACGCGCAATTGCCTTGCACTTCGCCAGCCACGGCGCGGATGTGGTTGTCAACTTCTTCCGCAACCGCGCTCCCGCCGAGGAGACAGCCCGCGAAATCGAAAAACTGGGACGCCGCGCCCTGCTGGTCAAGGCGGATGTTGGCGATCTTGATGGTCTGAACCGCCTGTTCGATGAAGTGGAAAGGGAATTCGGCGGGTTGGACATCCTTGTCCACAACGCGGCTTCGGGATACAACCGCCCGGCCATGGAGCAAAAACCCAGGGGCTGGGAGTGGACCATGAACATTAACGCCCGCGCCCTGCTTTTCGCCGCACAGCGCGCCGTTCCGTTGATGGAAAAACATGGGGGCGGAAAAATCGTCAGCATCAGCAGCCCAGGCTCGGGGCGAGTCCTGCCCGATTACGTGGTAGTCGGCGCGAGCAAGGCGGCGCTGGAGTCGCTCACACGTTATCTGGGCGTCGAATTGATCGCAAAGAAAATCAACGTCAATGCGGTGTCGCCGGGCGTGGTCAAGACTGACGCATTGAACTACTTCACCTCGATGGGAAGTCAGGATCGCATCCTGCAGGAGTTTATTAAGCAGGTCCCAGCCGGACGATTGCTCACTCCCGAAGAAATTGCCGAGGTGGTGGCATTTCTCTGCTCTCCCACCGCAGACATGATCGTCGGACAGACCATCGCCGTGGATGGCGGTTATACCCTGCCGATCTCGAAATAGCCGCCGAAAAATGCAACCCTTTTGCAAGTTGAATTTCGCGCGGCAAAATGCTATCATCACCCCATGAACACATCCTCCCCTGAAAACCAATTCCACAAAAATCTGTTGGATAATCTTTACGATGGGGTGTATTTTGTAGACAAGGAAAGACGGATTACCTACTGGAACACGGGCGCGGAACGCATCACGGGATATTCGGCACAACACATGGTCGGCAGGTTTTGCCACGACAACATCCTCGACCACATAGACGACGCCGGATTTCACCTTTGCAAAGATGGTTGTCCGCTGCTGGCAACCATCCAAGACGGGCAACCGCACGAAGCCGAAGTGTTTTTACATCACGCCGACGGCTACCGCGTGCCGGTGCTGGTGCGAACTTCTCCCATCCGCGACGAGCAGGGCAATGTCATCGGCGCGGTGGAAGTCTTCAGCAACAACCAGTCGCTGTTGAGGATGAAGCGGCGGGTGAACGAACTGGAACAGGATGTCTTCCGCGATGCGCTGACTGGCGTGAGCAACCGCAAACTGCTCGAAATCAAGGTCAACTCCGCGCTCCAGGAATATCACCAACACCAACTTCCGTTTGGGCTGCTTTTCCTCGATATCGATCACTTCAAAGCAGTGAATGACGCCCACGGACATCCAATAGGAGACATCGTCCTGCAAAACGCGGCTCGAAATCTGATAGTTCACCTGCGAAGTACCGATATTTGCGGACGCTGGGGCGGCGAGGAGTTCGTTGCCATCCTGTACAATGTAAACCTGAAAGCCCTGTCGCAGGTCGCCGAAAAACTTCGCGCGATAATTGCCAATTCCGCCGTCAACATCGAAGGGGAAAAGATTTCCGTCACCTTATCCATCGGCGCAACCCTCGCTCATGAGGCGGATACCCTGGAAACGATCATCGAACGCGCCGACCAACTGATGTACCAAAGCAAGCAGGGTGGAAGAAACCGGGTGACTACGGAAGCGCAATCGGCGTCAACGTGACCGTGGGCATGGGGATGGGCGTCGGCGCGGGCGCAGCAGTCCACCCACTGAGATAAAAATACTCGGTAAGCAGGGCGTTGCGCTCTGCTTCGGTCATCGGGCGAGGACGGGAGTAATCTTCCAGCATCCCGGTCAACAACTCGACGCCGAGATATTTTCCATCGTAAAAAACATGGCGGTCATAGAATTCATGGCGGGTTTCGTCAATCACTTTTCCGTCCGGCAAAATATAAGTCATCTGGTCGAAGAATAAATTTCCCAAACCATAGTGAATGAATGAGTCGCTGTAAAACTCCATGATGTGCGGGTAATGCGCCTGGCTCCCGCTGACGACCACCGCGCCCACGTCCGCCGCGCGGCGAAAAGCAGCCTCATGGGTGTAGCACGGTTTCGGCGAATAACATTCCTCATGCTGGAAGGTAAAAATAACCTGGTAACCCTGCGCCTTCAAGTCGTCCATTTGCTCCCCGAAATCATCGAAATCGCACAACGCGGGACCGGGGCTGGTAGCGGTGGCTTTTGGATATTTTTCCACGCGCTTGCCATTACAGCCGATGAAGGCAATCTTGTTCCCGTTGACTTTCATCAAAACAGGCCTACGCGCTTCAGCAGCATTTATCCCCCCGCCGTAATATGGCACACCACTCTGTTTATAAATTTCAAAGGTATCAAGCAAAGCCTGATACCCGCGGTCAAGCAGGTGATCGCCCGTGACCTCCACGACGTCCACGCCCACATCCAACAACAAATCCATATACTTCGGGTCGCTGCACAAAATGAAATTGCGGTAACCCGCTCGCGGCGGCGGACAGTCCTTATCGAAGGTCACTTCGTTGCTGATGTGCAGCACATCCGCTTCACGGAACCAATCGCCGATTAAATCGCCGGGGTAGGTCACGCCTTTCATCTCCATCGTCGCCGCCGTCGCGCGGACAATTGCCGTCACGCCAGTCAACATCACGGTAGTCATTTTGGATGGGTCGCGGTTCGATTCGGGTAACGGCTGGCTTGCCGAAAAATACGCCTTCAGCGGATAAACGTCCGTCTCGAAGTTCTTGCGGACGGGAGATTGACCGTCCACCGCGAGAACTTTCCACTTGGGTTGGATTTCCTCGAACGGGATGATCGCCCATGCGGACGCCTTCCACGCTGAATCCAAAATCTGCTCCGCAGGCAAAGCGCGGACAGCCCCTGAAATGGGTTCGCCCCAAAGGGCAGTGAACGCCGCCAGAGTGGATGCTGCCAACAGCAAATCATGTCCGTCAAACGGTCCAGCAGGGCCCCCTTTCCAAGTAGAAAGCAAATCCGCATAAGCCACGTCATCGGTCACTGTGGGAAATGGCGCGACAAGGACATAGATCCACAAAGAGCCAGAGTTGGAAAATTCAAGTTTCTGCGTGGCAAGCGCTGGGTCATCAGTCAATGGAATACCCCAAGTTTGACTCAAATCCGCAAGTCGAGCGGGGACAGCGGGGTCGATCCACAGCGCGTCAGGCATGGGCGTGGAGGTCGCAGTCGGCGCTGGGGACGGAGAAGGCGAAGGCGTGCTTGCAGGAGTTTCAGTCGCAGGAATACACGCCGCAAGGATGGCAAGCAAAAGAAAAAGGATCGGAAGTTTTTTCATAGTCGAAAGGGCATTGTACACAAGTTTTGACCTGCAATGTAAATTCGTCATTGCGATGGCAGTGTTCGTCTGCCCGAAGCAATCCCATGAAGGGCTCTTTAGATTGCCCACTGGCACTGCGCGCCAGCGCAAGTGTCGCCGCAAAGTACAAGAGCGCGGCTCGCAATGACGGTAAGTTTTACCGACCCCACCCGCTGTACTCGAACATCTGCGAAAGGAATTTCCCGCGTTCGGCTTCGGTCATGTAGCGCGGGCGCGAGTAATCCTCCAAAAACGCCGTAATCAATTCCACGCCGAGATATTTCCCATCGTAAAAGACATGACGGTCGATGAACTCATACTGCGTAATACGCGTACCTTTGCTGCTCATCTGGTCGAAGAACAAATTGCCCAAGCCGTAATGGATGAAAGCGTCATTGTAAAATTCCATGCCCTGCGCCACATGCGCCTGACTGCCGCTGACCACCACCGCGCCTGCGTCGGCAATCAGGCGGTAATCCGCCTGTTGTTGGGGGCGTATCTCAGGCGAGGGGAACTCATGGTACTGGTAGGTGAAGATGGGAAGGTAGCCTTGCGCCTTGTGAGTTTGGATTTGCTGCGCGATGTAATCGAAGTCGCAGCGCACCGAGCCGGGGCGGTCTTCGCGGGCGGTGGCGTAAACGGTCTTGAAGTCACAGCCGATGAACATCATCTTGTTGCCGTTGACCTCCATTAACAGCGGCTTTTTGCCGTCTTCTTCGTTGACCCCGCCGCCATAGTACGGGATGCCCGCGTTCTTGTAAATCTCGATGGATTCCAGCATGGCGACATCATCGTAGTCGGCGAAGTGGTCGCCCGAAAGTTCCACCACATCCACACCAAGGTCGGCGAACAACTCGATGTATTTGGGTGAACTGCAAAACACCTCCTCGGTCTGCTTGGGGTCGGGGTATGGACATCCAGAATAAAACGGCGCCTCGTGATTGATGTGCAAAACATCCGCCTCGCGGAACATGTCTCGCAGAACCTCGCCCGGATAGGTGATGCCCTTCGTTTCCATGCGCCTGGCGGTCAGGCGGGTAAGCGCGGTCACGCCGGTCAGAATTACCGTCGTCAACTTGGCTGGGTCGCGGTTCGTTTCGGGCAAGGGCTGGTTCGATGAAAAATACGCCTTCAACGGATATGCTTCCGTGTTGAAATTCTTATGAAGCGGAGATTGACCGTCCACGCTGAGGACTTTCCACATCGGCTGGATTTCTTCAAACGGGATGATTGCCCACGCGGACTCTGCCCAAGCAAGGTCGAGAATCTGCTCCGCAGGAAAAACGCGGACAACACCCGCAGCGGGTTCACCCCATCGAGCGGAGAAAACTTTCAGAGTGGATTCCGCCATCAGCAGTGTATGACCAGCAATCGGCTCGGATGGGTTTCCCTTCCAGGCGGCAATCAAAGATTGAGAGTCCACATCATCCGTCAGCGTGGGAAAAGGCGCGACGAGGGCATAAATCCATAAAGTACCTGAGTTGGAAAGTTCAAGTTTTTGCGTGGCGAATGATGGGTCATCGGTTAGTGGAATCCCCCAGGTTTGACTCGAATCCACAAGTTGAGCGGGTGCGGCAGAGTCAATCCATAAGGCTTCAGGGCTGGGTGTGGATGTGGCTGTCGGCGCTGGCAAAGGGGAAGGGATGGATATATTTGCGGGCAACTGGGTTGCGGGGACGCAAGAGGCAAGCATGGCAAGCAGGAAAAAGGTAACGATGATTTTTTTCATTCGCCTATTTTGCCATAAACATAGCCCGCCCATGTCAGGCGCAAGGCGTTTGTCATCCCACCCGAAACACAAACGGACATAATCCCCGCGCGCTGATCCCCGCTTTTGTGATTTGTCCAATCGGCCTGCCGAGAGCTTTCTCCAACAGCGAAACATCCAGCCTGCACAGTTCGGGATGCTTCTCGACGACCTTCGCAAATGGGCATCGCCCCAAGATCACCCGCGGACCTTCCGCCCCTGCCTCCCACCGTGCCTGATAACTCATCTCGTTAAGTTTGTCCACTAGAGCGGACAAGCGTTTAGCCAGCGGCTGGTTCGCAATCCCTACCAGCCCATGAGATTGAGCAATGCGTTCGCCCACTACTTCCAAATTCACCTTTTCATCCAGGAGTGCATCCGCCAACACGGACAGGTTGTCACCCAGCACCGCCTGTGAAAGCGAATAAACCTTTTCAGGCCTGCCGCGTCCACCATGTTGATACACTGCATTGACCTCCACTCGCCCATCCGAAACCAAAACGCCGAGGTGATGTCTCACGTTTGGCGCGGACATGTCCAATGTGCGCGCAATTTCCCGAGCCGAAGCGGAGCGAGTTTTCCTGAGGTGAAAAAGGACTTTCTGGCGTGTAGTAATCAATGGATTCAAGAATCTCCAGATTTTTATTTCAAACGTCAGGGGACGTTTGACTCCAGAATTCAGCCAAATCTTGGCGGGTTTGTCATACAAGCATCATGATTATACTCACTTTCTTATTTTTGCAAATATATATTTGCATAATTCAATTGACTTATCCTGCTGCCCTGCTATAATGCGAGCGATTCAACGAGTCAGCGATTCATAGAGTCAGCGAATCAACGATTTAGCAAGTCAGCGATTCAGCTGCGGCTCCCCATTTGACTTTTGACCTTAGACCTTTGGCTTCCAGCCGACATGACCTTCACCTGGGACACCACCTACGCCATCGCTTTGGAACTGCGCCGTCGGCATCCCGAAGCGGATATTGAAGAAGTCTCGCTGGGTCAAATCTATCGCTGGACGCTTGAACTGAGTGAATTCGAGGATGATCCCGCGCTCGCAAACGACGACATCCTTTACGCAATCTACCAAGACTGGTTCGAGGAGAACATTCATGGACAATGAACAATTGAGTTTGCCCAACTACAACATCCCTGAAGACATGCGGGACGTTGTAGCCGTCACCACGCTCGACCGCCTCTACAACTGGGGGCGTCGTTCTTCGTTGTGGCCCCTGACCTTCGGTCTGGCTTGCTGCGCCATTGAGATGATCGCGGCGCAAATGGCGCGTTACGACATGGCGCGCTTTGGTATGGAGGTCATGCGCCCTTCACCGCGTCAGGCAGATATGATTTTGGTTTCGGGAACCGTCACCAAGAAGATGCTGCCTGCCATCATCCGTCTATATAACCAGATGCCCGAACCAAAGTACGTCGTGGCAATGGGCGCGTGCGCCTCGGGCGGCGGACCTTTCAAGGAAGGCTATAACGTGGTGGCTGGCATTGACAAGTTCCTGCCCGTTGACGTGTACATCCCCGGCTGCCCTCCCACCCCGCAGGCACTCATGGCTGGGTTGATTAAATTACAGCAGAAGATCGACAAGGACTCGCTCAAGAAAGTCCGCTGGTATCAGAAGGGCAAGGAAGACCCGAACTACGTCCCGATGCCCATCCTCGGACCGGACTTGATCGATGTCCGCCGCAATGAGGAATTCAAGAAAGCTGCCGCTGTAAAGGAAGGTGCATAATGGCAACCGCAATCGAAACCCAGACCGTAGATTTGGTTGCCCGTTTCCCGGGTAAAGTCACCGCTGAAAGTCGCCCCGGTTACAGCGGATTCATGGTCGAGAAGAATGCCCTCGTCGAAGTGGCAACCGCCGTCCGCGATGAATTTGGCTATGACCTGCTTCATGCTCTTACCGGCGTCGATTATCTCGAAGAAAACAAGATGGAAGTGGTTTACCACCTCCACAAGACCACCGGCGGACCCAAGTTGATTCTCCGCACCCAGGCTGACCGCGTTGACCCAATCGAAATTCCATCCGTCACCCCCCTTTGGGCTGGCGCGGAATATCAGGAACGCGAAGTCTTTGACCTGTTTGGTGTCATATTTACCGGGCACCCCGATCTGCGCCGCATCTTGATGTGGGAAGGCTTCGAGGGGCATCCGCTCCGCAAGGATTGGAAGGAAGCCTTCTACGAAGAGGATATCAAGCCCTACAAGAGCCGCTGGCCCGAAGGCAAGCACACCTATGCCGAATTCAAGAATCCCTTCCGCGATAACCTGAAATTCCCGGCGAACTTCAACCCGGACGAATACAAGCCCGAAGGCGAAAAAGACCTCTACAGTTCCCTCGAACGCTTCACCGTCAAACAGGAAGGCGGACTCAAGACCGACCATGCCGTTGTCAATCTCGGACCGCACCACCCATCCACTCACGGCGTGCTGCGCGTGGCTGTAACCCTCGAAGGTGAAACCGTGCTGGGGCTAAAACCCGTCATGGGCTATCTGCACCGCAACCATGAAAAAATCGGCGAACGCAACACCTTCCTGCAAATCATGCCGTACACCGACCGTCTCGATTACTTCAACTCGATGAGCAATAACTTCGGTTACGCCATCACGGTCGAAAAACTGATGAACATCCCCGTTGCCGAACGCGCCGAATACATCCGCGTCATCATGGCGGAACTCAGCCGTATCCAGAACCACCTGGTCTTTATCGGCATGTTGCTCAATGACCTCGGCACGATGTTCACACCCGCCCTTTACGCCTTTGAAGAGCGCGAATTGATCCTCGACATCTTCGAAGCCGTCGCCGGCTCGCGCATGATGTGCAACTACTTCCGCTTTGGCGGTGTGGTACGCGACGTGCCTGAAGAGCAGATGCAAAAGATCAAGGATTTGGTATTCGACCGCCTGCCCGCCAAGACCGACGAAATCGAACGCTTCCTGAACCAGAATGAAGTTTTGGTTGGACGTTTGAAGGGCATACCCGTATTGAACGCGGAAGATGCTGTTCGTTACTCCGTGACAGGTCCCGTCCTGCGCGCTGCGGGCGTCCCCTACGACCTACGCCGCGCCGACCCCTACTCCATCTATGACCGCTTCGATTTTGACGTGGCATTGCGTCACAACGGCGATATGATGGACAACTATCTCATCCGCTTCGACGAGATCCGTCAATCCCTGCGAATCCTGGAACAGGCGATCAAGCAAATCCCCGGCGGACCGATCAACTCACAGAAGCCGAATTATCAGGTCAAAGTCCCGGCTGGCGAATCCTACGGACGTATCGAAGCTCCCAAGGGCGAACTCGGCTACTACGTCATCTCGACCGGCAAGCAGAATCCCTACCGCTACCACGTCCGCCCGCCGTCATTCGTCAACCTCACGGCAATCGAAAAAATGTGCATTGGCAAGAAGATTCAGGATTTCGTTGCCCTGCTTGCCATGCTCGACATCGTCATGGGCGAACTCGACAGATAATGTCATTGCGAGGGCGCTCTTGCTCTTTGCCCGAAGCAATCCCCGCGTCATCAGGAGATTGCTTCGTCGGGAAGGACACCCTCCTCGCAACGGCATAAGGAGAATTTCTTATGTATGGATTAGGCATTCTAAAAGGACTGAGCGTAACCTGGAAGCGTTTCTGGGATACTTACATCGACGATATTTCGTGGGCTGTGACCGGCAAAAAGCGCTACCGCACCGAAGAAGGCATCAAACACCGCTCCAGCAAGAACACCAAGGGCATCTTCACCGTGCAGTATCCTGAAGAGCAGTTGATCGTGCCGGAGGAATTCCGCTTCGTGCCGTTTTTGGTCTACGAAGAGAAGGACGGCAAGAAAGATGTGCGCTGCACTGCCTGTGGTATTTGCGCGAAGGCATGCCCGCCGCAGTGTATCTGGATTGTCCGCTCCAGCGACCCGGTGACTGGCAAGCCCGTCGCCACCCCAGCGGAGTTCTACATCGACATGGATGTCTGCATGAACTGCGGATTCTGCGCCGAATACTGTCCCTTCGACGCGATCAAGATGGACCACGATATCGACATTGCTTCCTTCGGACGCAATGTGTACAACCTCGAAAAGTTGTTGAAGCCCGTATCTTATTATTCACAAATCCGCCCGTTGAATTACAACGCGGAGGAAGAGGAACGCAGGGCAAAGGAAGCAGCCAAAGCCGCAAGGGCAGCCGCGCCTGCAACCCCGGCAGCGTAAGCGAAAGGCTAGTGAAGTAGTCAGGTAAACAGGCACACAGGTGGACAACGCTTGTGTACTTGTTTACTTGTATACCTCGACACATAGGAAATCAAATGACAGTCACAAAAGAAGCAGTACTCGCCGCACTCGGCAAGGTACAGGAGCCTGAGTTGCACCAGGACCTCGTCACCCTCAATATGGTCCGCAATCTGGAAATCGAGGGCGACAAGGTTTCGTTTACGGTGATGCTCACCACTCCCGCCTGCCCCCTGCGCGGACGAATCGACAAGGAAGTGCGCGAAGCCGTAATGGCAGTTGACGGTGTCAAGACCGTCGAAGTGAAGATGGATTCGGACGTCCCGAACGACGGTCGGATGCGCGGGCTGGTAAATATGCCCATCCGCAACGCCATTGCCATCGGCTCCGGCAAAGGCGGTGTGGGCAAATCCACAATCTCGGTCAACATCGCGGTGGCGCTTGCCCAAAGCGGAGCGCGTGTCGGCTTGATGGATGCAGATATCTACGGCCCCAACACTCCCACCATGCTCGGCGTGGACAAACTCCCCGCGCCGGACGGTCCAAAACTCATCCCCGCCGAAGCCTATGGCATCAAAATGGTCTCGATGGGACTGCTGGTCAAGCCTGGTCAACCCCTCATCTGGCGCGGACCGATGCTCAACACCGCCATCCGCCAGTTCCTCAGCGACGTGGAATGGGGTGAGCTCGATTACCTCATCATTGACCTTCCGCCGGGAACGGGTGACGCGGCACTGTCCCTCGCGCAAGCCCTGCCCCTCAGCGGCGCGGTCATCGTCACTCTGCCCCAGATGGTTTCGCTCGAAGATGCCAGCCGTGGCTTGAACATGTTCAAACAGTTGGAAGTCCCCATCCTCGGCGTGATCGAAAACATGTCCTACCTCGACCTGCCCGACGGAACCCGCATGGACCTCTTTGGTTCGGGCGGCGGCGAAGCAATGGCAAAAGCCAGCAACGAGACTTTCCTCGGACAAATCCCCATCGACCAGAACGTCCGCATCGGCGGTGACACAGGCAAGCCCATCGTCGCCGCGCAACCCGATTCGGCGGTGGCAAAAGCCATTCAGGAAATCTCTCAGAAGATTGCCGCAAAAGCCAGCGTGGCGGCAATGACGGCAAACAACGCCCTGCCGATCAATATCACCGAATAGAAAAATACGCTTAAAGCCAAAACGCGCTCGCCTTTGAGGCGAGCGCGTTTTTCATTTGAAAATCCCTACTCCATCGCGCGCCGCGCGATGACGCGCACAGCCCCAGGGACGGGTTTCTCCGAAGCAAAGACCATGTACCCACCGCCGCCAGCGCCGGATAATTTCCAGCCGAGGACGCTGTCGCGATACTCACCGATGATCGCGGCCACGCGCTTGTTCATCGTATTGGGAAACAAAGCCACCTGAGCCTCGAACACTTCCCGCAGCGTCTTCCCAAAGCGGACAATATCCTGGTCGAGAATAGCCTGCCAATGACCGTCAGCTGCGTCTGCCAGGGCTTTGGCGTTTTCACGGTTCAAGTTTGTTTTTGCCAACACATCGTAACCATCAAAGCGCGGACCAAGCGAAACTAGATAAATTGAATCTTCCACAAACCTCAAAAGGTTTTCGTCAAGTCGATGCTCAATACGTGATGGCCAATATCCGCCTTCATAATATGCGTACGCCAACCCGGGGAAAACCAACCCGATGGAATCCTGGGAGCCGGAAATGACCTTTGTGCCGGGAGGATTGTCATAACAAAACAGGATCTTGGCGACTTTTTCATAATCATCATGCGGAAATTTCGTTCCCCAAATTTCCTTCGCGTGGCGGCGGGTGCTGGATGCCATCCCGCTGCGCTCGTTGAACTCCAGGGTTGGCTCCAGTGAAATCGTGATGACGGGTCCCGGATAGTGTTTCGACACCATGGGCTGGTCGAGCCAGCCTCCAGCCAGGTCAATGCGATAGGGCATCTGGTCGCGTTTGCGCATGTCAGTGGTGGAACGCGCCTCGAAGCCAGGATGCGGCTTGCGTTCCAGAATCACATATTCGACCCCCAACTCCTGGCACAGGTCGCGTTTTTCGGGGATATGCCCGTCGGCGTTGACCACGAAATAGTCAGGGTTCATCTCGCGCAGTTCGGCTTCGAAATCCAGAATTCCCGAACCACGGGAGACAAAGGCATCCTTTATGAAAGAAACGGATTTCACCATGAACAACCGCTCCTGCTCGGTATTGACGGTTGTCCGCCCTTTCAGGTCGAAGACCGTTTTATCTGAACCAAGCGCCACATAAACATCTCCATATTGGGAAGCCTCACGAAAAAATTCGACATGCCCGCTGTGGAGCATATCGAAACAACCGCTTACAAATACCTTTTTTGCCATGCTTTTCTCCGACTGTTGTTGATGGTGTTTTCTGACAGGGTGGAATTATATTAGATTGTCCCCGAATTAGGATGTTGAATTTGAAATGTAAAACATCCCGAAAGCCTGCATAGTCTTCGGGATGTTTTTGTTTACCTGGAATTTAATGGGAGATACGAATCTGCTCCCGCAGCCTCTCGAAGTCCGCCATTTTGAATTGACCAGCCCCGACGGTTAAAGTGTTGGCGGTCCCAGCCGCAACCCCGCACCGAACAGATTCTTCAAACGAAAGCCCGTTCAAGATTCCATGCACAAGTCCGGCAAGGGTGCAATCCCCGGAGCCGACGGCGCTTTTTGCCTCCACGCGGGGAATTTTTACGACGAGCACTTCCTTCCCGTTTGCGGCGACTGCACCTTTGACTCCAAGGGAGAGCAGAACGTTTGTCCCGTATTTTGTTGCCACCTCGGAAGCCGCCTGAACAAAATCGAAGGCATCGTTCGCGCCAAGGTTTAGCAAAGACCTGGCTTCGGTCTCGTTGGGTTTGACAAGGAACGGTTTCGCTTCGATTCCCTGTCGAAGCGCGTCTCCGCTGGAATCGAGAAAGGCTGGCACATTTTGCTCGTGGGCAATCTGAATCAAGTCCGCGTAAAAATTGAAAGGCATGCCCTGAGGCATACTGCCGGAGAGCGTCATCGCCTTGTATTTTCCAATTGTCCTGTGGATGAGGTCGCGCAATTCGTCCAGCTTTTCCAGCGGCACAGCCTCCCCTTTTTCGTAGATTTCCGTCATGGTCTGATTTTCACGATCCAAGATGGAAGTACAAGTCCGCGACTCAAAATCTGTGTGGACAAAATCGGTTTGGATTCCCTCCCGGTGTAATTCTTCCTCGATAAATTGACCGGCGAATCCGCCAACCCATCCCGATACAACCGGGTCTTCACCCAAAGTCTTAAGCGCCCTGGCGACATTGCAACCCTTACCGCCAGCCAGGGAGAGCACTGATTCGGGGCGATGAATTTTATTGATCTCAAACGAAGAGACGACAATGGTCTTGTCGATGGCGGCGTTTAGATTCAAGCAGAGGATCATAGTCTCTGTTTTGCTTTTCCTGAAGAGCCGAAGAAACGCATCCGTTCGCGGACGATTTTCATCTGAGCGTTTCGTCCAGCAGACATGTATTTTCGTGGGTCGACCAAACTGTCATCCTTGCCCAGCACTTCGCGGATTGCGCCGGTGAAAGCCTGTGCCAATTGGGTGGCAACGTTGACCTTGCTCAGTCCCATGCTTACACCTTGTTTGATGTCGGCATCCGAAACACCGGACGAACCGTGCAAGACTAGCGGAATGGACACCTGCTTGTGAATCGCCTGCAAGCGTTCTAAATCCAAAGAAACAGTCTTCGATTTGAGTCCATGCACCGAGCCGAGTGCCACAGCCAGCGTGTCGATCCCCGTGGCTTGGACAAATTGAAGCGCCTCGTCGGGATCGGTCAGGTCAATGGCAGATTCGTCGAACTCTTTTCCGTCGGGCTTGGGAACTTCGCCCACTTCCGCTTCCATGCAAACGCCGACGGAGTGAGCCATGTCGCAAAGCCGCTTCGTGATGGAGATGTTTTCATCAAAAGGCAGCCCGTCGCCGTCGAACATGACCGAAGTGAATCCCAACGCCATCGCCTGAACGACTTCGCTTTCCGTTCCGTGATCGAGGTGCAGAGCAACCGGCGCCGCCACGCTTTCCGCGGCGATTTTCCCAAGGGACGCGATGTATTTGATTCCTTGAACTTCGTTGCCGCTTCCAACGTGCGTCAACGCCCGATGACTGATTTGAATGATCGCGGGAGCCCGTTCTGCCTGTGCAGCCAAAACAATCGCTTGCACCTGCTCAAGCGTGTTGGCATTGAATGCGCCCACCGCCCAACCTTCTTGATGAGCGCGGAGAATCCAGGGGTACACGTTTTGAAGCGTCATCCGACCTCCTCAGGGTTCATGAGGATTTTCTGGTGAGCCAGTTGGCGCGCGCCGATTTTCTCGAAGATTTCAGGTGCTTTCGAGAGCGGGAAGCGATGTGAGATGAGCGTCTCCATGTCGAGACTTCCGTTCGATAATGCTTCGATGGTTTCCGTCCATTCGTGACCGGGGAACGGCGCAGAATACGACATGAAACAGCCCACAAGGCTGATCTCGCGCCTCATCATGTTTTCGATGAAGGTCAAAGGCAGACTCTTGTCCAAAGGCTGGTTGCCCGCGAGGACGATTTTTCCGCGCGGACGGGTGACGGATAAAGTCTGCTCCAAAACCTGCGGAACGCCAGTCGCTTCCAACGCGAGGTCTGCGCCATCACCGAGAAGTTTTTTCACTTCCTTAATCACATCAACCTTCGACGGGTTGAGCGTGACATGCGCGCCGACTTTGGCGGCAATTTTCAAATTATCTTCCAGCAAGTCGGAGACAACAATCTTTCGCGCGCCGAGGATACGCAGCCATTGGACGAGCATCAACCCAATGGAACCAGCGCCAAACACAACGGCGGTCTGACCGCTTTTGAAATCTCCCAGCGCCAGCATGTGCCGCGCGACGGTCGAGGGTTCGATGAGAGCGGCGTGTTCAAAAGACAACTCGTCAGGCAGAATCAGAATATTTTGCTTGGGCAGGTCAACATATTCGGCAAAACCGCCCGACTGGCGCGAGCCGATAAACGAGTAATTGTGACATGCGGAATAATATCCTCGCTGGCACTGTTCGCATTCAAAACATGGGACCAGCGGAATGATGGCGGCGTGTTTGCCAATATAACTTTCAGCGACCCCGCTGCCGACAGAGTCAATGACCCCGGAGGTTTCGTGACCCAGAATCAAGGGATACATTCGATGACCATCCACAAATCGCTTTATGTCTGACCCGCAAATGGAAATGGCTTTGACCTTCAATCGGACATGTCCGGGACCCGGTTCCGGGGTGGGGACATCCTTGTAAACAAGCGCCCCTTTGTTTTCAAGCACTGCGGCTTTCATGATTAAATCTCCAATTCATACTTGTTAAAAATGACTTCGAGTGATTGTGTCCAATCTTGCAAAATCGTCCATGAGTTTGCGGGACACGCTTCGATACACCGAGAACAACTCCTGATATAGGGCATGGTTCTTCATCGACGGCTCAAAAACCTGACGGGTTGGCAACAGGTCAGAAACGCAGTCGCCGATGTCCTTGCATAACCCAACCCCGTGAGCGGTCAGGGCAAACAATCCCAATCCGTGCCCACCTTCGCTGCCATCCGCGCATCGCGCAACAATGAAAGGCTTCCCGTATATATCCGCTTTGATCTGGCACCAAACCGCGCTTTGCGTCGCCCCGCCCGAACCGAGAAATTCCTGAACGACCGCCCCATGTTCTTCGCCAATTTGCAGGTTGTCATACACGGCGAAGGCGCATCCTTCCATAATCGCCCGCAGCATGTCGGCGCGGGTGGTGCTGTACGACAACCCGAAGAACACCCCGCGCGCAACACTGCTCCACAACGGGGTGCGCTCGCCCGCCATATAAGGAAGGAAGATCAAGCCGTTGGCTCCCGGTTTGGATTTCTCCACCTGACTGCTGAAAAGCTCGAACGGATTCTGCCCAAGCAGTTCCGCCGCGCTCGTTTCTGGCTGCCCAAACTGATTGCTGAACCAGCCCAACGAGCCGCCCCCAACCGTCCCCGCCTGAAGCAGATACTGGCCGGGGATGACGTGATGCGAAAAAATCAATCGCGGCTCGACAACCACATGATCGAGGCTGATTCCCACGCCCCCAGCCTGACCGCCCTGCTCGTTGGTTTGTCCCGCCTTGACGACACCCGATCCCAAAGCGCCGGCGATGGCATCCAAACAACCGGCAATCACCGGGACGCCGGGTTTAATCCCCAGTTGTTCGGCAGCTTTTTCTGTGACCGTCCCTACAATTTCCGTACTAGGACACAGGCGAGGCATCTTTTCGAGTGGAACGTCAATGTCCCGTGCCGCCTGCATATCCCAGGCTTCCTTCCTGATGTCGAAGAAATGATAACCGTAAGCCTGGGTGTAATCGCAGATGAACTCGCTGGTAAGCCGGGATATGATGAAGCCGGTTGCTTCCAGAAATTTATGCGCCGAATCGAAGATGTCGGGGTGATGTTTCTTTAGCCACAGCAGCTTGGGGGTGACGTAGGCTGAATCCAGCGGATTGGCATTCAAGTCCACCAGATATTCCGCATTGGGAAGCGATTTGAGCCAGTTTGTTTCCTCTTCCGCCCGACGGTCGAGCCAGATCATGGCGGGGTGGAGCGGATTGCCGGCGCGATCCACCGGAATCAAAGTCCAGCCAACAGCGTCGACACCGATTCCAGCTATCGAAGCAGGATCAACTTTCCCTTTGTCAAGAACGACGCGGACCGTTTTGCAAATCGTCTGCCACCAAACGTCGCCATCGATTTCCGCCCACAACGGCTCCGCGCGTTGCAGGTCATAGGCAGAGGTCGCATGGGCAACGAGCAGGCCGGTCTCGGTCCACAAAGATGTCTTTGTGCTGGACGTGCCCACGTCCACCGTTAGGATATATCGGGATGACATGGTTTATGCCCGTAAATCACGAAGCGATTTTGCCGTCTTCATCCCACAAATCATGCCAATCTTTGGCGTTTTCCCACAGAAAGACCTGTCCTTTGATGAGGCGGTTGTTCTTGTCGATGCCAGAGATTTCTTTCATTTCCTCATCCGTGAGCGGCTCGGTGACGGCGCACTTGAGATTGCTCAGATATTCGTTAGGACGGATCGAGAAGGGGATCGGGATTTGTCCGCGCTGGACTGCCCACTTGACACACACCACTGCAGGATGAACGTTGAGCCTCCTGGCAATCTTCACGATGACCAGGTCTTCAATATCCACTGTATCGTCGGGAGTTTTGTCACGATCCGGGCGGGTGGGGGAGCCGATGGGGGAGAAGCCAATCGGTACAATTTGGTTGTCAATGCAGTACTTGAAGAATTCAGGCTGCTGGAAGTGGGGATGTAGTTCCATTTCGTTTGCAGCGGGTTTGATTTTTGCATCTCGCAACAACAGATCCAATTTCGGCATGGTCATGTTCGAGGTGCCGATGTGGCGAACCAGTCCCATCTCGACCAGTTTTTCCATTTGTCGCCAGGCCTTCATGTAGTTCTCGTGGATGTACGGAACCGCATGAGGGTCGCGGGAATTAACGTCCACGCCCGCGCCGTGATGATTGGGGAAGGGCCAGTGGATCAGGTAGAGGTCAAGGTAGTCGAGTTGTAAATCCTTGAGCGTCTGCTTGCAGGTGGGAATGACGTCCTCTTCCGCATGTTTGTTGTTCCAGAGTTTAGACGTAATCCACAGTTCTTCGCGTTTGACGGTGCCCTTTTTCATGAGCGTTTGCAGGGACACGCCGATTTCCTTTTCATTTCCATACACTGCGGCGCAGTCGATGTGACGATAGCCAACTTCAACCGCACCCAGCACGGACACCGCAATCTGGTCAGCGGTAAAGCGGTCGGAGCCAAACGTTCCCAATCCGACGGCGGGGATTTCTGCTCCCGTACAGAGTCTTCTCTTCGGCACCAGATTGGGGTCGACTTTCTCAACAGACGAGTTCATTATTAATCTCCTTCGGCTTTAGTCCTCATTAAAGATTTACTTCGACTTTACGGGAGTGACGCCTTTTTTCAAAATGATATTTCCATATTTTGCTGTCTCGCCAGTCATGAGAATGACAAAAGATTGTTTGGCTCTTTCGTAAAAGGCAAAACGCTCCATACGTTGGATGGGCGGGGTGTCTGGCCAGTGCTTATCCACTGCTCGACGATAGGAAGCCTCCACTGTCGGGTCGAGCTGGTCGCCCGGAACCGGGGTCATCATAACCAGTGGACTATCAACATAGGTGTCCAAAACAAAAAGGGGCAGGATTGCATCGAGCAGGTCTGGGATTCTAATTCCGTCGGCGCGCAATACGCGCCTTCCAAAACTATCACCGGGGAAATGCGCATCGGCCAGCACGATTTCGTCACCGTGTCCCATGCGGTGAAGTGCCGC
>DAOUAS010000036.1:0-24592 GCA_034433295.1 Anaerolineales bacterium | reverse complement strand
CGGGCGGAAATGATCGGGTCGGTGGGCACGTCGAAGGGCAGTTTGGTGATGACCACCACCGACAGCGCGTCGCCAGGCACGTCCACGCCTTCCCAGAACGAGCGCGTGCCGAGCAGCACGGCGCGTTCCGTGGTCTTGAACGACTCCAGCAGGGCGTTGGGTGATGCGCCTTCGCCTTGCTCGAAGACGAAGATGTCCTCCCGTCCCAGCGGACCCGTGATGGCTTGCGCGGTCTTCTTCAACGCCGCATACGACGTGAACAGCACCAGCATCCGTCCGCCCGTGGCTTTGGCGGTGGAGACGAGGGCGCGGTCGAGCATCTGCTGGTAGCCCTGCGCGTTCGGTTCGGGGATGTCGTTCGCCACGTAGAGCAGGGTGCTGGATTCGTAATCGAACGGGGAACCAAGCGCCAGCGTGTCCACTTCGTTGGCGGAGAGCGTATTGCGCAGGTAGTTGAACTCGCCGTGAGTCGTCAGCGTGGCAGACGCCATGACCACGCTCGCCTTCTTCAGCCAGAGATGTTCCTCCACCAGCGGACCCACCCGCAGCGGGGCGGCGTTGAGCGAGAGTCGCTCCCCGCGTGGATTCACCTCCACCCAGTAGATCAGCTCAGGCGACGGCTTGTGGATCATCCCCGAAGACGCGGCTTCGGCTTCCTTCATCCGCCGCATCACACTGCTCAACGTCCCCATCGTATCTTCGAGATTTTCGTGACCGTCAGCGTAGAGTTCGCCGAGCGCCTTGTAGATTTCATCCAGCGACTTCAACAGCAAACCCATCGTCTCGCTGACCTGACTCCACGAGATTTCCACATCATCCCAGCCTGGCAGGGAGCGCGCGGCGGGCGTGACCCTGAACTGCCAGGTGTAATTGCTGATGGGTTGCCCCTCGCGCTGGATGGCGATGAAGTCGTTCAACATGCCGAAGAATTGTTTGGCGAGTTGTTCGAGACGGAAAGCCTGGTCGGTGGCGCGTTTGGCTCTTTGTTGCAGCAAGCCAAAGTCCGACGGCTTGACCATCTGGTGGGTCTCGGTCAGCATCCTGCCGAGCACGCCCGCCGACGAGCCGCCTAATTCCTTCATCATGCGGTCGAGGTCGTTCTCGGTCATGCGGAACGACAGCGCCGACGTCACTGCCGACTCCATGTGATGCGCCTCGTCCACGATGACGTAATCGTATTCGGGCAGTACCTTGCTGCCAGTGGAAACGTCCGAAAGCAGCAGGGCGTGGTTGACGATCAGCAGGTGCGACGATTGCGCCGCCTGCTTCGCGCGATAGAACGCGCAGCTTCCGCCCATGCGACCCGCGCAGGTTTCAGCCGTGCAGTTGTCGTCTTCGGCGGAAAGCCGCGCCCAGATCTCGCGCTCGGTCGGACCCGTCAGGTTGAGTTCGTTGCGGTCGCCGCTGGTGTTGTCCAACTGCCAGACGATGATCTTGGCGAGCACGCGCATCTCGTTGGCGTTGGTTGCGCCGTGCGAGCGCAGGTATTCGAGCTTGCGCGGACAAAGATAATTACTGCGTCCCTTCATCACCGACGCGCGCAGGTCGAGGTTGAGCGCCGCCTTCAAGTCGGGGATGTCTTTCTTGATGAGCTGGTCCTGCAAATTGATGGTGTTGGTCGAGACGACCACCCGCGTATTGTTCTGGACTGCGAACAAAGCGGCTGGGACGAGATACGCGAAGGATTTTCCCACGCCCGTCCCCGCCTCGACGATGAGATGGTTGCCGTTCGAGAGGGCTTGGGTCACCGCCTTGAGCATGTCCACTTGCTGCGGGCGCTGCTCGTAGGCTTCGAAATACTGCGAGAACGGTCCGCCATATTCCAGCACCGACGCCGCTTCTTCGGGGTCGATGCCCACGGGTTCTTCGTTCCGCTCGACGGGTGGGAAGTTTCTGGGGGATAAATCGGATTTGGGCTTCGCCCTAAGCGTGTCGATGGGCTTTGAGGTTTGTCCTCGCTTCGGCTTGATTCCTTCCTTCGCTCGAAGCTGGAGCGCCTGCTCGAAGACCCATCCCGCATCCCAATCGACTCCGCCGCCCAGCTCGACGAGTTCCTGCAACGTTTCGAGCGGCAGTTCCTTCGCCATGTCCAGCAAGCGGACGTAAGCCGCCTGTGTCACGCGGGCGTCGTCGAGGGCGCGATGCGTGGCGGGCAGGGGAATGCTCAACTGCTGACCGAGCGCGCCGAGGTTGTAGCGGCTCGCGGTGGGCATCAGCACGGCGGCAAGCTCATACGTGTCGATGGTTTGGTGATAGGGGAAGAGTCCCGCCTTGCGCAGGAAACCGATGTCGAACTTGACGTTGTGCCCCAAAATAGGCGAGTCCCCGACGAAGGCGGTCAGCTCGTGTTCGATGTCGCGCAGGCGCGGCGCCTCGCGCACCATCTTGTCGTCGATGCCTGTCAAGCCCGTGATGAAGTCGGGGATGTGCTTGCCAGGGTTGATCAGCGTGCTGAATTCACTTTCCACGCGGCGGTTGCTGAATTTGACGGCGGCAATCTCGATGATGGCGTCGCGGTTCTCGTCAAGCCCCGTGGTTTCAATGTCAATGGATACGATGGTAGTCATATTAGAACAAGTGTATCATGAAACAGGGTGCCAAACATCGAATACATATGTCATTCTGAGGGAGCGAAGCGACCGAAGAATCCCGCCGTAAAGCGGCGGAGACCCTCACCTGCACTGCGCCGAACACAGTGCGGTGCAAGTGTCGTTACACTCAGGGTGACATGATTATATGTTTGTATAATTTTAAGAGGCTAATATTCTGCTTCTCCCCGATTTGCCTGATCCAACAAGATGAGCACAAACAGCCAGAACATCAAGCGGAACATCTCCACCGCAAACATGGTGTGGCGGGTGACACCAATGGAGTCAGCAAAGAAGCCCACGCCCATGGTCAACGACGCGCTGAGGAAGAGCCAGGTCATCAACCAAAGCCAACCCGCGTGAATTGCATTCTTTTTTCTGAAAGCGGGGAAAAACAGCCCTGCCATCAGCAGGATGTCCAAAACAAAGAAGAGATATGTCTTCGGGTGCAGCAGGTCGTTGGCTGTGACCAGTGCGCGGTGGGCGAGTGTATCTTCCGAGAAAAAATATGGCTGGGTGTTTTCCGAGAAGATGCCGCCGAGTTCGCTTGTAAGTGCGGTCACCGTATAGCCAGGGTGTGCCAGTAGAAATCTCGCATATGCTCGTGGCGCATGTTTGATGAACCATTCGTGATAGGCAGCGGATTTGGGATTCGGCATCCCCAGTCCCTGCAAGAATTCCACGCGGGCGGGGTGCGGCAGAAGCAGGTCGTTGTAGACGTTATCCAACGGAACTTCCCAGCGGCGGCTGAGCATGGCGCTTTGCAATCCGACCAACACGACAACGAGAAGAACAGCAATCGAAATCAGCAAGGTCTTATTTTTACGAACTTTGGACATCACAATTGCAGAGAGGGCGAACATGACCAACAGGACAAGCAGCGTGTAAATATTTGCATCCCGTGTGAATGCCCAAAGGGTGAGGGCAACAACTGTCAGCGCGGCAATGAAGGACGAAAATTTGCCAGCGGCGGTCAAAAAGCAGATTTCGATCACCAGCGCAAGACTGATTGCGAAAAGCGAAAATGTCAGCGACTCGGAGCCGAGGATGCTGTCCCAGTCCGCGATGGCGGGGGTAAAACCGAAGGCGGTGATGAGGAGAGCAGCGAGGAGTTTTTCATATCCGCCGTTCAATCTTTTGGAAACGACCCACGCCAACAGTCCCCACGCGATGACGGCGAGGATGTTCTGAAAAAGCGCAATCTTATCGAAACAGGGCTGAAAGCCGCGATAGGTCTCTGTCTGGATGGCTGGATAGCTCACCACATCGAGTTCGCAGTCTTGCACATCCGCAAAATGGTAAAGCAGGTTGGTGGTGAGGAGACGGCTGCGGGTCAGCATGTCTTTTGCGAATAAGGGTGCAGCTCCACCGTCGATATAACTTTTAGTGTCGCCGTTTCCCACCGACAGATTTAAGTCCCCGTAGGATGTCAGGCGGACATAGATCATGCCAGCCAGAATGACCCAGACCAGGAAGTTTATTCCTTGCCTTTTCAAAAATTCCATCGAACCTCTTCGAAATATAAGTGACAGTCGCTTTCTAAAAGCGACTGTCACTTGAATACGGTGGAGTTTGTCTTATGCCTCCAGAACATTCGTCAGCGCTTTGATCTGTTCGCTTGACAGCGCGCGGCTCTTCCCACCCTGCCGCATGAACTCCTTCAATTGTTTGAGTTTTACAGCGGCGATCGGCGACTCTCCGGCGTCCAGTTCCACATCGTCGGTGGTGAAAACAAGGATGGACTTTATTTCAGGGATTTCCGACTCCTCCAATTTGGAAGACAGGAATTTTTTCAACATCTTCACTTCGTTTTCGGCATCCAGGTCTGGACGACCCAATCCTTCCTGTCCAAAGATTCGCATGTACCCCTGGAGGAATCCGCCGCCCTTTAATTTCCAGCGGTTCTTTTCATAGGAAACCTTTCCGCGTTGATGGTACGGCATAAGAACCCATACGCCGGACGGCCCCACGAGCAGGTGGGACACAGGCGAGGTGTAGTGATAAATGTTGAATTCGCTGTGCAAGCCTTTCAACCCCGCATCCAATTTTTCGTCGGGACGGGGCGATCTGCCCCAGCGGCTGCCCATGTACATGCCGACCTGGGACATGATAAACCCGAGGATCAGGCAGACGATTGAGTAATTGATCAGTTCAGGTTTTGAAAATGAGATGTACATGCCGATGCCAAGCACGATCAGCGCGGCAAGACTAACTCCCTGTCCGATCTTTCCATTTCGTTGAATCAGTTTTTCGTTTTTGATGATTTTCATGTTAGTTTCTCAAACTCTCTTCGATGGCAGATTTCATTGCATCCAGCACTTTCACATCCACGGCTTGTTTGGCCACGCGGACGGCGTTCTTGATGGCGAAGGCGTCCGAGCGCCCGTGACCGATGAATACCAGCCCGTTGACTCCAAGCATGGGGGCCGCGCCCTGTTCGCCGGGGTCGAGTAGTTTTTTGATCGCGCCGAGGGCCGGTTTGACCAGCAGACCACCGATCTTGGTCGTGATGTTCCCGCTTTTGATGATCTCCTTGATTTTATCGGTGATGAGTTTGGCGACCGCTTCGGAAGTCTTCAACATCACGTTGCCGGTGAATCCGTCGGTGACAGCCACGTCCACCTTGCCACCGATGACTTCCTTGCCTTCCACGTTGCCGAAGTAATTCAACTTCGCGGCTTTGAAGAGTGGCGTGGCCGCGCGCACCAACTCATTGCCTTTGCCTTCCTCCTCGCCATTTGATACCAGTCCAACCTTGGGACTTTTCACACCGCGCACCTTCTCGGCATAGATGCTGCCCAAAATGCCGAATTGCAAAAGGTTCTCAGGTTTGCAATCGGGGTTTGCGCCGATGTCCAGCACAACACAGGTCCCGGTGGCGGTGGGGAAGATGGGGGCCAAAGCAGGCAGGTCAACGCCTGAAAGCAAGCCGAGCCGGAAATATGCAGTTACCAAACCCGCGCCTGTATTCCCCGCTGTTACAAAGGCATCGGCTTGGTTATTTTTGACCAGGTCGATTCCAACTGCCATCGAGTTCTTTGCATTAGGGCGGCGAGCTTTCAATGTCAATGCCAACCCTTTGTCATCCATCGTCAACATCTCTGGTGCATGTACGACCCGGATGGAAAGTCCGCTTGTATTCTGTTTTTCAAGCACCGGCTTGATCAACGCCTCGTCGCCGACCAGAATGATTTCCACGCCATATTCCCGCGCTGCCATCACCGCGCCTTCCACATCGGGCTTGGGATATTCGTCACTGCCCATTGCGTCTACAACAATTCGAGCCATTCCGTTTCTCCTAAAAAATTTGCTTGACAAGAAAAGCAAGCCGATTATAATACGCCCTGCTTGCGCTGGTGCTGGAATTGGCAGACAGGCACGTTTGAGGTGCGTGTGCCGCAAGGCGTGGAGGTTCAAGTCCTCTCCAGCGCACAAGCGATGAAAATCTCCGAGAAATCGGGGATTTTTGATTCAGACCCTAAAGGTTTGTCAAATCTTTAGGGTCTTTTGCTATGAGATGATCAAACTGCAACAGGTGACTGCGCCTTCGGCTTTTGCCAGTTCATCCACGGTGACAGGCTGGATTTTATATCCGCGCGCTTCGAGTTTGGCGCATGTCTTGGGAAAAGCGGTGGGGAAAATGATCTTGCCGTTGACGGGCAGACAGTTCGCGGCGAACGGTTCGGACGGATCGACCTCGATCCAGTCGAAGCCTTTGAAGTGGGACGTGTCCACCCAGTTGGGATTGATCAGCAGTGTCTTGTCGTCTACTTTCGTGATGGCTGTTTTGAGGTGCAGGCAGTCACGCATTTCCACGCCGATGACCTTGTAGCCATAATTATCCAGCAGGTTTTGCATTTGTTGAATTGACTCGGCATTGCTGCGGGTGGAAATGCCCACGTAAATGTTTTTGCCAAGCACGAGTACATCGCCGCCGTCCACTGTTGCGGGTGCGGTGACATGAACCAGTGGCCGGTGTGGAGCCAGAGCCTTGATGATGGATTCCGTCTCCGGCTTGCGTGAATCAGCCCCGGGGCGGGTGATGACCGCTACTTCTGGCAGAATGAAGGCGGTATCCTCTACAAAGACCGAATCGGGAAAATCGGCTTCTGCGGGTAATTCAATCACCTGACAACCAATTTCCACCAACGCATTCACGTATCCCTGATGCTGGGTGTTGGCGACATTCAGGTCAATGGGCGCACGCTCGATGTGGGTGATTTCGCACTCGTTGAAGCGCGGGCTGATTTTGCGGGTGATGGCGATGGTCATTTGAGGTTCTCCTTTGCTTGGATTTTACATGCAATTTCAGGATGGTACAATTGTGAAATCTCATACGATGGAGGCTTGTCATGTCCGCTGTTTTTCCGAGCGAAGAATGGTTGAGGGGACTCGAAATAAAACTGAATTCCGATGAAAAGTACAGGGAGATTGCGAAGAATTGGGAGGGCGACCTGTTCTTCCGTATTACACCGGGAGGAAACCTGAAAGAGGAACTGACTTTCTATCTCGACCTCTGGCATGGGACCTGTCGCAAAGCGGAATACAAACCCGATCCATCCGCGCATCCCAAGCCTGTCTTTACTTTGACGGCCGGGTACGAAGACATCACCAGTGTATTGACTGGCAAATTGAACCCGATGACTGCCATGATGACGATGAAATTAAAAGTACAGGGTAACATGGGGTATATGATGAGAAATGTTCCCACTGTGTTGGACTTCGTCCGTGTGGCAGGGGAAGCGACGAAGGAAATTCTATAGCCCGTCAAAGGTCGAAAGTCAAAAGTCGCATTTCTGCGGCTGGGCTTTTGACCTTTGACCTTTGACTTTTGACCGAACCCAATGCAACCCATCCTTAAAATAGATCTCACTAATACAACCACAGAAGAATTCGTTATCCCGAGAGCATGGGAACATGACTTTTTGGGTGGCGCGTCGCTTGCGGCGCGAATTTTGGATTCATCGCTGACGAAAGAACTCGACCCGCTTTCGCCTGAGTCTCCTTTGCTATTTCTCTGTGGTCCGCTGACAGGGACATCGGGTCCGACGACGGGACGCTTCGTCGTCTGCGGGAAAAGCCCTGCGACTTACCTGTGGGCGGAATCCAACTGTGGCGGCTTTTGGGGTCCCGAACTCCGCAAGGCTGGCTATGATGGCTTGTGGATCACGGGAAAAGCTCAAAGCCAGGTTTATCTCTGGGTCGAAGATGGCAGGCTCGAGGTCAGGAGCGCGGAGAAGGTTTGGGGACAGGATATTTACAAAGCGCAGGAATCCATCAAAGCGGAACTCGGAGTCAAAGGGACACGGGTCATGACCATTGGCGAGGCGGGCGAGCGCGGCGTGCTGTTCTCGTCCATTGCCTGTGACCACGGACGAATGGCGGGGCGCACAGGACTCGGCGCGGTGATGGGGTCGAAGAATCTCAAGGCGGTTGCCGTGCATGGCACTGGGAAAATCGAAGTCGCTGATTTGGAAAGATATTCGGTTTTGCGCTCCGAGGCAAATCGAACCTTGAAGCAAGATAACGAAGCAAAGATCATTCACGAACTTGGCACGGCGGGCGTGGCGAATTATGCCGCCTATCTCGGCTCGATGCCCGCGAAGTATTATCACCTCGGCGAGTTCGAAACTGCGGACAACGTCTCCGGCTCGAAGATGGCGGAGACGGTTTTGAAGGGATTTAGCGCCTGTCAGGGCTGTGTCATCGCCTGTGGACGGGTGGTGGACCTGGGCGATGGCGAGAAACGAAAAGGACCCGAATATGAGACGGTTGTGGGGTTTGGTCCCAACCTGTTGATTGACGACTTGAACGAAGTGATTCGCTTGGGCGAACTATGTGATTTGTACGGCATGGATACGATCAGCACGGCGAACACCATTGGGTTGGTGTTTCACTTGTATGAAATGGGCAAAGTCACGAAGCGGGATACGGGCGGAATCGAGTTGAACTGGGGCGACCCCGCAGCCGTCCGCGAGTTGATTCACCTCACCGCCCGCCGCGAGGGAATCGGCGAACTGCTTTCGCGCGGCTCGCGTCAGTTTGGCAAGGCGTTTGATTCAGAAGATGAAGCTGTGCAGGTAAACGGACTCGAAGTGGCATACCACGATCCGCGCGGGGTCTCGGGTATGGCGCTTTCTTATGCCACCAGTCCGCGTGGGGCTTGTCATAACCAATCGGATTATTTCTTTGTGGATTTTGGTCATACGAATGATGCGCTTGGCATCGAATTCTTTGACCGCCACGCGCAGGGGGAGAAATCGGCAAACGTGGCGAAGCACCAGAATTGGCGGACCATCTTCAACGCTGTGGTGATGTGTATATTTGCCAACGTCGATCCGCAGATGCAGGTGGACCTGGTTAACGCGGCTTGCGGCTATAACTGGACTCTTGAAGATATGATGAAATGCGGCGAGCGCGGCTGGAATCTCAAGCGTGCCATCAACATCCGCATGGGGTTGACCCGCGCAAACGATAGACTGCCCAAAGCTTTGTTGGAACCGTACAACGAAGGCGGCGCGGCAGGATTTGTTCCCGACCTGCCTGCTATGCTCGACGCCTACTACGAAGCCCGTGGCTGGGATAAGGAAACGGGGAGACCGTCGAAAGAGAAGTTGAGCGAATTGGGTTTGGATGAGGTGGCGAAGGATCTGTGGAAATAATCCGGCTCGATAAATAAGATATACTCACATCATCTCTCCGAAGCCTGCCTGCCTACACGGAAACGCATGGCGACAGGACAGGTCGTCAGTTGGCGACCCGGGTAAAAGCGGAAATGCTTTTGCCTCCCGTGTTGGAAAGGAGGCCAGCCCCTCGTATTCATGAGGTTGTCTCCTTGTTGTATGAGACGCCTCTTTTTTGATTCCGAAAGTCATAGCCATCAATGGCAGGAAACCAGTCATGAACCTTCAGCATTTCCTTGAAAAATCCGTCCGCGACCACTCACATCTTTGTCCCCGCCAAATTCTCGGCGTGCGGATGGGTTTATGCGGCATGAAAGCCCTCGGTTTTGACAAGCCGCCTGTGGACAAACGCCTGCTCATTATTACCGAAACAGATGGATGTTTTGTAGACGGGCTCTCTGCTGCCACGAATTGTACTGTCGGACACCGCACCCTGCGGGTGGAGGATTACGGCAAACCCGCCGCCGTCTTTGTGGATGTGCATGCAGTCCACGCTGTGCGCCTTGCGCCGGCGCTGGATATCCGTCAGCGTGCCTGTGCGGGAATTGAGGATGAGTCGCTCCGATACATGGCGCAGATGCAGTCCTATCGGACCATGACGGATGAGGAGATGTTTTCCATTTCAGAGGTCGCCCTGAATACCTCCATCGAGTCCATTGTTTCGCATCCCGGTCTCCGTGTGAATTGTGATCTGTGCCGCGAAGAGATTATGAACGAGCGCGAGATTCGTCGAAATGGAATGACCCTCTGCCGCTCCTGCTCTGGAGACTCATATTACCGGGCGATGAGTGACGAGGTCATTTTGCCGCTTGTGCTGGATGGAAATGGAAGCGCAAAGATTGAGTAAGGTTCTTGTTCGTGGGAGCGGCGATATCGCCTCTGCTGTTGCCCATGTCCTGTTTCGAGCGGGATACGGCGTCGTGATTCACGAGTCGCCCCAGCCAACGACGACCCGCCGTAAAATGGCATTTGCCAACGCGGTCTTCGATGGAAGCGCAATATTGGAAGGTGTCGAATGCAAACGGGTGGATAACCTCAGCCTGTTACAGGAGATAGTATTCGAGCGAAAATTCATCCCGCTGGTTACAGTGGACTTTTTCGAAACTTTGAAGAATCTTCACCCGCAAATTTTGGTGGATTCGCGGATGCGAAAACATTCCCAGCCTGAGACGCAGATTCAACTTGCAGAGTTGACCATTGGATTGGGTCCCAATTTTATCGCGGGTGAAACTGTCCACCTTGGTATCGAGACGGGCTGGGGAGAAAACCTGGGAAAAGTCATCGAACATGGCTCGACAAATCCGCTGGAAGGCGAGCCGCGTGAGATCGAAGGTCATGCCCGTGACCGCTATGTGTATGCGCCCGTTGCCGGCAACTTTCACACATCTTGTCGAATCGGGGACAAGGTCGAGGCGGGGGAGGAGATTGCCCGCGTGGATTCAACTCCGCTGTTTGCTCCCATTAGAGGCACGTTGCGCGGACTCACCCGTGACGGCGTTCCTGTTGCGCTCAAAACCAAAGTTATCGAGATCGACCCGCGAATCGAAAACGCGCAGGTGTCGGGCATTGCCGAACGTCCTGCGCGCGTTGCAAAGGGCGCGCTGGGAGCAGTGGGGATGAAGTACAGTCCGCGCTGATTCAGATGGATGCTGCGCTTTCGGCTTCGGCGGCGAGACGTTTTTTTTCCCGCCAGTTCCATGCCATTCGGATTCCAAAGCCGAAGATGACCAATCCCAGGATCAACCCGCCAAAGTTATTGATGAAATCGTAGACCAATTCCCACTGACTGCCGAACCAGTAGCCAAGTCCGCCGTAGAGCACGAGCCAGGTCAGTTCGCCGCTTACATCGTAGAACATGAAGCGGGAAAATTTGTAGCCGCTGCCGCCGGCGATCAGGTTGGTGGGAATTGCCACGGCTGTAACCAGCCAGCGGGTAAGGTAAATTGCCAGTCCAGCACTTTTCTGGAACGATTTGCCGGCATTGATCCATGCGGGGGAGCTGCCAAAACGCTTTTCCACCCAGTTCTTGGCGTAAAGTCCCATGCCGTAACTGAGCGCGTCGCCGAGCACCGCGCCTGCCAGTCCAATGGCGATGGCTTCGTACCAGTTCAAGACTCCCTGCTGACTGAATGCGCCAGCCGCAATGACCACCACCGAGGCGCCTACAGGAAACCCAAGCGCGCCCAGCAACAGGATCAATCCTATCAACGGCGCGCCAAAATTGATGACTTGTGTGAGGAGAAAATCTGACATGAGGTTAGGGGGTGGGCGCTGTCGGCGGGGAAACGGTTTGGGGCGTAGAATCAGGCGTGGGCGGCGGCTGGAGTTTCTTCACCGTCACCTTGACCGTTTCCAGCACGAATCCATCCGCATCGGGATAATATTCGCGGTTCAAATCCCTCAGGCTCTTTTCGCGGTTCTTTTTGTCCGGGGGGATTTTCAAGGCATCGAAGAGGGTGGGTTCGGGGACGCGGTAGAGTTCGGCGATGAAAGGGACGGTCATCCAGCCGCGAATGGCCTCCACATCGGTCTCCACTTTGCCGGGTCTGCCGGGCGGCGGTGGACGATGCCCGTTGAATTCCCGAAAGGCATGAAAGGCGCGCATCCCGAAGAAGGCGGTAAACAGGACGCCCAGCACAATGAGACCAATCACCAGCGCGCGTTGTTTCTTTGAAACCTTTGCGGGCATGGGCTTCAATCCTTCCATTCCAATTCGAAGTTTCCGATGAAGACGGTGTCGCCTTCCTGGACGCCCGCCTCGTGCAAGGCTTTATCCACGCCGAGTCTCTCCATCAGTTTTTGGAAGCGGCGGACGGAACCGTCGTGCTCCCAATAGGTCATCTTGGCGGAACGTTCGATTGCCACACCGGTGACGCGCCACCGGTCCTCGTCCTCGCGCGTAACCTCGAACTGGTTCGGGTCTACTTCGGGCTTGTACACGGGGAGGGTTTCTTCGATTTCTTCGGGCGGGAGTTCCATCAATTTTCGATGCGCCGCGGTCAACAGGTCGCGTGTGCCGCTGCGGGTCATGGCAGAGACTTCGAGCAGGTCCACCTTTTTCTTTTTGAATTCAGCCTTGACCTTTTTCAACCGTTCCTGCGCGTCGGGCTGGTCGAGCTTGTTGAGCGCCACGATCTGCGGCTTGGCTCCCAGTTTGGGGTCGAAGAGCGACAACTCGTTGTTGATCTGGCTGAAGTCTGCCAGCGGGTCTTCGGAGAGTCCGTCGATCATGTGAATCAGCACCCGCGTGCGCTGGATGTGACGCAAAAAGTCGTGACCCAGTCCCGCGCCTTCTGCCGCGCCTTCGATGAGGCCGGGGATGTCTGCCAGTACGACGGTTGTGTCGTCGTCGATTTTTGCCACACCGAGATTTGGTTCCAGCGTGGTGAAGGGATAGTCGCCGATCTTGGGCTTTGCATTGGTTAGCGCCGACAGCAGGGTGGATTTGCCCGCGTTGGGCAGCCCAATGATGCCGATGTCGGCGATGAGTTTCAACTCGAGGCGCAGGAGTTTTTCTTCGTGCGGTTCGCCGCGTTCCGCCGTGCGCGGAGCCTGGTTACGTGACGTGGCATAGTGCTGGTTGCCGAGTCCGCCGCGCCCGCCCTTGCAGACCAGCAATCGCTGACCGGCTTCGGTCAAGTCACCAAGCAGAGCCCCGGTTTCCGCGTCATAGACGACGGTGCCGGGCGGGACATAAATCACGAGGTCTTTGCCGTTGCGCCCGGTCATCTGCGAACTGCCGCCGTTCTTGCCCGGCTCTGCCGCAAACTTTTCATTCTGCCGAAACGCCGAAAGGGTGTTGAGTGTGGCTTTGACTTCGACAATGGCATCTCCGCCCTTGCCGCCGTCGCCGCCGTCGGGTCCGCCCAGCGGGACGAATTTCTCGCGGCGGAAATGCACCATGCCATCTCCGCCCTTGCCTGATTTTACGTGGATGTTTACCTGATCTATGAACATGCGTCCATTATAACGGGTAAGAGTGATGCGTCCTTCACTGTTTCATCGTTTCTAGAAAAGCTTCGGCCACATCCTGGCTAAAATGTTTGCCCGATTGTTCCTGGATGTGCGCCAGAGCCTTTTCCTTGCTCCATGCCCTGCGGTAGGGACGGTCGGTTGTCAGGGCATCGTAGACATCCACCACGGCAAACAGCCGCGCAGAAAGGGGAATTTCCTCCCCTTTGAGCCCGCGAGGATAGCCGGTGCCATCCCACTTTTCGTGATGGCAGTAAGGGATATCCATGGCAGGCGCAAGGTATTCAATTTGTGAAAGGAGCCTGTAGGCTTTTTCAGGGTGGGTTTTCATGATTTCCTGCTCGGCCTCTGAAAGCAGTCCCTGCTTCTGCAGGATCGAGTCGGGAATTGCCATCTTTCCAATATCATGTAGAAGCGCTCCTCTGCGGATGTGACCCAACTCATCGCCGGAGATTCCCATTTTGACGGCGAGCGCTACCGTTAGTTCGGCGACGCGGCTGGTATGTTCGTCGGTGATATGGTCGCGCATGTCCAGCACCTGCGACCAGCCTTTCAGGGTTGAATCGTACGCATGGCTGAGGTCCGCAAGAGCCTGCTGTGCTTTTTGGTACAACAGCGCATTGGCCACTGCAAGCGATACCTGATACGACAGGATGTGACACAGGTCCATCTCGCTCTTTGCGAACCGGCGCACTTTCTGTGTCGTGCCGATGATGAAGACGCCGATTACATCCTCCTTTAGTATCAACGGAAAATAAAGGATGGAGATAAGATTTCGTGAGCCGACCACTATTTTTTCGGCGGGAGAGAGGGGGGCATTTCTTGCATCATCAAGGTAGACGGGGGCTTTTGTAGAAACCACATTTTCGATGTGCGGATGATCGCAAAGCTTTGCCAGACGAAGCTCCTCCGGAAATTCGGCGGGCAGCGTTGGCGTTGTTGCTCCCAAATATAGGAGGTCATTTTCAAGTGTGTAAATTGCCCCACTGTCGAAGCCGAGCAGGTCGGCGGCGCTCTCGATTGCGATTTGCAAGACCTCCGCCAAGTCGAGGGTGGATGCCAGTGAACTGCTGACCTTCAACAAGGTCCAGAGCTCCTTTGTAGATGTTGCAGTCAGGTTTTCGTATTTTGCGGGATCGTTTTGTTCCATTCCTGCGCCTCCTGTATATCTTATGCGATGATTGAATGCGCGCAAGTCTGTGATTTTTGGTCCAGCCCGTCAATCTTTCTTTATCGCATTGGTCGTTGCCCGCTCAAGATATTCATCGCGGCGGCGGACATGAGCGCCACGCCGTTGACCAGGGCCTGTTCGTCGAAATCAAATTTGGGATGGTGATGTCCGTAATCGAGATGCCTTTCGGTGTTGTTTGCGCCGATGAAGAAATAACAGCCGTTGACCTTTTCCTGCATGAATGCCATATCCTCGGCGCCCATCGTCAGGTAGGGTGTGTTGTCATGAACTGCTTGTGGTAAAACGCGGCGCGCGGTTTCCTGCACCTTTGCTGTGACATCGTCCGCATTGATCAACGCCGGCGAGATGCGCTTGACGTTCACTTCCGCCTGACAGCCCATGGCGGACGCCACGCCTTTGGTGAGTTCTTCAAACCGCCTGACAACCGTTTCACGCACCCGCGGCTCGAAGGTGCGGATGGTGCCTTCCATCGTCACCTCCTGCGGGATGATGTTGAAAGCCGTGCCGCCGTTGATCATCGTAAAGCTGACGACTGCGGTTTGCGTGGGGGAGACGTTGCGCGAGACGATGGTCTGCGCCGCCGAGACAATTTGTGCCGCGCAGATGACTGGGTCAACTGCCGCTTCGGGAATTGCTCCATGCCCGCCTTTGCCGATGATCTTGACTTTGAACTCTTCCGCGCCCGCCATCACGGGGCCTTTGGCGACATTGATCCAGCCGAGCGGTTTTTCGTTCCACAGGTGCAGTGAGAGGGTCATATCCACTTTGGGATTTTCCAGCACGCCGTCCTTCATCATCATTTCCGCGCCGCCGAACTCTTCACCGTTGTAGCCTTCCTCGGAGGGCTGGAAACAGAACTTGACCGTGCCTGCCAGTTCGCTTTTGTGGGCATTCAAGATTTTGGCAACGGTCAGTCCGATGGCGGTATGACCGTCATGTCCGCAGGCATGCATGATGCCTGAGTTTTGGGAGGCGTATTCGGCGCCCGTGTCTTCGAGAATGGGCAGGGCGTCCATGTCAAAGCGCAAGAGCAGGGTAGGACCAGGTTTCCCACCTTCGAGTAACCCCACCACGCCCGTCTTGCCGACTCCCTTGGTCACTTCGATGCCGAGCGCTTCAAGTTCCTTTGCCACGATTCCGCCCGTGCGGATTTCGTTGAATCCAAGTTCGGGATGCATGTGAAAGTCACGCCGCATGGATTGGGTGTAGGGAAAGTGGGATTTTGCTTCGTTGAACAGATCGGTCATACGAACTCCTTGTCGAAAGTCAAAGGTCGAAGGTCGTGTGACTTTTGACTTTCGACCTTTGACTGTTATCAATATTTTACAACTCTAAACTTCTCTTCATATCGCGGATTTTCATCCGTGCTGTCTTCGGTGCGGCGGGATTTCATGCGCGCGATGAGTTTGTCCACGTCGGGGATTTGGGTCTTGTGTTCGAGGATGGCTTTGACTTTGATCTCCCAGGTGTCGGTGACATCCACCGTCACATTGGGCTGGCTGGTCAGCGAACACCAGACTTCCCTGGGCATGTGCGGCTGGAAGCCTTCTTTGAGAAGTTCGGGGAAATAAACCAGATTTCCCGCAGCGGGGAAGACCGCGTCGATCACGATCTGTCCGCAAGCGCGGTGATCGGGATGGTTGAGTCCATATTGGGCGAACAGGTTTTGCGGGTCGCAGGTGACAAGGATGTCTGGCTTGTGGCGGCGGACCTCGCGCACCACGTCGCGGCGCAGGTCAAGGCTTGGGACGAGGTACCCATCCGCGAGGTCGAGAAAATGAACGGCTTTCGTCCCGATGACTTTCGCGGCGTTGAGTTGCTCCGTATGCCGCAGCCCGCAAAGTTTTTCGGGAGTCATCTCAGGGTGTGTGGCGGGATTGAATCCTTTGTCGCCGCAGGTCATGAGGACATATGTGATTTGATGACCAGCGCGCGCCCAGCGAGCCAAAGTCGCGCCGCAGAAAAATTCGGGGTCGTCGGGATGGGCGAGGATGACGAGAATGTTTTTTTGGGAGTCCCAATTTTCGGGTTGGAGGGGCATGGTTTTATAGATTACGAATTACCGCATGGCGTTACTCCACTCGCAATCCGTAATTCGTAAAGTTATCTTTTCTTTTTTTGTTGCTGCTGCTGTTGCTGTGGCGGCTGTTGTGGTTGTTGTGGCTTCTTATCACCACAGTCACATTCGCCGCCTTCGTGACGGTCACACGGCGCCTGCGATTTACGTTTGAGGGCTTCGAGTTCGTCCCAGGGTTCCACCTCTTCGCGGGAGAAGGTCATCTGCTGCGGACGGTCTGTCCCGCTTTCGATCAGCACGACGATCTTGTCGCTCATCGGCAGCACGTCGATGACCTTGCCTTCGCCCTTGGGTGTGACCACGCGCTTGTTGCGTTTGGGCAGGGTCTTGCGCGCCTCCACGTATTGCTCGTACTCGTAGATGAGACAGCAGCGCAGGCGTCCGCACATGCCGGTGATTTCATTGGGCGTGAGCGAGATGCCCTGCTCCTTTGCCATCTTGATCGAGATGGGGGAGAAGTCGGTCAGGAATTTGGAGCAGCAGCGGGTCTCAATGCCGCAGGCTCCCATGCCGCCGAGGAACTTCGCCACGTCGCGCGGACCGATCTGGCGCATCTCGATGTGCGTGTTTTGATACAACTGGCTCATGTCCTTTTTCAGGGATTTGAGGTCAGCCTTTTCTTCGCTTTCGGTGCTGAAAAGGAAGGCGAGGCGCGAGCCGTCGTAGTTGTATTCAGCGGTGACGATCTTGATGTCCTTGATCTGCAACTCCGCGACGCGGGCGCGGCAGTTGATCATGGCTTCGGGTTGCTTTGCCTGCCACGACTGCTGGAGCAGCAGGTCGCGGGGGGTGGCGCGCCGCTCGACGGCTTTCCATCCGCCTTCGGGCTGGGGTGGAGTCTCCTCCAGAATTTGGACAACTTCGCCAAGATGTTTGCCGCGGGCTGTGTCCACGATGACGCGGTCGCCCTGTTTGACGTCGGGCAGGGCAGAGGAGTCAAAGTGGTAGATTTTGCCTATCTTTGTGAATCGAACACCGATAATATTGGTTTGCATAATGGTAATTATACCGTAGGGCAGAGTTTGAATCGACACCTCCGAGCCCGCGCGAACTCGGAGGTGTCTGGAGAAAGGCATGTCAGAATTCTCTAGCCGTAAATGGGACCAAAGTTTTGGCAGGCCCGATAGTCGGCGCCGGTAAAGTCGCTTGCGCCAAATGCGCTCCATGCGCTGGGGCGGAAGATTCGCTCTTCTGAAACATTGTGCATACAGACCGGGATACGCAGGATGGAAGCCAGACTGATTAGGTCTGCGCCGATGTGACCGTAACTCAACGCGCCGTGATTGGCTCCCCAGTTCGCCATCACCGAGTACACATCGCGGAACGCGCCCTGTCCGGTAACGTTTGGCACGAACCAGTGGGTGGGCCAGGTGGGGTTGGTGCGTTCGTTGAGGGTTTCGTAGACATTCTGGGGCAGGTCAACCGTCCAGCCTTCCGCAATTTGCAGTGCGGGACCAAGCCCCTTGACCAGATTGAGACGGCTCATGGTCACAGGCATATTTCCCCGTGTCAGGAATCCGCTCGAATAGCCACCGCCACGGAAGTAGCCGGTATCTGCCGGGTACCAGGTGGTGGCTTCAAGACATTTTTTGACTTCGGCTGGAGCGACATCCCACCACGGTTTGATGGCAGGCTGTCCATCGATTTCGTGCCAGCCGGTTGCGTCGAGCGTGGCGGCGCCGGAGTTGATCAGGTGGATGAATCCGCCGGTGGCGCGTCCGCTGACCTGATAGCCGGTAACGCGCTTGACCGCTTCGGGACTCCAATAGGTGCGGACATCGGCAAAGACCTGGGCTGTGTTCGTGAGCAGATGACCGAAGAGCATGACGGCGCCGTTCAGGCTGTCGTTTTCAGTAGCAACGATATACGGTTGTCGCTGACCGTTCCAATCGAAGGAGGTATTCAGGATGGCTTCGAGGAAATCACCGTTGGGCTGGTAATCTGTCCATTGGCGTTGTCCCTGGAATCCTGCGAGAATGGCGTTATGCCCATGAGCTTCTTCACCGAAGCCCATTTCAGCAAGGCGCGGGTTGCCGTTCATCAGGTCGCGCCCGATCATGGCCATTTTCACGACGATTTCCCAATCCTTGTCCTTTTGTTCGCGGGTGCGCTGATGGTCGGGGGCGTTATATTCGCGTCCTTCCTTACAGTTTTCCTTGACCCATGGCGTGGCCCGTTTGAATTCTTCGGGATCGTAAATGCCCTGATCCATGCGGCGCAGGAATTCAGTCGTATCGATGACTTCGACACGCATCCCCAGATATGATTCAAAAAATGACTGGTCGACAATGGAGCCGGCGATGCCCATCGAGACACCGCCCATCGAAAGATACGATTTGCCGCGCATGGTAGCAGCCGCAAGTCCGGCGCGGGCAAAGCGCAATAATTTCTCCTTTACATCTTTGGGAATGTTAGTATCCCCGGCGTCCTGCACGTCATGCCCATAGATCGAGAATGCAGGAAGCCCCTTTTGATTGTGCGCCGCCAGCACAGCCGCCAGATAGACAGCGCCGGGGCGCTCCGTTCCGTTGAATCCCCATACAGCCTTCGGGATGAGAGGGTCCATATCCATGGTTTCGGAGCCGTAGCACCAGCAGGGGGTTACGGTGATCGAGAGACCGACACCGGCGCGGGCAAATTTTTCGGCGCAAGCGGCCGCCTCGGCAACGCCGCCGATGTTGGTGTCGGCGATGACGCATTCCACAGATTGTCCGTTGGGATGTCGCAGATTGGAAGTCAACAAATTTGCGACGGCATGGGCGAGCGCCATGGTAGAGTCTTCGAGAGACTCGCGCACACCGTTCAAGCGCCCATCAATGGCGGGGCGAATGCCGATCTTCGGCAGACCGCCGACCCAGCGGTTAGGGGCATATTTTTCAGACATTTTTTACCTCCAATGCAAAAAGAATAGACGATCTGCTTTTAGCAGGATGCCCTACGCTAAGTCGGAATATCACCGGGCTTTAGCGGTAGGGCATCCATTTTTCAGCCCCTCAATTGGGGCGCAGAGAACTCCTGGCGTTCAGGACAGCAAAAAACTACTTGTAGAGCACAGCCTGAATTTCGGGAGTGTCGATGTTGGTCTTGTCATACCACATGAAGCCAGTGTCGATTGTCTTGGGCAGGGTTTCGCCCTTTGAGGCCTTGAGGGCGGCTTCAACACACTTGTAACCAATACCCACGGGGTTCTGGGTAATCGCGCCCGCTTCGGTCCCAGCGCGAATGGCATCCATCTGCTGTTGCCCGGAGTCGTAGCCGATGACCGTGATCTTGCCTTCCATACCGAGTTCCTTCACAGCGTTTAACACGCCGATGATCGAGCCTTCGTTGGCGCCAAAGAAACCTTTGAGGTTCGGGTGTGCCTGGATGATGGCTTTGGCCAGGTCGGTGGATTTGAGCTGATCGCCGCCGCCATACTGGGTATCAACGATGGTAACTTTCGGGTACTTGCTGGTAATCTGGTCGGTGAAACCCTTGACACGGTCGATGCCGGTGCGGCTGGTCTGGTCGTGGGCAATCACGGCAACTTCGCCTTCGCCGCCGATCAATTCGACCATTTTGTCAGCCGCGAGGGCGGCAGCGGCGATATTGTCGGTTGCAGCGGTGGTGACGGGAATGTCGCTGTCAACGCCGGAGTCGAAGCCGATGACAGGGATATTGGCGGCTTTGGCCTTTTCGAGAAGAGGCTGGAAGGCCTTCGAGTCCACGGCGGCCAGACAAATGGCAGCGGGTTTCTTATCCAGAGCGGTCTGGAACATTTCGACCTGTTTGTCGACCATTGCCTCGGTTTCAGGGCCTTCAAAGGTGATTTCGACATTCAAGTCCTTGGCGGCTTGTTCGGCGCCCGATTTCACAGCCTGCCAAAATTGATGCTGGAAGCCCTTGGATATCACGGGGATGTAGGGTTTGGCATTTGCCGCGGGGGCGGCGGGGGCGCAACCTGCGATCAACGCAGTCAACAAAAGCACCGTGAACAGGGTGAACAGCAAATTCTTGGTTTTCATAGAATCTCCTCTTTTTGAAATGGTTTGAATCTTGCAAAACAACAAAATATGGATGCGTTTATTTTTTGTATTCGATTGGAAGCCTCCTTTTGAAACATTTCGAGCAAAAATATCGCGCGAGTCATTCTTCCCGTCGACGACGCAGGATGTCCAGAAACACAGCCAGAACCACAATGCTGCCCGTGACAACCATTTGCCACTCTTGTGGAACGGAAAGAATACGCAGGCCATTGGTGAGGGTGCTGATGATAAATGCGCCGATGATGGTTCCCAAAATCGAGCCTTCGCCGCCTCTGAGGGATGTTCCTCCGATGACGACGGCGGCGATTGCGTCGAGCTCATATCCGGCGCCCAGAGCGGGCTGCGCTGAATTCAGACGTGAAGCCATCAGGACCCCACCCACGCCGCTGAAAAGTCCGCAAAGCGTATATACGGCGGTTTTCCAAGCGGCCACGTTGACCCCGGAGAGGCGGGTGGCTTCTTCGTTGCTCCCCAAGGCGAAGGTGTAACGCCCCAGGATGGTGCGGCTCAAAATCAAATGCGCGAGGATGGCCGCCCCGAACATGATCAAGACCGCGTTTGGGATTTCGAGTCCCGGAATGATCTTTCCCAGGATGGAGCCCATGGCCATTTCACGAAAGGCCGGGGTGTCGTTGAAGTAAACGGGCTTCAATTCCGAAATGACCAACGAGAGTCCCTTGGTGGCGTATAACATGCCCAGTGTGGCGATAAACGGGGGAATTTTCATGCGTGAGATGACCAAGCCGTTGACCAACCCAGCCAATGCCCCAGACAGTACCCCCCCCAGAATCCCAAGTGGGATCGGCAGATTCCAGTTGGTAATAAAGACGCCGGTCATTACAGCCGAGAATGTGAGCACCGTGCCCACCGACAGGTCAATTCCCGCCGTAATGATGACGAAGGTAACGCCCAGCCCCAACACGCCGTTTACCGCGGTTGCCAGCAGAATACCGACAAAATTGTCGAAGGTGCGAAAATACGGTGAAGCCAGCGAAAAGCCAACGGCAAGCACAATAAGGGCGCCGAAGGCCATAATGCGCTGCATGGCATCGGTGCGGAACAGGGTTTTGACAGTTTTGGATTCGCTTTTCATGTTTTCTCTTCCCGTGGTTTAAAAATATGGACTACTTACTGTGCGGCAGCCAGCACTGCTTCATTGCGCATGGTGGCAAATTTCATAATGCTTTCCTGGGTGGCTTCGCCGGCATTCAGGATGCCGGTTACTCGACCTTCACACATTACAATGACACGGTGACTCATGCGCAGGATTTCCGGCAATTCCGACGAAATCATAATGATGGATTTTCCCTGGTGCGCCAAGTCATTGAGCAGTTTGTAGATCTCGCTCTTGGCTCCCACATCGATGCCCCGTGTTGGCTCGTCGAAAATCAGGATGTCGGTGTCGGCGGTCAGCCACTTGCCAATTACCACTTTTTGCTGGTTGCCGCCGGAGAGAAATTTAACTTTTTGTTCCAGGTTTGGCGTTTTGATGTTCAACGCCTTGACCATATCCTGCCCCCGGACGGCCGCTTTCTTGAAATCAACCCATCCAAGCCAGATCAGGAATTTTTTCATCGCCGCCATTGCAACATTTTCCTTCACATCCATGCCCAGGGTTAACCCATACCGTTTACGATCCTCGGAAAGATAGCCGATCCCGTACATAACCGCATTCCTTGGCGCTTTGATCTGCACCTTCTTTCCTTTGACGTAGACTTCCCCTGAATCAAAGCCGTCTGCGCCGAAAATGGCTCGCGCCACCTCGGTTCGGCCTGCGCCGATCAATCCGGCAAAACCCAGAATCTCGCCCTTCTTTAATTTGAAACTGACATCCCTAAGCACTTTTCCGCGATTTAGGTTGCGGACTTCAAGAGCAATAGCCTCGCTCGGCTTTTCTGGAAGTTCGGGGGCGGTTTCGTAGATGGTACGTCCCACCATCATGCCGATAATCTGGTCGATGGTTACATCCTGAATTGGTTTGGTGTCGATGTATTTCCCATCGCGCATGACTGTCACCCGATCCGAAATCAATTTCAACTCTTCCAACCGGTGTGAAATATGAATAATTCCCACTCCCTTTTCCCGCAATTGCCTGATTACGCCGAATAGTTCTTCGATTTCTGTGTCGGTCAGGGCGGCGGTTGGTTCATCCATGACCAGAATCTTTGCATTAAAGGATAACGCCTTTGCAATTTCCACCATTTGTTGCTTGGCAACCGTCAAGTCTGCCACCTTGGTGGTTGGATCCAGTTTTAGACTGAGCATATGGAAGAGGCGTTCAGCCTGCTGGTTTGTGGTTTTGTCGTCGACTACAAAGGGGATTTTTGTGTGCGGCTCACGCCCGATAAAAATATTCTGTGCCGCTGTCAGGTGCGGCATCAGGTTCAGTTCCTGATGGACAATGCTGATGCCAAGGTGCTGTGCCAAGCGGGGGGTGTGAATTTCGACTTCATGACCTTCAAGATAGATGTGACCCGCATCCTTGTGATAAATTCCGCCCAAAATCTTCATTAACGTGGACTTGCCGGCTCCGTTTTCACCTACCAATGCGTGAACTTCTCCGGAGTGCAGTTCGAATTGGCAATTACTCAAAGCCTGAACGCCCGGGAAAGACTTGCTGATTCCTTCCATACGAAGCAACGTTTCATGAATGTCCGATGTGAGCGAATGATTATTCATGGCAGTCCTGTTTTTCAATTTATTCTGTGTGCCGGTGTGGCTGGCATCAGAAATTTCTAATTTGGCATGGTAACGATACCATGTCTTTATTATTGCACAAATCAATTATGCTGTCAACAGCGAAATTTACGTTGGTTTTGAAGTTGAATGATGTTTTTTGGCATTTAGTTCGTATATTTACTGTGCTTTAGGTGTAAATTTTCAAAAACCCTTGACAAATGTTCGATAGTGGGGAAGAATATGGTAGGTCTATTTCTGACAACGTTACCATGTTTTGACACCATGAGCATTTGGATGGACAAAAATGCCAGTTTTACTTGACATCGCCAAGCGAGCAGGTGTAGCGCCCATAACAGTTTCCCGGGTTATTAACAACTCGGGCTACGTTAGTCAGTCTACCAGGGAACGCGTTGAGGCGGCGGTCAAGGAATTGGGATACGTCCCCAATACAATAGCGCGTGGGCTTCGTTCAAAACGAACTCATACCCTTGCGTTGGTCGTCACCGATATCACAAATCCATACTTTACATCGATGGCAAGAGGCGTCGAGGATGTGGCAGAGTCTTCGAGTTATACGGTTATTTATTGCAATACTGACGAGTCTGAAACGAAGGAGAAGAAATATGCCAACATGCTGGCGCAGAGAAGGGTGGATGGTGTGCTATTGGTCCCCTCGTGTGGAAATGCCAATACGATCAAATTTTTTGAAGCAAATCATATTAATGTTGTCGTGCTTGACCGTCGTATTTCAGGAGTGGAAACGGATATTGTATATTCCGATTCGAAAAATGGCGCATATCGTTTGACCAAATTGCTGATTGGGCTGGGTCACAAGCGAATTGCAATAATTGCCGGCAGCAAAGGTGTCTCCACTTCCGAAGATCGCGTGCTCGGATACCAACAAGCATTGTCTGAGGCCGGTCTGGGAGATACTTTGCTTATTTATTACGGAGCTTTTAACGAACAAAGTGGATATCAGCTTGCCAATCAGGCTATGATACAAAACCCGGGACTGACGGCAATATTTGGGGGCAATAACTTTGTTGCGATGGGCGCCATAAAAGCGCTGCATAACCTGGGCTTGGATGTGCCTGGGGATGTTTCGGTGGTTGCGTTTGACGATCTACCTGAATTCATGTTCATGAAACCCTTTTTGACTGTTGCCAGGCAGCCGGCATACGAAATGGGGCGTCTAGCAACTGAATTATTGCTTAAGCGAATTACAGGTGAAACACATGAAGAGCAACGGGAATTTATTCTGCCTGTCGAGATTGTTATGCGCGAATCCTGCGGCCCGAATAAAGATTCCAGGCATTTCATGCTTGTTGAAAACCCATAAAGGCAAAGGAGTTGATTATGTTACTCGGAATATCCCC